>JBCCZD010000119.1:0-11871 GCA_039188275.1 Planctomycetota bacterium
CGCTCGACGGCGTCGACGACGCGCTCTACCTGAGCTTGGCCGCGGAGCCGCAGTACGAGGCTGTCGGTAAGCTTACTTGGAGCGAGCCCGGCGGCTCGTTCTTGGGGTCGGGCACGGTTATCGCGGACGGCTGGGTGCTGACCGCCGCGCACAACGTCGACGGCGCCGACGGGTTCGGCGGCGGGCTCTCGAACCTGACGTTCAGCGTAGGCGGGGCGAACTTCGGCGCCGAGCAGTGGATCCCTCAGCCAACCTGGGGCGGTCTGGGCGGCGACGCCGACAGTGCGAATTACCTGGCCGGCTACGACATCGCCCTCGTGAAGCTCTCGGGCACGCCCGACGTGGCGCCCGCCACGCTGTACACGGGCGGCGACGAGCTCGGCCTCGTCGCGACGACCGTCGGCTTCGGCGCCACGGGGGTCGGGTCGACCGGCTTTCAAGACTTCACGGCGGGCACAAAGCGTGCGGGGCAGAACGTCATCGACGCGGTCGGCCCCGAGAAATCGCCGGGCTCCCGCCGGTTCGCCTTCAACGTCGACACCGAGCAGTTGCTCGCCGTTGATTTCGACTCGCCTACGTCGGCCTTCGAGTCCAAGCTCGGGGCGAGCTCGCCCCTCGACCTCGAGTACCTGATCGCCCCCGGCGACAGCGGCGGCGGATTGTTCGTCGACATCGATGGGCAAACATACTTGGCGGGCGTTACGTCGTTCGGCCAGAGCACCGACGCGAATGGCCCCAACAGCGACTACGGTGACATCGGCGGCTTCACCCGGGTGTCGAGCTTCGTCGATTGGGTCTGGGAAACCATCGCCGAGGTCGATGGCGTCGCGGAGGAACCCATTCACGGGGGGCTAGAGCACGGCGAGATCGACGCCGGGCCGGCCGTGACCCTGCCGGGCGACTACACGGGGGATGGCTTGGTCAACGCGGATGACTACCAGGTTTGGCAGTCGCAGTTTGGCCAGGTCGGCGATTCCCTCGCCGCGGACGGCAACGGCAACGGCGTAGTCGACGCCGGCGACTACACCCTCTGGCGAGACAACGCCGGCATCGACACCGGTGACCTCATCGCGTCGGCGAGCACGCCGGAGCCGGCGGGGCTAACGCTAGCGACTCTAGCAACCGCTCTCCTCACCCGGCCGCGGCGCCTAGTGAAACGCTGAAAAGCCGAACGCGTGGCGAGGACCTCCGAACTCACCGAGCCGCGCCCCCTAGCATCTCGAGCTGAGCGTGCTCTGCGGCTAGGCAGCCGGCACGGCTGCGGCGGGGGACGTCGCGTTGGGAGTCCAGCCACGCGATGGCCCGCTCCCTTGCCTCCCCGCGCTTGGAGGGGTCCCAGGCACGAAGCCGCTTCGCTTCCTCGGCCTGTTTGAGTTCGTCACTTGGCGTAGCCGGCCCGCTCTCAAAAGTGGCCCTAGTTCGGACCGATCAATCGCCGGAGAAAATCAACTCGGTGCGTCTTCCGCTGTCCTTCACCCAACGCCAACTGACAGCGGAGCATGTCGGCATCGCTCAGTCCACGATACGGCGTGCCCTGCACTGTCTGCTCGTCGACCGCGCGCGTCCTCGCCGCGTACCAGTCGCCGCGTCCCAGCCATCGCGTCCCAGCCATCGATACCGGGGACCCGGCGTATGATATCAATCGGGCCGCACGGACAGGTCATGCAGAAAATCGGCTGCCGCGCAAGCCAACCCGCGGGCATCTCGCCAACACGCATCCACTGGTCTTCGCTCGGCCCCCATTCGGCGTCGAGCGCTGCCAACGCCGATTCGCAGCGTCTTCGATTCTCACCGCTGTCCTCGATGAGCAAGCCGATATCAAACGTCGTCACCGGCTCGTGCCGCAGCATGAAGTTCAACCCGGCGATGAACACCTAGCGGACGCCGGCATTGTTCATCTCGCGGAACACGCCGTCGTAGTCCATACGGCTAACTCCCCGGCATCGATTGTTGTCGCGGACTCTTCACCGACTCCAGCCACGCCTCGCTCGGCGGGCCGTAGGGGCGGAGCTTCTCGGTGTCGCCTGTTTCGTCGCTGTAGAAGAGGGCGCGGTGTGGCTTCAGGTGGCTGGCGGCGGGGGTGTCGATCAGGTTGCTCGAGTCGGCGGCCGACATCTGCATGACGACCCGCATCGCGAACTCGCGCAACGCCACCCGATCGAACAGCCGGCTGCAGGCGTTGTAGCTGTCGCACCAAGCCAGCACGTGCACGCCAACGCCGGGCCCGCTCTTAAGGACCTCCGCCAGCCGCTTGTCGGGGCTCTTTGGCTTGTCGGCGTCCATCGAGAAACTGAAGTCGTCTTCGCTCCGGCGGAGGTCGCGGAACCGGCCGGCGTTGTAGATCACCAGGTAGACCGGCGGCGCGGCGTCGTCCGACTCCGCCTCGCGGCGGGCGACCTCGGCGGCCAGGTCGGCGATCGCCTGGGCGGCGCCCGCAGCGTCGGCCACCACGGCGTCGCTCGGCAGGCCCTCGGCGACCCGGCGCCAGACGCCCTCCGAGGCGTCACCGGCGCGCGTGGCGTCGAGCACGACGACCCGCGCATCCGCCGCGCCCGCCGCCAAAGACACCACGCCGACCGACAGCATGCCGAGCGCCGAGCGTTCGTCAGGCCCAACGATCAGCAGGTTGGCGCCGCCGTGCCGGCCAAACGGCGCCACGGTCGGCGGCTTGATGGCAACGGCGTCTCCGAGGAATGCGGAGTTGGGATTGGGGAACGAGGGAAGCCTCGCCGATCCACCCGTCAGCTCCGCTTGCCCGTCCATCCGCAATCCGAAATCGGCGATCCGATCTCGCAGCATCTCGTTCTCCAGCGGATCGGCGGGGGCGTTGCCTTCGAAGACGACCATCGGCGGCGCCGGCACACCGAGCGACTCGCGGTGCGCGTTGACGTCGGCCAGCCGCTCGGTCCGCTCACGGTCGGGCAGCCAGACGACCTGGAATAGCTCGTTGGCGGTCGCCAAGCCGTTTTGGTCGTTGTAGATCGCCTCGCCCGGCCGGCTGAGGAACCGGGCGGCCGTGTTGCGTTCGTCGCTAAGGATCAGGTGGGCGTCCGCCTCGCCGCACGCCAGGGCGACGCGGATCGCGATCTGGCCGAGCGTGCTGCGGGCGATCGAGTAGGCCCCGGCGAGGGTCTGCGTGCCAAGCACCACATGCATGCCGAACGCCCGGCCCTGCCGCACGAGCCGGTCGAGCAGCAGCGTCGCGTCCTGGGCCAGCTTGTCGTCCTCGACGAACAGCTCCTGGAACTCGTCGATCACCAGCAGCACGCGCGGCATGGTGGTATCGGGGTGGGCGGCTCGGAAGTCGGCCAGGCTCTGCACGCCCGACGCCCGGTACAGCTCTCCGCGGCGGCTGAGCTCCTCGTCTAACCGCTGGAGGACGCTCAGCCCGAACTCGCGTTCGCTTTCGATCGCCACGACGCGGGCGTGCGGCAGGTTGTTGGTGGCGTACGACTTGAACTCCACGCCCTTCTTGAAGTCGACCAGATAGAACTCGACCTCGTCCGGGCTGTAGTGCATCGCCGCGCTGGTCACCAGCGCGTGCAGGAAGGTCGACTTGCCCGAGCCCGTCTTGCCGGCAACCAGCAGGTGCTGCGACGTCCCCTTGCCGAGCCGCACGTCCTGCAGCCGGTTGGCCCCCGCGCGGCCGATGGGGGCGAGCAGCTCGTCCGAGCAGTCGCGGGCCCACACGGCGTCGGGCTCGGGCGCGACGACCTCAAACGGCACCTCGACGCGCACCGCGTCGGCGGCGGCCCGACCGACCTGCTTCATCAGCCCCACCATCCGCTCCGGCGAAGGCGCCGACGCCAGCCGCAGCGGCATCTTGCCGAGCGCCGGGTACTGCCAAACGAAGCGGCCCTCGCCCGTTTCGTCCGGCGGCTGCCAGTCGAGCCGCGCGGCGTTTTCCAGCAGGTCTTCCATCGGGAAGTCGGTCGGCAGCCGCTGCTTGGTGTCGATCGCCATCACGACGTACACCCCGCACCGCGGCCCGTTCGTGGCGAGGCGCGCGAGCTTCTGCGCCGTGTCGTCACCAAATCCGGTCGGGAAGCCGTGAACCACCAGCACCTGAAACGGCTCGGCGACCTCGCCCGCCTGCTGGTTGTACTCGTGGATCGACTCGTACTCGCTCCGCAGGTACTTCTGCAGCACGGTCTCCATGTGGTGCGTGAGCCGCACGAGTTGCTCGTCGATGTCGCGGGGCTGGCTCCAGATCCGCGTGGCGATCAAACCCTCCTGGTAATCGGCGAGGTGCATGAACGAGTTGAAGCCCTCGCCCAGCCCAACCGGGTCGAGCACCGTGAACCGGACCTTGCCCGGCGGCTGGCACGTGATCCAGTGGAGCATGACCGCCTGCATCAGCTCGGTCGCCCGCCGCCGGCCGGGCCCCTCGGCGTGGATGACGAGCGAGGGCTGCTCGAGCAGCGTGATCATCGCCGGCAGCTCGAATTGCGTCGGCGTTGGCACGAGCGACGCCTCGGCCGGCATGCCCGACTTCACACGCCTTAGGTCGAGCAGCACACGGCCAAACTCAACGCCCATCGACACCTCAGCGGGCTTCTCCCAAGCGTCGTAGTCGGTCGCCTGCCACTCGGGAAACAGCCGGTCGCAGCGCTCGCGGGTCGCCACCAACTGTCGGGCGATCGCCGCGTAGCCGTCGAGCCACTCGCGGCGGAGCGCCTCGGCGCCCCGCTCGCGCGCGGCGTCGGCCGAGACCCGGTCGGTGGCCTCGCCGGCGGCGGCGGCGGCGAGCGCCGCGTCACGGAGCGACGTGACCTCGCCGAGCCGACCGCGGAGCTCGGCGTCGGTGTCGGCGACATCTTGGTCGTGGCGCCGCCGCATCTCGCCAAGCTGCGCCGGGAACGCCTGACCGGCCGTCTTGAGCTGCTCGCCCGTGCGGGCGCGGACGCCACCGACGAGCTGTTCGATCTCGAATCCCAGCTCGGCGAGCTCGCGGTCCCAGCGTTCGATCAGTTCGCGAGCCTCGGCCCGGCTGCGCGCCGCGGCGAGTTCCGCCGCCTCGTTCAAGGCCGACTCCGCCGCCGCGGCGTTCCGGTCCAACCCGGCGAACGCTTCTTGGGCTTGGCGTTTCGCGGCGGGGCGGAGCGCCAGCAGCGGCCCCAGCCAGCCGGCAACCCCGCCCACGATGCCCCCGCCGATAAGCGGCCCCACGGCCCAGCCCGACAGCACGCCAACAACCCCGACGCCCGCAGCCGCGCACGCCGCCGCGACCATCGCCGGCGTGCCCCCTTCGAGCAGCTTGGCGGTCGGGCTCCGGTACCACGCCGAGACGGCGTCTCGCGCGGAGTCGATGGCGCCGATGATCTCGGCCGTCTTCGCGTCGATCGCGGCATCGAACGCCACCGCATCGCCAGCCGCCGCGTCGGTGTTTTCGGTCCGCGTTGCATCGGCGGTGGGTTCTTCCGAAGGCTCGGCCGGCCGCTTCAATCGCCGCAACTTGAGGATCTCAGCGGCGTCGCGCTGGATCGCGGCGAGTTCTTCGCGGTGGCGGCTGAGCAGTTCGCCGAACGCATCGAGCTTGCGCCGCGGCTGGCCCTTCTGCGCATCGAAGGTGCTCAGGATCAGCATCGCCTCGTCCTGGTGGCGTTGCCGGGCCTCGTCGCTAGTCCGCTTGCGGTCCCGCTCCGCGGCGCTACGCAGCCCGTGGTACTCCTGTTGGGCGCCCGTACGGGCCTCTTCGTATTCGGCGCGGAGCCGATCGCGTTGCTCGTCGGCCGCGGCTTCGGCGGCCACCTTGGCTTGCTGGTAGGCGGCTTCGGCCTCCGCAGCAGCAGCCGCACGCCGCCCTGCCGCCGCGGATAGCGCTTCCGTGTGCACGCGCGCGAGACGCTCCTCGGCTTCGCTACGCGTCGTGGCGAGGCGTTGCAGGTCCCGCATCTGTTCGAGCAAGCGGCGGGTCGACAGCGGCTCGTTCGTCACGGAGACGTTCCGGGGATTTGAATAAGGCGGTGTGCGGCGGCGCCCCCGAGACGGCGGCGCGCCAAACGCTATGATAAGCGGGCGCAGGCGATCACCGCTCCATATCGCGTTGCGCTTCGGCCAGCAGGTTCTGCATCCGGCTGGCCGCGTCGAGCGCATTCTTCACAACCGGCAGGATCGGCTCGATCCGCTCCTCGTAGAAACGTTCGCGGACCGCGTCATTCCACTCCTCGGCCGATTCTTCCCACACCCGCAGCAGCTCCTCGAGCCCGTGGCGGACCCGGCCGGCGCCGGTGAACAGGTCGACCCGTTTCATGGCGACTCCGGTGGGCTGTCGTCGGGAGTCCCGCCGGTGGTCGGTTCGTCCGCCGGGTCGTCGATTGTTGCCCCGCTCGAACTGCTGGCGGAGGAAGCGCCACCGCCGGTCGATAGGCCGGCGTACTCCTCGAGTGTCGTTAGCACCCTGGCCAGCGCTGCCGCGGCGGCCGGCACGTCCGCCTCGACCACCTCCTTGAGCCGCGTGGTGCGCCCCTCGTAGGTGTGCATCTCGTGGCTGATCTCGCGGACCCAGTGCTTCAGCTTCTCCTGCTTGCCCAGGCAGTAGGCGAGCTTCGCCTCGGCCTTCTTGAGCGCGGCCCGCTCCTCGCTGCACGCGGGCCGGTCGTTCACACCGACCGGGTACATCAGGCACCGGTGAAGGTCCTGCTTCGCCGTCTGCACGCCATCGTGGGCGAGCCGCACCTGCTCCTTCCAGAACGCGGGCCGGTCGTGCTCCATCCAGTCCACGAACCGCCGCATCTCGACGCCGAGCTCGACCAGCCCCTCCTCGGACTGCTTGGCGAACATCAACAGCGCAGCCCGCACCGCCTCGATCGCCGCGAACGATTTGACGTTGGCTTGGTCGGGCATGGGGGACTAACCACGGAGACACAGAGGGCACGGAGGAGGGAAGCAGCGTCTACTGAAAAGCTAGGCTCGCGAGCAGCTCGCGATCGAATTTCAGCTGTCGAGCCACATAGTCACGAGATCGATGCGAGGCGGCGTCCTGCAAGAGCTCATAAACGCTGCTTATCGCTTCGGAAGGCCTATCCGCGTCCGCGGCGTTGGAGATCGCTTGAAGCTCTCTGGTGAGCGCCTTCATCTCTTCAAGCGAACGTGTGCCCCTACTCACGGGAAAGAACTCCAACTGAATCGCGTTCCCCCATACGCTGTGCAGACTTATGGGGGACGAAGAGCTTGCGGACGGCAGATCGGCAACGAGTCGATCAATGATCTCCCATTGTTTATCGAGCTCCGTGCCGTACTCGTGCGACTGGATGCAAGCCGAAGCGAAAAACCCAACGGCGCCAAGAACGGTGAGCACGAGCAGAGCGGCGCTCGCCTGGACAGCACGCTTCCACATCATGCCCGTGCTTCTCTGTGTTCTCAATGCCTCTGTGGTTAACGCCGTCACCGCTGCTGCAAGTACTCCTCGATCCGCTCCGCCTTGCGGACCAAAAACGGGGCGTGCTCGTTGGTCGTTTCGACGTAGCGGGCGATCGCCTTCATCTGCTGCTCGAAGTCTTCGACGAACTTCTTGTGTTCCTGGTCCCGCCAAGTGGCGCTGAGGGCGTGGAGCTGCGCGGCCAGGCTGGTCATCCGCTCTTCGAGCTCGCCGTTGAACTTGCGCAGGTTCGCGGCGAAGCGGCGGAGGTCGTTCGGGTCGACAATCGCTTGAGACATGGGCGGCCGGTGCAGGGTTGCGGGCGGAAGGCTAGCGAGGCGATGAGTGGTTCGAGTGGGGAATTGGGTGTGCGGAGTGCGGAATGACGCGCCGGGCGACTATTGATGGCTGCGCGGTAAAAGAACCCTCGGGGCAAGGCTTTCTTCTACGTGGTTCGGGCTCC
Source organism: Planctomycetota bacterium (assembly GCA_039188275.1). Classification (GTDB taxonomy): domain Bacteria; phylum Planctomycetota; class Planctomycetia; order Pirellulales; family Lacipirellulaceae; genus JBCCQL01. The sequence goes on from JBCCZD010000119.1 coordinate 7,824, forward strand.
CGTTGGTCGCCCTCGGTCCATTAGCGGCGCGGGGATCAATAACAAACATCGCTTGCGCGTCATTCCGCATTCCGCAATCCGAACTCCGCATTCGCCCCACAGAAAGTATACGCCTCTCGAACGAGCGTGGCGCAACACTGGCTCTTCAGCCTTGCGCGGCCGCTTGTTGGACGCCGCCGCCGGGGGCGGAGAACTCGACCCGCGGCGCGTCGCCCGACTGCCGGATCGCCTGCCAGGCGGTCTTGAGCGTTGCCGCGGTGTAGCGGATCTGTTCTTCGGTGTGCGTCGAGGTGATGAAGAAACGCAGCCGCGCGGCCGACTCCTCGACGGCCGGGTACATGATCGGCTGGACGTTGATCCCCTCCGCGAAGAGCGCCTGCGACAGGGCCAGCGCGTGCAGCGAGTTGCCGGTGATCACCGGCACGATCGGCGTCGCGCCGCTGCGGCCGGTGTTGAGCCCCGCGTCGCGGGCGAGCCGCAGGAACAGCCGCGAGTTCTCCACCAGTCGGCCGACGCGCTCGGGCTCCGCTTCGAGCAGCTCGATCGACGCCAACGCCGCGCCCGCGTTCGGCGGCGACAGCCCCACGCTGTAGACGAACCCCGGCGCGGTGTACTTGAGGTACTTGACGATCTCGCCGCTCGCGGCGATGTAGCCGCCGCAGCTGCCGAACGACTTGCTGAGCGTCCCCATCCAGATGTCGGCGTCACGCGGGTGGACGCCGTGGTGCTCGGCCATGCCGCGGCCCGTCTTGCCCATCGTGCCGATCGAGTGGGCCTCGTCGACCATCAGGTACGCCTTGTGCTTCTTCTTGAGTTCAACAAACTCGGGCACGGGCGCGTAATCGCCGTCCATGCTGTAGACGCCTTCGACGACGATCAGCACCCGTCGGTGTTCGCCGCGGTACCGCTCGAGCAGCGCGGCGCACGCCTGGTGGTCGTTGTGCGGGAAGGCCCGCCGGAGCGCGCCCGACAGCCGGCAGCCCTGCACGATGCTGTTGTGCGACAGCGCGTCGTGCAGGATCAGGTCGCCCGGCCCGAAGAGGTGGCCGATAACGGTCTCGTTCGTGGCGTGGCCGCCGACCAGCACGACGGCGTCCTCGGTCCCGACGAAGTCGGCGATCGCCTCCTCAAGCCGGCGGTGCAGCGTCTTCTCGCCCGACACCAGGCGGCTCGCCGAGACGCTCGTGCCGAACTGGTCGACCGCCCGCTGGGCCGCCGCGTCAACGGCCGGGTCGCCCGACATGCCCAGGTAGTTGTAGCTGCACCAGTTGATGTACTCCCGGCCCGCGATGGTCGTCCGGTCGTTGGTCACGCCTTCGTGCTGCGTGAAGTACGGGTTCTTAATCCCCATCCGCTCCGCGAGTTCGAAGTTCTCGCGCAGCTTGGTGTACTCCTTCGATTCGGCGAAGACGTAGTCGGCCGGCGTTACCTTCCGGGGCCCCGCCTGCTTGTCGACGCCGAGCAGGTTCGCCTCGACGGCGTCGACGACGTCGCCGCAGGTCTCCATGGCGAGGATCGCTTCCTCGGGGAAGCGGCCGCCGAAGCGGTCCTCGAGCGCCGCGACGATCTCCATCCGCTCGAGCGAGTCGAGCCCCATGCCGGCGATGTCGGTCTCGAGCGACAGCCCCTTGGCCCGGTCCTTCGCGACCCCGCGGACAATGCCCAGCACCTGCTCGGCCGTCTGTGCCCGGGCGGCGGCGGCCTGCTCGCCGGTCGTCGGGGTGGCGATCGCCTCGGTGTCGATGACGGTCTCCGCGGCGTTGGCGGCCGGCTTCGGCTCGCTGCTCAGCCGGCGTGCGCCCCGCTTGCGGTAGACCTTGGCGCCTTCTTCGATTGACCACTCGGCGACAATCGAGAGCCCGCCCTCCTCGTAAGCCGCCTTGCAGGCGTGCCGCTGGATCTTGCCGCTGGACGTCTTCGGGATTGACGTCGGCTTGATCAACACGACCGCCGCCGGCGCCACGTCGTGCACCTGCGTCACGTCGCGTCGGATCGCGTCGAGGATCTCTTCGAACGGCAGGTCGCGGGCCCGGCTCATCTCCTGGATCACCACTAGCCGCTCGGCGCCCGCTTGGCCGACGGCGACCGCGGCGCCCGACGACGGCGGCAGCAGCTCGTGGGCGTCGGCGACCGTCTGCTCGATGTCCTGCGGGTAGTGGTTGGCGCCGCGAACGATGATGAGGTCTTTCAGCCGACCGGTGACGAAGAGCTCGTCGCCGTCGGCGCCCCGCGTTAAGAACCCGAGGTCGCCCGTCCGCAAGAACGGCCCCCGCCCGGCGTCGCCGGCCAACCGGGCGTGGAAGGTCTCCGCCGAGAGTTCGGGCCGCCGCCAGTAACCCTGGGCGATGCTGTCGCCGGCGACCCAAATCTCGCCGACCTCGCCGCGGCCGCATTCGTGGCGCGACTCGGGATCGGCGACGACGATCTCTTGCCCACGCAGCCCGGCCCCCGTGCCGACAATCGTCAACCCCTGCCGGGCGGGGTCGCTGGGAGCCGCACGGCCCTGCTTAAGAGCCTCGGCGTCGAACGCGCCGACGACGGGCGGCCGCCACTTGTCGCCGCCGGCGACCATCAGCGTCGCCTCGGCTAGGCCGTAGCAGGGGTAGAACGCCTCGGGCCGGAAGCCGCACGCGGCGAAGGCCTCGGCGAAGCGCAGCATGGTCTCGGCCCGCACCGGCTCGGCGCCGTTGAAGGCGACCTCCCACTGGCTCAGGTCGAGCGACGCCTTCTCCTCCTCGGTCACGCGCTCGACACAGAGTTCGTACGCAAAGTTGGGCCCGCCCGATACCTGGGCGCCCGTGTCCGAGAGGGCGCGGAGCCAACGGATCGGCTTTTGCAGGAAGTGGGTCGGCGTGAGCAGCGTGTTAGGCCGACCGAAGTAGATCGGCTGGATGACGCCGCCGATGAGCCCCATGTCGTGGTACAGCGGCAGCCAAGTCACGCCCTGGCCGGAGCGCGGTGGCTGGAAAGCGGCGGAGATGGTCGCCGTGTTGTGCAGCAAGTTCCCGTGGCTAAGCATTACCCCCTTCGGCGTGCCGGTCGAGCCGGAGGTGTACTGAAGGAAGGCAAGCGTATCGGACGTGACCCGCGGGTCTTGCCACTTCTGATCGTCGGCGTCGGCGAGCTCGTCCGTGCACCGCCAGGGGAGCGACCGCAGCTCGTCAAAGTCTTGAATCATCGGCTCGACGCGGTCGAATACGCCGTGCGTGGTTAAGGCCACGCGTGGCGAGGCGTCGGCGACGATCGACTGGATCCGCGCCAAGTTGCGGTTGCGCCGCGGCGGGTAGGCCGGCACCGCGGTCACGCCGGCGTAAAGGCAGCCGAAAAACGCGGCGATGAACTCGAGCCCCGAGGGGTAGAGCAGCAACGCCCGCTCACCGGCCAGCCCCCGTGACTGGAGGTCCGCAGCGATCGCCCGCGCCCGGCGGTCGAGCTGGCCGTAGTTGACGTGCTGCCGTTCACCATCGCCATCGGCCAGGAACGTAAAGGCCCGTTGCACCGGCGACCGCGTGGCCCGGTGCCGGAGCAGCCCGACGAGGTCGGTTGCGTTGCAGTCGATCTCGATGCCGGTGGGACGAGGCGTGGACAAGTCGGCCTGAGGGCTGATGGCGGGGTGATTCGTGGCGTGATGGCCGGCGGCTGCGTCACTCGCCAGGGGCGTGAAGAAAACCACGGCGTCCGACATGCCCGGCAAAGGCGAACCGAAAGCGGACGACGGCGGGTGACTAGCAGACTTCATTAAAATGGAAGGGTTAGGCAATTTCCACTGGCAACTCCCGCTCGGCGCGCTGTTGCAGTCATCGGCTCGCGAGCCGCGAACCGCCGCGCAGCGCCGCTGACGGTTGGTTTGTGCCGATCCAAGCGGTCCTGCGGCGCCCTACCGGGTTGGCCGCCCCTCGGCTAACCGCGTCCCTATAGAAAAAGCCCCGGCTGTCGCAGCCGGGGCTTAATCGGTTTTTCTTGTATTGCTTCGGGGTGGCGCCAACGGGCCGCCCACGCCGGCGACTGCCAGAAGCGCCGGCACCAGTAGCCTAGTGCCAGAACTCGA
>JBCCZD010000120.1:0-11838 GCA_039188275.1 Planctomycetota bacterium
GCCAGCACCCGGTCCCCATCCGCCAACGCACAACCCAAACGCTTCAGCAACACCAAACCGCAACCCTCCCCACGCACAAAACCATCCCCGCCTCGACAAAAACTACGACTCAAACCAAAAACACTAAGCATCCCCGCCCGGACGAGCGACTCCGTGACCGCACTGGACAGCATGAGGCTGACGCCGCCGGCGAGGGCGGTGTCGCAGTCGCCCCGGCGGATGGCGGCCGCCGCGTTATGGACCGCTACGAGCGACGACGAGCAGGCGGTGTCAATGGCTTGACTAGGACCACGCAGATCGAGCGTGTAGCTCAGCCGGTTGGCGATCACCGCCAGAGACCCGCCAATCGCGTCGTACGGGTCGGGCGCGGCGCCGGCCTCGGCTTGCAGCCGCGGGTAATCGCTCGCGCTGACGCCGACGAAGACGCCGACTGGTTGCCGGCGGAGTGCGTCGATCGGCTGTCCGGCGTTCTCGAAGGTTTCCCAGGCGACTTCCAACAGCAGCCGTTGCTGCGGGTCCATCTGGTCGGCTTCACGGGGGCTGATGCCGAAGTGCTGCGGGTCGAACCGGTCGACCGCGGGCAGGAACCCGGCGGGGGGCAGCTCGCTTGAGGAAGGCCAGCGGTCGGTCGGCGCCGGGGTGATGGAGCAGACGCCGTCGCGGAGGGCGTTCCAGTAGTCGACGGGCGTCGCCCCGCCGGGGAAACGGCAGCCGACGCCCACGATGGCGAGCGGCTCGTCCGGGTCTGTGCCCGGCTTGGCCGCCGCTTGGATCAACTGCCCGCCGAGCACCAGGTAGGCAGCCGCCTGCCGCGGCGTTGGGTAGTCGTAGGCAAGGGTCGGCGGGACGTCGCGGCCCAGCTTGTCGGATAACTCGCCCGACAGTCGCACCGCCGCGAGCGAATCGAGACCGTAGCTGGCGAAGGGCTGTGCCGGGTCGATTGTGTCGGGCGCGATCCCACGCCGCTGCGCGATCTTGTCGATCAGCCAAGCAACGAGTTCTTCGACCGCCGCTTGTTGTTGCCGGTTGATGACGCGCGGCTCCGAGGGTGCGGCCTGCGGCGGCGCGGCGTCATCATCAGCAGTCGAGGCAACCGTGTTAAGTTCGCCGGAGAGATAGAGCTCGCGCGTCAGCCGCCGCTGCCGCTTGCCGCTGCTGGTCTTCGGGAGCGAACCGGTCCGCACGAGCACGATCGTCGCGAGGCCGAGGTCGTGCTCGTCGGCGACGGCGCGGCGGATGGCGTCGAAGACTTGTGGCGCAGGGAGTTGTCGCAGGGCGGTGCGCTGGACTTCCACCGCGAGCGCCACCCGCTCTTCGCTGCCGGTTTCGCCCCCGAGCTCGATCGCAAAGGCCGCGGCGCCGCCGGTGGCGAGGGCTGGGTGGGCTGCCTCGGCCGTTCGCTCGATGTCCTGCGGGTAATGGTTCACGCCACGGATGATGAGCAGGTCTTTGAGCCGCCCGGTGATGAACAACTCGCCCCCGTGCAGGACGCCGAGGTCGCCGGTCCGGAGGAAGGGGGCGCCGTCGGCGCCTCGGAGCTTTGCGCGGAACGTCTGCTCGGAGAGTGCTGGCTGATTCCAGTAGCCGTGGGCGACGGTGTCGCCGGCGACCCACACCTCGCCGACCTGGCCCTCGGCTAGGGCCGCCTCGGTGTCTGGATCGACAATCTCGATGCGGAGCGATTCGTCAGGCGGTCCCGAGGAGACAAGCGTCTGGCCGGCGGCGTCGGTAGGCGTGAAGACGCCGGCCGCGAGCTTATCGGTGTCGACGGCAATCGACAGCGGCGGCGACGTCTTGCGCGACCCCGAGACCAGCAGCGTTGTCTCGGCCATGCCGAAGCAGGGGGAGAAGGCGTTGGCGCCGAAGCCGTGGGGGGTGAAAGCTTCGGTGAAGCGCTCGAGCGTCGCCGCGTGGATCGGTTCGGAGCCGTTGAACGCGACCTGCCAGCGCGAGAGGTCGAGCTGGTCGCGCTCGTCGGCGGTCGTCTCGGTAACGCACAGGTCGAAGGCGAAGTCGGGCCCGCCGGCGATGGTGGCGCCGTGGTCGCTTATCATCCGCAGCCAGCGGATGGGCTTTTGCAGGAACGCGACCGGCGGCATGAAGACGAGCCGGCCGCCCAGGTAGAGCGGGTGCAGCACGTTGCCGATCAGGCCCATGTCGTGGTAGATCGGCAGCCAGCCGGCGACGACGATCGACTCGTCTTGACCGAACGCCCGGGCGATGAGCCGCTGGTTCTCCAGCAGATTGCCGTGCGAGACAACGACGCCTTTCGGCGTGCCGGTCGACCCCGAAGTGTATTGCAAGAAGGCGGTCGCGTCGGCGTCGTGCCGCGTCGGCCGCCACGCGTCGCCGGCGCTGGGGGGGATCGCGTCGACGGCTTGCCAGCGGAGGTCGGCGGCGGCCCCGTGGGCGGCAACCCGGTAACGGTCGAGCGTTGCCGCGCTCGTCAACGCAACCGTCGCGCCGCTGTCGCGCACAACGCCCTCCAGCCGCGAGCGCTTGCGGTTCCGCCTCGGCGGGTTCACCGGCGTCGCGATCGCCCCGGCGTACAAGCAGCCGAGGAACGCGGCGGCGTAGTCGATCCGCTCCGGGAAGACCAGCAGCACCGGGCGATCGGTTAGTCCCTGGCCCTGGAGCCAACCAGCGATCAGCCGAGCGCGGGTGTCCAGCTCAGCGTAGGTGCACTCGTTGGAGACCGATTCGCCATCGGCGAGGAAGCGGTAAGCGAGTCGGTCGCCATGGTGGGCGGCCCTGACCCTGACAACTTCGTCCAGCGACGCCGCGCCCTGCCATAGCGGAGCGCCGGGAGTCGATGCCAAGGCGTTCGGGTTTGGCGGGCTGTCTGGCACGGAGATCCGTTCATTGGTGTCGCGGGGCAGGCCGGCCGCAAAGCGAGCGCGCACGCCCACGCCGGGGGCGAGGCCAACGCCTACCCGGGGGCTTCATCGGCGCCAGCACGCAACCGCCGCCGCCGGATTACCAGCCATCGCAGAGCCCGCTGAGATCAACGGTTGCGTAACCCCAATCTCCCTCTCAAGCGGCGAAACCCGCCCGAAGGGGCGATTGTCGCCCGGTTCCTGCGACGAATTTGAAGGCCGTCGGAGCCTTTTACGCCCGAACAATGGCCTGTTGCGGTCGCTTCACACCACCTCCCCTGCCTATTTTGTAGGGGCAGGCGCGCGGCTGCAACGGGGGAAGAAGGGCGATTCGAGCCCGCCCGACCGCCTCGCGCCGCTGAGAGGTTGCTCGTCGATGGGCCTGCCGCGTATGAATTGGTTACCGTCTTCGGTCACCGCGCGGCGCCGCACCGACTTGAACGCCCCCCCCGGACACACCGCGAATGAAGGTCTGTTGTCCCCGAACCGCTTCGATCCACTTCGCCGCGATTTTGGCGATGGTGAGCAGTTCGCTGTCGCTTGCCGCGGACGACCGCGGCGTCGCGCCGAACGTTTCGGCGTCGCCGCACCCCGTTGTCGCGGCCCTGATCGAAGGAGGGTTCCCTGTCGCCGAAGGCGTCAAAACGCCACTCAGCCCACCGCTGCTTTCACCGCGCATGACGGGCGACGAGCAACAGGCGGCTATCCAAACGGTCGTCTCGGGTGCGCTCTACGATCGTTTCGTTCGCGAGCGGGTAACGGCGCGGCAGGAGTTTGAAGTCTCCACGGCCGGCGAGCTGCCCGATGGCGGGAAGGTGCGGCGGCTCGATCAGTACTTTATCGTCCACGGCTCGCTCGCCCTGATCCGCGACGAGCAACTAATGGACGGCTTCATGGCGCAAGAGAAGAAGCATGCGGACGCGGACGCCCGTGGACTTTCGCAGTACCTGGAGCCGCTCGACCCGACCGCAGGAAAGCCCGAAGATGGAGAGCCCTACGTCTACCGCTACCGCTACCCGCTGCTCAACAAGGTCGTGATCTCGGGCCTGATCCGCGGCCAGTCGTACTCGGGCGAAAACGTGCTGATCGAGTCGGCGGTGAGCGCCGAGGACCTGCTGGCCGACGCCGATAACCCGACCGTCTGGCGAGACATCCCCCGCCGAGCAGAATCCGATGCCCAGCTCGGCCCGCCGACTACGTTCCGCGGCGTCGCCGGCTACTTGCAAGTGACGGACCTCGACTTCCTCCCCGGCGCCGTGCTGGTTGAAGTCCACGGGCTACTTGTCGAGCCGTACGACTGGTACCGTGGCAAGAACCTGCTGGGGTCGAAGCTGTCGTTCGTCGCCGAAGAGAACGTCGAGAAGCTCCGGCGCAAAGTCAAGAAGCTGAAGGCCGCCGAGGCGGCGCAGTAGGCGTTACGGAGTCGAGCCCGCATGCACTTCCTTGCTTTCTGCTACCGCAACGTCTTGCGGCGGAAGCAGCGCTCCACGCTGACCGCCTGTTCGGTAGCGATCGCCGTCGCCGCGGTGGTCGCTCTGGTGGGCGTGGCGACCGGCTTCAAGCGAGACTTTATCCAGTTCTACGAAGGTGTCGGCATCGACATCCTGGCCGTCGGCAAGGGCAAGATCCTCGCCCGCCCGCTCGACGAGTCGCTGACCGACAAGATCAAGGCGGTCGAGGGCGTCGCCGAGGTGGTGCCCGGGCTGACCGACCAGACGTCGTTCCCCGACTACGACTTGATGATCGTCCCGCTCAACGGCATCGAGCCCGGCACGACGGTCTTCGCCCACATGGAGATCCTCTCCGGCCGCACGCTGACCAGCGAAGACGGCAAAGCGGTGATGCTCGGCAAGACGGTCGCCGAGACGCTCGAGAAGACGGCCGGCGACACGGTCGACATCGACGGCGAAGACTTCCAGGTTGTCGGCGTCTACGACGGCTTCAGCGTCATCGAGAAGGGGACGATCGTCATGGCGATCGACCAGCTGCAGGAGCACATGGACCGCGAGGGCGAGGTCAGCGGGTTCAGCATCATCGCTATGAACGGCACGACGGCCGAGGGCCTTCAGCAGATCATCGCCGACATCGAAGCGATCGACCCCAGCCGGATCGACGCGCAGCTCGCCCGCGAAGCGGTGGAGAACCAGCCCGGCGTAAAGATGGGGATCGGCATGGCGTGGGTCACGTCGTCGATCGCGATGGTCATCGGCACGCTCGGCATGCTCAACACGATGCTGATGTCGCTGCAAGAACGCGTCGGCGAGATCGGCCTGCTCCGCGCGGTCGGGTGGACCCGCTCGCGGATCGCCAAGATGATCCTCGGCGAGTCGGTGTTGCTAAGCCTGCTGGGTGGCTTGGTCGGCGTCCTGGCCGCCTTTGGGCTGGTGGAGATGCTCACCTGGCTGCCGTCGGCGAAGGGGTTCATCTCGGGCCAGATCGACGCCACCGTAGTCGCCCAGGGGATGGCCATCGCCGTTGGGGTGGGCATTGTAGGCGGGCTGCTGCCGGCGTTGAACGCGACCCGCCTCGCCCCGGCCGAGGCGTTGCGTCAGTAAGCGGCTCGCCGGGCGCCGTCGGGGCGCCAGCATCGTGGCGCCGGAATCGTCGGGCCATCCCCGGGCGCCATCATCCGCGCCCCGGGCATCGGCCAGGGGGTGGCACACTTCTCTCTGGCCCCGCCTACGAACCGCCCGTAGGATGGCGTGAGCCGCGGCCGAGAGGCCACACCGCCCCGTTCTGCACCGCCCCGTTCGGCACCGCCCCACCGTCTTGCGGAGACCCCCAATGGTTTTCTCGACCGACCGGATCGCGCACCGAGGGCTGGCCGCCCTCGTCGCCATGGCGATCGGCTCGACCGCCGTGGCCGAAGACCCCGGCTGGGACTTCACCCCGCGGCCGATGCCCCGCATCCCGGCGGGCGTGGTTGTCGGTGGGCAGTCGGTCGAAGGCTGGTCCAACCCGGTGCTCTTCGTCCGGGGGAAGCTGTCGCACGGCGACACCGACGCCGTGTCCGAGATGGTTCAGCGGTACGGGGAGATGTTCAACCTCGTGCTGCTGGCCGACGTCGCCCAGGCCGGGCCGGAAGACTTCTACCTCAACAAGGTGGCCGTCGGGTTCTCCACCAAGATCGGCGGCCGCGACGTGGTGATCACGCGTGACACGCACAAACGGCTTGGGGCCAACCTCGGCATGATCGGCGGCAGCGTCTTCTCGGGCAACGAAGAGGCGCTCAAGGACTGCATGCAGGTCGCCCGCTACCGCCACGGTCTGATCATGGACGCGCCGACGCAGATGATCGTGGGCGGCAGGCACGTCCTCCGCAAGGTCCGCCACTTCTTCTGGGTCTCGAAGAAGACGGGCCGCCTCGGCACGCTGATCTGGGCGATGGACGACGCGCCCGCCGGCCGCTACCCGGTCGTCGGCTCCGCGATGCAACTGCTGCCCCCGAACATGCACGAGCGGCGGGACATGCACGTCGACGGCAGCGAGTTCACCTTCGGCATCCCCAGCAAGCAGGCGTTTGCGCTCGTGCGGATCCCGCAAGGCCGCGCCATCCCGATCCCCCCGCCGCTCCGACAAGCGGCGGGCGTCCGGAACTTTGATCAGCGGAGCTACGTGGCGCTGCTAACCCTGGTGAGCCAGGCGATCGCCTCGGCGCCGGTTACCGCGAGCCGCTGATCGGCCGCCTGCTGCTTCCTCTCCCCCCCGCCGGCGACTACCCTGGGCTGGCCGGTCGCGCGCTCGCCGCGATCATCGATTCCCGAGGGCGGAGACCGCGATGGCCAACAGCAGCAGAGCGGCGTTTGTCGCCGGTGGCAAACGCCTACGGAGCCTGGTCGCATACCTCATACCGGCGTTGCTGGTCGGATCGGGCCCGGCCGGCCCCGCCGTTGGTGAGGTCCGGACGCCCGCGATCGTCGGCGACCACATGGTGCTGCAACGCGAGAAACCGATCGTGGTCTGGGGCTGGGCCGGCCCGGGCGAAGGCGTCACCGTGTCGCTGGCCGACCAGTCCGCCACCGCCACCGCGGACGACAAGTCTGGCGCCTGGCGTGTGGCCCTGCCCGCGCAGCCCGCCGCGACCGGCAAGACGCTTACCGTCCGTGGCGACGGCAACGAACTCGTCTTCGCCGACGTCGCGATCGGCGAGGTCTGGGTCTGCTCGGGCCAGTCGAACATGGAGTGGCCGGTCAACAAGTCGGGCAACGGCGACCTCATCCTCGCGGCAGCCACCCGGCCCGACATCCGCTTGATCACGGTCGCCGGACCCGGCTCGCAGACCCCGCAAGAAGACTTCCACGGCGAGTGGCGGGTCGGCTCGCCCCGTTCGGTCGCGCCGTTCTCGGCGGTCGGCTACGGCTTCGGTCGACGGATCGCCGACACGGTGGGCATCCCCGTCGGGTTGATCGACAACGCGTGGGGCGGCTCGGCCTGCGAGGCGTGGGTCCCGCGAGACAAACTCGCCAACGCCCCCTTCTTCCAACCGATGATGAAGTGGGTGCTGGCGACCGAGTCGAAGACCAACGCGCAGCAAGAGGCCGAGCAGTACCAGGAGCAGCTTGCGCTGTGGAAGCGGGCGGTCGCGAACGCCGAGGCCCGCGGAGCCCTGCCGCCCGAGATGCCCAGGGCCCGCGGCTTCAGCATCGGCAACCGCCGGGCGGGCAACCTCTACAACGCCCGCGTCCACCCGATCCTCGGCTACACGATCCGCGGCGCCATCTGGTACCAGGGCGAGTCCAACGCCGCGAGGGCGGCCGAGTACCGCGACCTCTTCCCGATGATGATCCAGTCGTGGCGCGACGCGTGGGGGCAGGGCGACTTCCCGTTCTACTGGGTCCAACTCGCCGACTTCCTCGCCGAGCAGACGGGCCCCGAAGAGAGCAACTGGGCCGAGCTGCGGGAATCGCAAACCCTAACGCTCGACCGCCTGCCCTCTACGGGACAGGCCGTGATCATCGACCTCGGCGAGGCGTCGGATATCCACCCGCGCAACAAGCAAGAGGTCGCCAACCGGCTCGCCCGCCACGCGCTGGCAAAAGACTACGGCCTGGACATCGCTTGCGAGAGCCCGCGCTACGCGTCGATCGAGGTGGCCGACGGCAAAGCAGTCGTCACGTTCAGCGGCGTGCGTCGCCGGTTGCGGACGTTTGACGCCAAACAGGTCGAGGGGTTCGTGATCCGCGGCGCCGACGGCAAGTGGCGCCCCGCCAACGCAAAGCTGCTCAAGGGCAACCGCGTCGAGGTCAGCAGCCCTGACGTCGCCGTGCCGGTCGCCGTCCGCTACGCGTGGGCCAACAACCCCGTGTGCAACCTCTACGACGCTACCGGCCTGCCGGTCACTCCCTTCCGCACCGAAGTACGACCGACCGACCCCGCGGCAACGCCTTAAGCCACGCGGCCGTCCAGGTTCGCCGCGGCAGAGTTCGCCCTCGAACGCCTCCACGAGTCGGTGGGGTCCCTCGAGGTCATCTGGACAGAGAAGGCGCACGTTCGGTGTCGGCTGGCACGGTCCGCAATATCTTGCGTGTAGCAGGGCTGCGACTGGGTGGTCCACGATGGGACGGGGGCTGAGTTCTTACGGTCCATCAGCGTCTACCGTGGGTGAGACCTCTGCTCTGCACTAACAACGGGGCTTTCCAGCAACACTTCAACGTAGCGTCAACGCGGAGGCGGCAACCGCCACTTCCCGACCGAAAGCACCAAGACTGAATCATCGACGTGGCCGGCTCACTCGACGACAAGACCGAGCGGAACCGGCGGATGGATGAGACGTCGGAGGCGATGGCTGGTGACCGATCGGACTCGATTCTTGACAACTACGCGGGCGTAGACAGCCGTCGACTTGCGCAAAAACGACCGACGAACGCTGGTCATTCTTCGGTGACAACCATGTTGAACAGCAGGCCGGACGACGCCCAGACCCGGCTCAAGCCGCGCCGCGTAGCGGGACAAGTTGGAGCTGCTCGAGCTCCGCCCAGACCTTTGCCAGCCACGCATACAGGCGGGTATCGGTTAGCTCGGGCTGGTTGTCGTCGTCCAGGCCGAGGCCCAGAAACTGGTCGTCACCGGTCAGCGCACGCGACTCGTCGAATTCGTAGCCCTCGGTTGGCCAGAGCCCAACGAACGTCGCGCCACGGCCGTCGAGCGACTCGTGCAGCTCGCCGAGGCAGTCGAGATAGTTCCAAGAGTAGGTGAAGGCGTCGCCCAAACCAAACATGGCGATCGTCTTGCCGGTGAGGTCGGCATCTTCCAGCAAGGGCAGCGCCGCCGCCCAGTCGTGCTGCAGCTCACCGATATCCCAGGTCGACGCACCGAGCAGCAACACGTCGACGGAAGCAAACTCTTCGGCCGTGATGTCCGCCACGTCGCGCACCAGCGAGACGTAGGGGGCGAGCTCCGCCGCGATTTTCAACGCGACTCGCTCGGTATTCCCGGTCGTTGACCCATAAAAGACGCCAATCTTCATCTTCGCGATGTTCCCCATAGCGAGAGAGTTCCGCATTAGCGAGAGAGCAACTCAACCACCAAACCGACGTCGACCGGTAGCGTGACGTCCTCGGCCGAAGGCGGACGGTGGACGATCAGCTTAAGCTGGTCTTCGTCGAGCGCTACCCAGTCGGCCGCGGCGCCGCCGGTCTCGGCCAAACAGCTGCGGTACAGAGACTCGAAATTCGCTCGGCGGCGGACATGGACCACGTCGCCGGCGCGAAGCTGGGCCGAGGGGATGTTGTGCGGAACGCCGTTCAGCAAGAAGTGCCCGTGGGCGACCCCCTGGCGGGCCTGCGGGCGAGTCTTCGTCAGCCCGCCAACACGCACGACGCTGTCAAGCCGGCTCTCGCAGAGCAGCAACAGGTTCTCGCCGGTGCTGCCCCGCATCCGCGATGCCTTGTCGAACAACCGCCGGAGTTGCCGCTCGTGCAAGCCGTAGTAGTACTTGATCTTTTGCTTCTCACGCATCGACTCGCCGTACTTCGACACCTTACGCGGCCGCGGCTGCATGCCGGGCGGGTCGGGCTTGCGGTCGGTTGCCTTCACGGCGCCGGCGTTCTCGAAGATCATTCCGCCGAGGCGACGGTTAACGCGTGCCTTAGGGCCACGGTAGCGAGACATCAACAAGACTTTCTTTAGGAGGGGTCGTGGTTTGGACGCCGGCGCCGCGGCGTTTGCAGCCGCTACCAACTAGTACCGCTGTCGGTCGGCCCGACACGATTGAGCATGTTCACGGGGCGGCGCCGCTTTCAGCGAGCCGCGCCCGGCTGTTTCTGTATTTTCTCTGCGCACGTGCCGCGCATCGACTCTTATGACGAGCGAAGCAGCGCGCAGACTCGCTCCGTCCACCGAGTGCTTACCGCCATCGCACCGCTAGGCGATTCGCCGTGACGAGGCGCCTGGGTTCCTTCACTCGAGCACGGGACGCCTAGTTGTAGGCATCCAGGCGGTTTATGTCAGGCGCCCCCTCGGCGCCTTTCATCCCGAGTACGCCCCAGCCGAAACCTCGCCGCAGGCCTCCTTTACTCGAACGCTTCTCTCTTGCTCGGGTAGGAGGCGCAACGAAAGCTTCCACACTCCAAGGCCAGCACCCAGCGATCGCTAATGATACTGATTCTCATTCGCATTTAGTTTAGCGGTTTTATCGGCTCTGGCAAGGCCAGTCGTCCCTAATTCGGCGTCTCTGCAAGAAAAATCAAGAAGCCACGAGCGCTCTAGAGAAGCTTGGCGCCCGCATAGGGGCTGCCGCCGAGGCTCCGCTGCCGCCGTCGGTTAGCGACAGCCGTCGCGGAACTGCTGCTAGCCTTCCTCCGAAACCGCTACCTATGCTTGACAAGAGGCGACCGTAGCGAGGCATGCCAGCCGGCCAAAAAAAGTTCGCTGGCCCAGCCCTGGCGTGGCCGAGAACGTTGCTTGAATTTGGAGATTTGCGCGATAGGGTGACAATTGGCGGTGTAGAGATTGAGCCCCACACGGCGTGGCCGGCGTCGCAACTCGTTGTTTCTGGCCATGGCATTGCCAATAAACTTGCGGTTGCCGGCGCCCGGCGTCGCCGAAAAACTCTAAGTGGCGGCCCGCGGCGTTTTTCCGCCAGTTTCTTTTGCCACTCGGCCCGTCCGCGTCCATGGGCTGGCTACCGGCGGGTCGTTAGGCCGTCGATGATCAGTCGGATCGGGCGGTGGTCGGGCGTACGCTCATCGTCCGGGAAGTCGCCGGGGCGGACGATGATCTCCGCCCGCGCCGGGCCGAGCCCTTCGCCGGCCGTGAACGCGAAGTCGAGGCACGAAGCGGGGTAATTGTCCTTGCCGTCGCCGTCACGGTCGTCGTAGTTGGTGTCGACGAGCGGGTCGGGCTTGACCCAAGTCCACGCCCCGCCGTCAAGGAACGCGTTGAACGACGCATTGCCACGACCGGTTGGGATGTCGTAGTCGAAGTTGAAGTCGCCGATCGCGATGGTCGGCCGCGGCTCGGACGCGGCCCACTCGCGGAGCCCGATCGCCTGCTCCTTGCGGAACCGGCGGTCGCCGCGCGCCAGGTGGACCGTCATCAGGTTGAACCCACGGCCGGTCGCCTTCTCCTTGAGCACTAGCACCAGCGGCGAGCGGTGCCGCCACTGGTTGAGGCTGTGTTCGCCGTGCCGGAAGAGCTCGCGCGACTCGATCAGGTCGAACCGCTCGGTGTCGTACATGATCATCAACCGGTCGTCGCGCCCGGTGTTGGTGGTCAAGTAGCGGAAGCCGTTGCCGTGCACCGCACGGATCGCGGCGCCGAACCGCCCGGCGTGGCGGATGTTGACTTCCTGGAAGCAGTAGAAGTTCTGCTTGGGGAACTCGCCGAGCTGCCGGGCGACGACTTCCGGGTCGGCGCCGTCCGACTCGAGGTTCCACGACAAGAACTGGATTGGCTGGGCGTGGGCGCCGGAGGAAGCGCCGGAGGACAAGGCGGCGGCAAGGCCGAAGAGCAGGCAGGCGGC
>JBCCZD010000121.1:0-11818 GCA_039188275.1 Planctomycetota bacterium
CGGGCGGCAAAGCCAGCGGCGGCCCGCTGCCCCACGGGCCGTCTACGCAAACCGAGTCGCTAACCAAGCCGCCGACGCATCGCCGCCGAGCCCGCGAACGCGGCTGCCAGCAGCGTCAAGACCGCCGTGCCGGGCTCGGGGACCACCGTGAAAAACTGGTCGCCGGTAACACTGCTCAGGTCGAAGAACTGTCGGCCCGGGGTGAAGCCGCCGGTGCCGTCCGAGCCGAGGCTGCCGCTGCCCCCCGGCAGCGAGCCGAGGAACTGGTTGGACGCGAACTGGTGGGTGTTGCCACCGATATACGCCGTGACGTCAACCGAGGCCGGGTTGCCGATGAGGCTCAGCGGGATCCCAAACTCGAAGCCGGTCCCGCCGGAGTTCGAGTTGTTGAAACCAACCATAATGCCGTCGCTCGTCGTGCCCGAGTTGTTCATGCTGCGGTCGAAGCCGGGCGCGAAGATCGTGCCCGAGCCGGTATCGGAGGTGAAGCCGCCATCCCCGGCGGCGCCGTCGCCGATCCGAACGAAGTCGACATCGAATTGATCCAGGCCGTGCCGGATGATCAGCATGAAGTCGGCTTCAAAGCCCGCATCGAAGGTTGTGCCCCGCTGCTTTTGGAGCGCGCTGGCGTTGACGCCGCTGTCGTCGGTGACATCCGCGAGGGGGTTCGTGCCGCCGTTGTCGGTGTCGGAATCGAGGACGTTCTGCCCCCCGGCTTGTGAGTCGAGAAAGATGTTCAACTTGTTGAAGTTGTCTTCCAGGTTTCCGTCGATAAACAAGTTGAGCTTGCCATCGCGGATCACGCCGTGCCCGGCGTTCAGGTTGCTCGAGGGCCCGAAGCTCGAGCCGGTATTCGCCTGTGTTGCGATGGACAGCCCGTACTCCGCATCCAGCGCGCCGTCGACGACGATCGCCGCCGCGGCGGGGGCGGCCATGACCGCTGCCGCCAAGAGTGCCAATCCAAGTCTCATGAGTCTGTAGCCTCCAAAGAAGAGAAACCAAAAGGAGCTGTCACCGGGTTCGCCGAGTCGCGCGACCCTAGGCGCAGCAGGGCCCGACGAGGGTCGTTGAACGCCGGCAAACGCCCCGGGGGGCGACGCCCTCTATCCGCCTCGAGCCGCCACGCCGGCGGATCGCCGGGGGCCGCGGCTGCTCAAGAAAAGTGTTGTGAAAAGCCACTCGCCGGCCGCCTGGCTCTCGCTCAAGGCGACCGCCAATCCAACCGAACGCCGTCCAACCGGGGCCGCCAAAACGCCGCCCAACGCCCGGCGACCGAGGCGGGGGGGTTCAACCAAGTCTCTTGTCTAAAACACTAGCGACTCGAAAGCTTGCGGGTGCGGCGGGGGCGTCAGCGCTCCCGCGGCGGTCGGCGACAGCCGCCGTTCCTGCCCCGGCGCCGGTGGCCAACGCTTGTCGGCGACCCGGCCCTCGAACACGCCGCTGGGGTCTCGTTGCCCAGTCACCGCGCGGAAAGTGGTGCCGATCCGGACGCCATCGATCTCGTGCCGCTTGGCGCCGTCGAAGTTTCCGAAGCCGATCCGATCGAAGGCGAAGTTGCCCATCAGGCGGGCGTCCGCTTCGCAACGGCCCTCGTCTAGCAACGACTCCGGGTTGCGGTAAACGAAGACCCGATCACGGTCGTCGACGCCGAAGTCGATGCGGATGACAAACAGATTCGCGTCGCGTGTCTCCTCGCCTAGCGGCGGGAAGTTCCGCGGGCCGTAGGCGTTGTAGTTAGAGGTCACGCCGTAGCCGGCGCCCTCGGCGCCGTTGCCGATGCAGAGCACACGGTTGCCGTTGCCGTCGCCGCGGTGGAGCTCGAAGCCGTAGAACCCGTCGTCGAGCTTATCGACACGCTGCAGGAAACTGAGGTAAAGCCGCCGGCCGTCGCGGCCGAGCAGCCGGTGGCCGTCGCGGTTTTCGACCAGGCCCGCGGCGTCGAACACGCCGCCGATCGAGGTGCTCAGCACCCGACGGATGCGGTTCCGCTGTGCGGTCTGAACCGCGTGGTTGCCGACCGAGGTCACGCCGCGGTACTCGACGCTCGCGCCGCCAACGAGGTTCGTAGCGCCCCCGGCGGGGTTGTCGCCGGCCTCGATGTCGGCCCACGGGCCGGCCCAGCCGAAGCCGCCGTTCTGCCACGACAGCGGGCCCTTGGGGTAGTCGAATGCCTCGAAGGCGTAGAGACCGCCACGCGGCCCGCCCGAGGAGAGCGACCGGACGAAGCGGTCGCCGTTCGCTTGGAACCGTGAGACGGTGGTCGACGCCGGGCGGACGCGGGCCGCCTCGCGAGGCCGCAGTTGGAGCGAGCGGACCTCGGCGCCGAACTGGTTCAGGAATCGGGCGTTGACCGACCCGTCGAAGACGTGCACCTCTCCGCCGCCCCGCCCGTCGGAAAGCAGGCCGAACTCGGCGCCCTCCGCCGCGGGGCCGCGGCCGCCAACGCCGATCCGCCCCACTCGCACGGCAAGCCGCTGGGCTTCTCGGGGGATCTTGGCCGCGAGCCGGCCGCTTACCAGCCGGGCGTTGTGATCGTCATCGATCTCGAGCGAAGCCGGTCCCTCGAGCAGGATTGTCGCCCCGTTGGCGAACGCGATCTCGGCGACCCCGGCCTCAAGGTCGAGGCGCTGGCCGGCGACCAGCGTCGCGCCGTAGCCGATCCGGCCATCCGGATCACGCCAGCGGCAGTTCTGCGTCGCCGAGACCCGTGCAACGGTGTCGGCGGTAGCTTGCTGCGGAGCGGACGCGGCAGGCGACGCGGAGTGCCCCGCGTGCATGGCCCGCGTGGCCAGACTCGAAGCGACCGCCACGCCGATCAGCGACGCGGCGATGGCGAGCCACGAGGCAACCCGGCGGCGTTGCGATGCCCCGCGATCGGGCGCCGCGGCGGGTGAACCGGGCGCCTCGCCACCGACCCGATCGGCCGAGCCGGCCCGGCACGCGTAGAGCTCCGCTTCGACCGCCATGTAGTCGAGGTACGCCGCACGGGCGGACTCTTCCCGCCGAAGCGTTTGGTCGAAACGGGCGAGCTGCTGGGCGTCAAGCCGCCCGTTGCAAAAACCGTTGAGCAGGTCGCCGAATCCTTCGGAAAGGACGCGCGACTTGTCTGAGTCGTGACGCATCAGGCGAGCCCCTCGGCGGCAAGCGTCCGGTCGATGCAATCGTGCAACGCCTTGCGGACGCGGTTCATCGCCTTGTAGACGGTGTTCACAGGTCGGCCGAGCGACTCGGCGACCAACTTCATCGTGCGGCGACCATCGGCGTAGCAGTGCCGCACCAATTCCAGGTCCGACGCCCGGAGCTTCTTAAGGCAGTCGTGCAGGGCGTGCCGGCGGGAGTCCATCAGGTCGGCCTTGGCCGCCGCTTCGCTCGCGAGCAGGTCGACGACCTCGTCGGAAAGTGTCTTTGCTTGTTTGCTCAAAGTCCGTCGGTAACGCTGCACCTGGTAGTGGGCGACAACGCTCGCCCACTTCACGAAGCTGGTGTCCGGGTCAAACTTTTCGTAGTCGCGCCAGAGCACAACGCACACTTCCTGGAATACTTCTTCCGCGTCTGCCGACGAGCCGAGCAGGCTCACGAGATACGCGTACAGCCAGCGGTCGTGCTGGGCAAAAACCCGCGCAAACCTCGCGCGGCCGTCCGGCTCGCCCTCTCCCGTGACGCTTGGCGCCGTCGAAAAGTTGTCGCTGGTGTCTGCCATCCACCTACCCCGCGAAAAGGCCGCTCGCAGCCCCGGAGGACCTCCGGTCCAAGCCCGACGCGCTCCCCGCCGGCGGCAGCAAGCGCGAGCCGCTGCGGGTGATAGAGTAATGCGCCTCGGCCGGCGGATTGGTACTGAGATCCCGGAGAATAATCGGCCGTCGGCGCCTGCCGCCAGCGGCGGACGCCGGCCGATTTGGCGCAAGCTGTTTTCCAGGAGAGACTTAGGGACGATGTCGCGGAGTTGCGCGAGCGTTTGCAGACTGCCGCGGGGGGAGCGGCTTCGCAAAGCGCGGCGAAGGACGCGGCGAAAAAAACACGGCCGACCGACCGCCGACGTCGGTGGGGCGAACCGACGGACCGACGAGCCGGTCGACCGCAGTCGTTCACTCCTTGGCGAGCAGCTCCGTTCGGCCGCCGTCGATCAGCTCGCAGGCCGGCAACTGGAACCGGCCGACACGGATCATGTCCGATCGGCTGATCGCTTGGCGGTTGACCCGCACCGCGGAACCGCCGACGTAAGTCCCGTTGGTCGACCCGAGGTCTTCGACCAGCACGCGGTCGGCAAATACCGAAAGCTGCGCGTGGTGGCGCGAAACCGAGGCGTCGCGTAAGACAACGTCATTCGCCCGGCCGCGGCCGATGGTGATGAGCTGCACCTCGTGCTGGCCGCCCGGGTCGATCGACGTGGGCGGCCACGGCAGCCGGGCCTGCGAGCCGAGCGTCACGACGTCGTCCTGATCGACGACCTGGCGGCCCTCGATCCGGCAGTGGTTGATGTGCGTGCCGTTGCGTGAGCCGAGGTCTTCTACCCAGAACAGGCCCTCGGTCTCCCACAGCCGGCAGTGCCGCCGCGACACGTAAGGCGACTTCACGACGAAATCGCACGACGCATCGACGCCAACGACCCACTCGCGGGGGCCGTGGTTGAGTTTCGTGTCTTCTTCGGCTTCACAGACCCCCGTCCGCATCTCTCGCGGGGTGGCTTTGGTTAGGGACGCGATCTCCCGCCGGGCGGGGCGGGCCCGCTCGGCGGAGCGGGGCGGGGCCGCTACCGCGGCGGAGCTAGCGGCCCTGCTGTCGGCCCTGCTGTCGCCAGAGGTTGGCCCCGCGAACCGCTTGCCGTCGGAGAGCTGGCCGCCGGGCTGCTCGCCTCGGCGGAGGCTGTCGTCGTAGAGCCGCTTGCTAGCGGGGTTTAGCAGCCGCGAGCGGGCCTCGGTAACCAAGCGGATCAACTTGTCCGAAAATGCGTCGGCCGAGGCGTCGTGCGGTTGCCGGACGAAAAGGATCTGCCTCGCGGCCGCGTTGCGGATCACCTCGGGATCGGACTCGAAAGGCGCGATCCCCAGCAGCCGGTAGCTGTCTGGCGGCTGCTCCGCGGGAGAAACCCCCAGCAGTTTGTAGATCGCGTCTTCGAGATTCATCGGCTTTGCCCCATTTTCGCCAGTTCCTCCAGGCGGCTCCGCATACGCGTGACCGTCGGTGGCGTTGGCGGAGGGTGGTGCTTGCACACGCGGAATTATCGGCTGCCGCGTGCACGACCGCCCTCCTGCCTGACCTCTGTAACGCACCCAAGGCGGCTCGCGCACGAAAGAAACCCGCGGGGCGAAGAAATTAGAGCGGAACGCCGCGGCTCTGCTGGCGCCGGCGTGGCTGGCGGCGCCGTTAGGGCAAATGGAATGCGAACCGCTGTTCGCCCAGCTGGAACTTGGCGCCGGCGACCAGCGTTGCCTCGCTGACGCGGAGCCATAAGCCGTTGTCCGCGCCTGTGGATGGACCACCGGGCTGGCCCGTGGCCTCGATCCGCCAGCCCCCGCCGGTCAGGGGCGTAAGCGTCGCGAAGCGGTCGTCGAGCGTCGGTTCGCTGGCGAGAAACTTGCTGCACGCCGGGCCGCGGCCCAAGACGAGGGCGCCCTTACCGAGGGTCAGCTTCTCGGGCCGGCGTGAAGCCCGCAGTTCTTCCAGGCGGGCGCCGCCGCCGTCTCCGCCGGGCGCCGCAAACCTCACGGTGCGGTTGCCCATCAACAACTCGTCGCCGTCTCGCAGGCCCGCGCAACGGACTCGGACAAAGACGCCGTTGGTGCTTTGCAGGTCGCGGAGCGTCCACACCCATCCGTTCGGCCCGCCCGACCGCGTCACCACCGCGTGCTTGGCGGACATCCGGCCGTCGTGCGGCACGAGGAAGTCGCCGCCGTGGCGGCCGATCGTGAACGGCGACACGCGCACCCGGACCGCCTCGCCGCCGCGCTGGTCGTCGTCGTAGACGAAGACGACGGCCGTCGGCGGCCGGCGTTGGGGCCGGAAGCCGACGGGGGAAGCGGCCTGAACCACGTCACCGTTGCGGGGTGGCGCGGCTTCCAGTTCGAAACGCGGGCCCTCGCTCGGCCCCGGCGCCACTCCTGCGAGCGGCCGCTGGGCATCGGCGGCCTGTCCGGCTAAATCGTTGGCCTGTGAAGCTTCGGCCGCTTTGCGTTCGGACTGAAAGCGATCGTCCACAAAACCCGCCCCGGTCGTCACCGAACGCGCCGGCAGCGATTCGACGGGCCTGGCCGTCGGCGACGCGTCGTCTTCGAGGTTGTCGAGCAGCCGTTCCATTGCGTCGGGGGCGTCCTGTGCCGCGGCGCGGACCCGCTCGACCACGGCCGCCTTGCGGAGCATTTGTTCGAGCACCCCGAGCAACTCGGGGTGGTCGCGGAGCACTTGATCGTCGGTGACCAACTCGCCCCGCCGGCGCCGGGCGATGACGTGCTCAACAATCGCCTGCGCACGCCGTTCGGCGCTGGGCCCCTGCGTGCGCTGCGGGGCGCTGGCCGCCTGGTCTTTTGGATTGGGTGTCGTTGGGTTGCTGCTCATCGGAGGAGACGAACTCGCACGGGGCTAACTTCAAACGAAGTGCGAGAGGCGGTTGATGGCGTCCTTGAGCGAGGCGCGCGCGCGGTGCAGCAGGCCGCGGACCTGACCGGTCGTGAGGTCGAGCGTCTCGGCGACCTGCTCGACCGAGCGCCCCTCAAGGTGGTAAAGCTCGATCACCTGGCGGTGCTGCGGCTTCATGCCGGCGAGCGTCACGTGCAGCACGCCGATCAGCTCACGCCGGCGAGCCAGGACGGTCGCGGTCGGGTCGTCGCCCGCCAGCTGGCCAACCATGTCGGCGTAGCCGCTGCTCTGCTCCCCCTTGGGCCGCGTCGAGACCACCGCCTCGCGCTTGGCCTTGCGGTACTGGTCGGTCCGCTCGTTGTCGGCGATCCGCTTCAGCCACGAGAAGAACGAGTACCCGCTACGAGGCTCGAAGCCGCCGATGGCGCGGAACGCCTTGAGGTAGGTGTGCTGCAGGATGTCTTCGGGCCCGACCTTGCCGGCGAGGTTGGTCGGCAGCTGCTGGCGGATGTAGCTCAGCAAGCGGTCGTAGTAGCGGAGCAAGAGCTGCTCGAGCGCCGTCTCGTCGCCGGCGAGCGACTTGGCGATCAACGCCGCTTCGGGGTCGGCGCCGTCGGGCGCCGCGGCAACCGCGTCCTCGGCGTCGGGCTCCGCGGCGCCGTGGCCGCTGGCGCCGCGGAGCGTGCTCGTCTTGCCGCTAATGCCCGGGGCGGGCTGGCCGTCCATCACGTTGCCCCTGCGTTGGCCACCACGCCTCGCACGTGGCGCCGCGGCACAGCGGTCTTGGCGGGCTCGTCGGCCCGCGGCTTCGGGTGACTTCGATACCCCGTCAGAATAGGCAACCGCGAACGGCCGGGCAAACACGCCGAGACGGCTCCGCGGCCTCCACCACCGCCGCCGAGACGGCCGGCGACGTCACGGAAACAGCAGCCGTTACGGGAACAGCAGCACCAGGCCCGTTACCGCCGCCCCCTGCAGAGCCAGCCCCTTCGCGCTCGGCCGCGATAGGTGCACGAAGTGCGGGTTGCAGTTTCCGGGTCGGTAAACTCCCAGCGTGTAGACGCACTCCCGTGGCGGCTGAGCGCCGATCTGGTAGGGCAGCGAAAGGGTGCTGCCCAGGAAGTGCCCCGCCGAGGCCGCCGACGACAGCAGGTTGTTGCCACAGCCGGAGCCGTACCGCTCGAGGTTGGGCTGCTCGAAGTACAGCGGCTTGTGCCGCATCGCCGGCGAGTTCCACAAGTACTTGAGCGTGGCGAAGCGGACCCGCTCGTTGCCGCTCAGCCGGGCCCCGCCGTAGCCGCCAAACCTGTCGATCGCCATGTCTCGGGGCAGATCGGTCGAGGTCTCTTCGTCGTCGATCGTGCGGGAACGGGGCGTCGTGTCGACGGTCGCCTCGCGGATCGAGATCAGGGTTGGTTCGGGACGCCCGCTCTTCGCCGCCGCACCGTTCGGCTCGCTCGCCGCCGGCGGTGCGATGGGCTCGGGCGGCGTGCGGTGGAAGAGCGAACCGGCGCCGCCGGTGGGGTCCAGCTGCACGGCCAGGCGGATCGTCGCTTCGAAGTCGGCGTCCAACTCGGTCTGCATCTCAGCGCCCAGCTGTTCGATCGCCGTGAATTCTGCCTCGGACGACTCGATGGGTGCGTCGAGCTCCACATGCCGGTTCGGCTCGATGACGTTTGGCGTGTCGGCGGCATCCACCGCGTCGGCGGTTAACGGCGTGCCCGACCGGGGGCTCCGCTTGGCGGATGATTGCTTTGCGGTAGCGGCTGGTTGCCGGAAGGGGTTAACGCGGCCATGGCTACGCCAAGGCGTTGGCCGGGGCCGGTTGGGCGTTAAAGGCGCCTTCGGAACCGGCTGCTTCGCGGCGACGGCCAGGGGCTCGAAGACATCATCGCTAGCGTCCTCAGGCGTCTTGCCCGTTGAACTTTCCCCGGCGGCACGCTTGGTGGGCGCGGCTTGCTTCGGCCCCCGCCGCGGAGGGTCCGCCGCCGGGGCTCTGGCCGTGCGTGCGCCCGTCGCCAGTTCGAAGATGTCATCGCTGGCGCCCAGCGCGTCGGGCGCCGCCAGCAGGACCGCCAGTACCGAAAGGGCGTAAGCCGCCGAGGCGGGATGGAGAATCGCGTTCCGCACGTCCGTGGCTCCTCACAAGTTCTTGCCCGCCAGCACCGCCCGCCGACCGGGCTCCGTCGCCGCCCATCGGGCAGTATCGACCAGCCCGGCGGCGCGGGTGAACCGATTTTGCGGGCGGTAAGGAAGACGCCGGCCGGGTCGCCGGGTGTCAAAGCGGGCGGCTTTAAGCGGTTGTGTGGATATTCCAGGTTGTGCTGCCGATGGAAGCCGATGGGGGAACCCTGCGGGGACCAGTGCGCGGATAGCCGACAACGGCTCCGCGACAAGCCACTTCCACGGCGAAGACACGACGCTGACAAGACCTCCCTTTCGCCAACACCGCCTCCGTCAGAATCCACCCGCGATGAAGCTCGGCCGCCAACTCGTGCTCCTCTTTGCTTTTGCTGCCGCCGCGTCGCTGGCGGGCTGCTCGCTGGTGCGCGAGGACCGCTGCTTCGAGTCCTGCCCGCCATGCGAAGACCCGAAACGGCCGGCCCGTGACCCGGCCTACCTGGAGATCGACGAGCCGTGCCCCGATGGCTGCCTGACGCAGGCGTCGGCCTCGTCGCTGGCGCCCGACGCGGTGCCCATCGGGCCAGAGACCCGCTACTGGGAGCTTTCCCTCGAAGACGCGATCCACCTGACGCTGCAACGGTCGGACGTTCTGCGGGACCTCGGGGCCACGGTGCTGCTGGCGCCCGAGGCGGCCCGGACTTCGTTCGAGCCCGCAATCACGCAGACCGACCCGCGGTTCGGCGAAGAGGCGGCGCTGGCCGACTTCGACGCTACGCTCGACGCCAGCGGCTTGTGGGAGAACAACGACCGCGTGCTCAACAACACGTTCCTGGGCGACAACGGCGTCGTCGTCCAGGACCTCGGCAGCTACAACGTCGAGCTCCGCAAGCAGTCGGCCACCGGCGCCCAGATGGCCATCCGGCACGTCACGGACTACGACTTCAATAACTTCGTCGGCAACCGCTTCTCATCGCCCAGCGGCAGCTGGACGACCTTCTTTGACCTGGAAGTCCGCCAGCCGCTGTGGCAGGGCGCCGGCAGCGAGTTCAACCGCATCGCCGGCCCCAACGGGGCGCCGGGCGCCCTCAGCGGCGTGGTGCTGGCCCGCGTCCGGTCGGACATCAGCCTCGCCGAATTCGAGGCCGGCGTCCGCAACCTGGTGAGCAACGTCGAGAACGCGTACTGGGACCTCTACTTCGCGTACTACGACCTCGAAGCGAAGAAGTCGGCCCGCGACCAATCGCTCGCGCTGCTCAACAGCGAACGGGGCCTCGCCGAGGGGGGCGCCGAGTCCGCCGAGAACGCCCTTCAGGCCGAGGAGCAGTACTGGCGGGTCGAGTCCGACGTGCAAGACTCGCTCTTCGGCCGCCTGGTCGACGGCACCCGCACCAACAACGGCGCCGCGGGCGGGTCGTTCCGCAGCGTCGGCGGCGTCCGCGTCGCCGAGCGGCGGCTGCGGCTGATCATCGGCCTGCCGATCACCACCGGCGAGCTCATCAAGCCGGTCAGCGAGCCCGTCGCCGCGCCGATCGCCTACGACTGGAACGGCTGCACGCAGGAGGCCCTCGCGTACCGCGCCGAACTCCGCCGGCAACGATGGCAGATCAAGCAACGCGAGCTCGAACTGATCGCCAACAAGAACTTCCTCAAGCCGCGGCTGGACGTCATCGCCCGCTACCGCCAACGGGGCTTCGGCAACGCCCTGGCTTCTCAAAGCGACGGCGACTTCTCCAGCGCCTTCGGCAACCTGGGCGAGGGCGACAACGAAGAATGGCAGCTCGGCCTCGAGCTCGAGGTGCCCATCGGCTTCCGCCGCGCCCACTCGGCGGTCCGCAACGCGGAGCTGGCCGTCGCCCGTGAGGTGGCGCTCCTCCGCGAGCAGGAACAGCAGGTCCTGTTCGGGCTCAGCAACGCCGTGGCCGACGTCGAGCGGGCGTACCGCGTGCTCACCGTGCAGTACAACCGCCTGGCCGCCGTTGATGAACAGGTGCGCGTGCTCACCCAGCGGTTCCAGGACGTGCGGACGAGCATCGACATCGTGCTCGACGCCCAGCGGCTGCAGGCCGACGCGCAAACGCGTTTCCGGCAGGCGCAGGTCGAGTACATGCTGGCGCTCAAGAACGTCCACTACGAGAAGGGGACGCTCCTCGAGCACAACGGCGTCTACCTCGCCGAGAGCGGGGCGCCACGCGGCGCGTACGGCGACGTCATGGACCGCCGCCGGTCGCGTCGGTTCACCATCGACTATGTCAAACGCGACCGCCCCGTCAGCCGCGGCCGGGCCCCCTCGGGCATGATCAACCAGACTAGCGCCAAGCTGCTAACCGGCGTCTCGCTGCAACAACCGGCTCCGCCGGCGGCGGACGACGCGGCGCCGGCGCCGATGTTGATCGCCCAACCCGAAGCATTCCAACCCGGCGCCCTTCAGCCCGAGGCGCCGATCGTGAGCCCGCTTGGGCAAGCCGCCTTGACCGTCGAACAGGTTCCGGCGGAGCAGCCCGTGGCCGACGAACGCCTGCCGGGCGAGCGTTCAACCGCGGAGGCGACCGCCCCGCAGCCGCCCGTGCTCGACCAACCGGCGGCCGTCACCCAGCCAGCGGTCTATGATGAGCCGGCGGCCCCGCAGCCGCTCGCTCTGCCGGCAGCCGGTTGACCAACAGCGTTGCTCGTTGGTCAACGCGGCGCTGCAATCGAAGCTTCGACTCGAGAGCACGCTTGAAGCTCCGATCAGGCGAGGGGCATGAACGATCCGGTACGCTGGGCTGCCGGCAGCGTGCTGGAGGACTGGTCTTGTTTGCATCTACCGGTCGCACAGGCCGCGTCGTGACGATCGGGGCGCGTGACGGCGACGCCTCGCTACCTCTCCAAGGTGCTCGGTTGCCCGGGGCTCTGCGGCCCCACCGGCTCACCAGCCAAGCCTGATGCCATGAAGGAAGCCCCCTCGGGTACGGTAGCGGATGGTTTGAATCCTTCCGCACTCCGAGGAGGCTTGAGATGGCTCATTATTGTCCTAACGATGGGTCTAAAACCCTCGCCTTCAGGCGAAACCTTTAGGTTCTTCGGTTCGTTTGCGAGCCGCTCCCTCGGGCATCACCAACAAAGACGGACCGTGTCGTCATCA
>JBCCZD010000122.1:0-11782 GCA_039188275.1 Planctomycetota bacterium
ATAGACACAAACGAGAGCCCGTTCTGCCCAACCGGGGCGCCGCCCGTGAGGAGTTCCGTCCGATGCCGCGTGTTGCCGCCAACCTGGTCGCCGCGACCGTTCTCATTTCGCCGTTGGTCGGGGCGGACGTGTCTGCCCAATCGCCCGCGGGTCAGCAACGGGCCCCGCAGCTGCTCGACTCGCGACAAGCGTCGCGGCGGTTGCCGGTGTTTAGGCACCCGAGTGTGGACGCCGCTTGGAAGGCCTCCCAGGTGTCGAGACGCCCCGTGCTGGTGTTTGTGACCGACGCCAACTGCGTGTTTTGCAGGAAAATGGTGAAAGAGACGCTTTCTCATCCGCAGATCGCACGGGCGAACAACTTCCGTTTTGAAACGGCGGTGCTCAGCAACGAGGCACAGCCCGAACTCGTCGAGAAGCTCGGCGTCAAGGCCTTCCCCACGACGCTGATCGTCAACCCCGACGGCTCGCTCCGCGCACGCGTCAAGGGCTTCGTCGAGCCGGCCCGATTCGCTGAGCAGGTGTTGCTGCCGCCCCGCGAAGAGCGGCAAGCTCGGACGCCCCACCCGCCCGTCGCACGGTAGGCCCGGCCCTTCAGCCTGGCTCGTGCCCGTCCGCGCGAGCGCAGTCCGGCGGCTGCCGGGCCTGCGGACTCGCAAGCGGGCGGTCGCAAGCGTTTTACGGGCGGCTAATGGCCTCTTATACTCCGGCGGTTCCCCTGCCCGCCTCGGAGGCCGCATGCCCGCGAAGTTTGAAGTCGACGGCCAGGTTGTTGATATCCCCGGCCGGCGTACGTTTGCTGGACGCGTCACGGTCGAGGCCGGCAAGATCGCCGCCGTCGAGCCGATCCCAGACAGCGACGCTCCCAACTCTTTTCTGATGCCGGGTTTTATCGACGCGCACGTCCACGTCGAGAGCTCGATGCTCGTGCCCAGCGAGTTTGCCCGCGCCGCGGTCGTTCACGGCACGGTCGCGACCGTTTCCGACCCGCACGAGATCGGCAACGTGTTGGGTGTCGCCGGCGTGGAGTTTATGCTCGCCAACGCGGCGCAGACGCCGTTCAAGTTCTATTTCGGCGCCCCGTCGTGCGTGCCGGCGACGCCGTTCGAGACCGCCGGCGCCGCGATCAGTGTCGCGGAGGTCGAGCGGCTGCTTGACGACCCTCGCATCGTTTATCTCAGCGAGATGATGAACTACCCGGGCGTGCTGAACGGCGACCCCGACTGCTTGTCGAAGATCAAGGCCGCCCTTGAGCGCGGCAAGCGAGTCGACGGCCACGCCCCCGGCCTGCGGGGCGAACAAGCTGCGAAGTACGTCGCCGCCGGCCCGTCGACCGACCACGAGTGCTTCACCAAGCCCGAGGCGCTCGACAAGCTCGCCGCCGGTTGCAAGATCGCCATCCGCGAAGGCTCCGCCGCGCGAAACTTCGACGCGTTGTACACGCTCCTGGCCGAACACCCGGCGATGACCATGCTGTGCAGCGACGACAAGCACCCCGATGAGCTCTGCGAGGGCCACATCAACCGCTTGGCCGCGCGTGCGGTCGCCGCGGGGATTGACGCGTACGACGTCCTGAGGGCCGCTTGTTTAAACCCGATTGAACACTACGGCCTTGGCGTCGGCCAACTACGCATCGGCGACCCGGCCGACTTTGTCGAGGTCGGTTCGCTCCGCGACTTTGACGTGCTGAGGACCTGGATCGGGGGCGAACTCCTCGCCGAGGCGGGCCACACGAAAATCCCCGCCGTGAGCGTCGAGGCGGTAAACCAGTTCCACGCACGCGAGGTGTCGGAAGACGAGTTGAGCGTCGAAGCGACGGGTGATCGGGTCCGCGTCATCGTCGCGGAGGACGGCCAGCTCGTCACCGGTTCGGAGCTCGTCGGCACGCCGGCATCGGCGGGGAAGCTAATCGCGGACCCGGCGCGAGACCTACTCAAGATGGTGGTCGTTAACCGCTACGCCGACGCCCCCGTGGCCGTGGCGATGGTCAAGAACTTCGGCCTCACGCGGGGCGCCATGGCTTCGAGCGTTGCGCACGACTCGCACAACGTGATCGCTGTGGGCGTCGGCGACGCCGATATCGCCGCGGCGATCAACCTGGTGATGCGTGCGGGGGGCGGGTTGAGCGCGGCCTGCGGCGCCGAGGGGGCAGCGGAGGTGCTGGAGCTGCCCGTTGCCGGTTTGATGGCGACCGAGGACTGCCAAACCGTGGGCGACGCCTACGGCAAGCTCGACCGGCTGGTAAAGCTCTGGGGGTCGCCGCTGCGGGCGCCGTACATGACGCTGTCGTTCATGGCGTTGCTCGTGATCCCGGCATTGAAGCTGAGCGACAAAGGCCTGTTCGACGGGGGCCGGTTCGAGTTCTCACCACTCTTCGAGTAGCGGCGCTCCCCGCTCGTCAACCCGCACTCCGCCCGCGCCGCACGGCGTGCACACCGCTCCGGTGAAGCGATGGAAATCGGCGACAAAGTCATCGGGGACTACGAACTGCTCTCCGTGCTCGGCGAGGGCGCCGCGGGAACCGTTTACAAGGCCAAGCACGTCGAGACCGGCGAGCTCGTCGCGCTGAAGCTGCTGCACGGTCAGCTCGAGAACGACGAGGGGATGCAGCGGCGGTTCGTGCGCGAGGTGTCGGTGCTCGAACGGCTGCGGCACCCCAACATCGTCGGGCACCGCGACTGTGGGATCCACGTCGACAAGATCTATTTCGCGATGGAGCTGGTCGACAGCGGGACGCTCGACAAAGTGCTGCTGAAGCGAGGCGCTCTGCCTTGGCGGTTGGCGGTGGAAGCGGCGATGCAGGTCTGCGACGCCCTCGCGTACGCCCACGCCGAGGGGGTCATCCACCGCGACCTGAAGCCGGCCAACCTGTTCTTGTCGGGTGACGGGCACGTGAAGGTCGGCGATTTCGGCCTCGCCCGCGACCTCAGCCGCGACCGCTTAACGGTCGAGGGGCAAACCGTCGGCACCGTCCGCTACATGGCGCCCGAGCAGGTGCAAGGGCGGGCGGAGGTCTCCGGGTCGGCGGACCTCTACTCGCTCGGGTGCATGCTCTTTCAAATGGTTTCGGGCCAGCCGCCCTACGACGGGGCTTCGATTGTCGACGTGTTCAAGAAGCACTTGTTCGAGGAGCCTCCCGTGCTGTCGGAGCGTGTGCCCGGGTCGCCAAGGGAGCTCGACGAAGCGATTTTCCGGCTGCTCGAAAAAGCGCCAGACGACCGCCCCGAAGACGCCGCCGCCGCACGAGGGTTGCTCGCGTCGGTGTTGGGGTATGAGAACGCCGAAGCCCAAGAACAGCAGGCGGAGACGCCGGCCGCGAACCTGACCGACCAGCTGACCGAAGTCCCCACGCCGCCTGAGCGGAACCTGAAAGCCGCTGCCGCCGCCGTCGTCGGTGTCGTCGCGGTGGGCTTGATCGCTTGGCTGTTGTCCGGGCGGGGCTAGCCGCCGCCAGATGCTTCGCGGTCGGCACGCAGGTGGTCACGCACCTGGGCCCGCAGCTCCTCGCTCGACCAACCTCGGCTCTCGGCCCGCTTAAGGAACCGGCGTTGCAGGTCACCGCTCAGCCGGGCCACCGCCGCGTGGGCGGACCAAGACTGTGACGGCCGCCGGTTGCTGATCGGCACCCGCCGGGCAACGGACGCGTAGCGGTTGAGCTGGTCGCCGGAGATGGCGCCTTCGCACATCGCGTAGAAGGACTCGCCGAAGTTGTCTTCGCCTAGGTTGAGCAGGTCGCCGATCCACCACGGCCCGGCCTTCTGACACCACAACGCGAACTGTAGCGGCCCCTTCCAGGCGTCCACCGCCGGCTTGCCCGCCACGCGCACGCCGACCGACATGAAGTGGAACGGCCCGACGGACATCTTCGGCGGCGGATTGTTCGACTGGCTTGGCACAGCTGTAGATTTTAAGTGCCGGCGGCCGGATACTGTAGGCCTCGGCCGGTGCTGTAGCCGGGCCTGACCGAACGAGGCGCTCTTGCCTGCAAACCGATCCTGCGAGGCCTATGATTCCCAGTCGAAGCTACCCCGGCACTCGTCTCCGCCGCACCCGCCGGCACGGCTGGCTCCGCCGGCTCACGGCGGAGAACGCGTTGGCGATCGATGACCTGATCTGGCCCGTTTTCGTGCACGGCGACGAGGGCCGGCAGGCGGTGCCGTCGATGCCGGGGGTCGATCGGCTGTCGATCGACTTGTTGGTCGAGGCGGTTGGCGAAGCGGTCGAGCTGGGGGTTCCGGCGGTGGCGGTCTTCCCGGTCACCCCGCCCGAGAAGAAGACGCCCGGCGCCGAAGAGGCCTGGAACCCGGAGAACCTGATCTGCCGGGCGGCCCGCGCCATCAAGCAGGCTCACGGCGACGCCATTGGCGTGATCGCCGACGTGGCGCTTGACCCCTACGCGAGCCACGGCCACGACGGGCTGATCGAGGGCGGCTACGTCGTGAATGACGCCACGCTCCACGCTCTGTGCAAGCAGACGCGCAACCAAGCCGAGGCGGGCTGCGATGTCATCGCCCCTTCGGACATGATGGACGGGCGCGTCGCCGCGATCCGCGCAGAGCTTGAGGCGGGCGGGTGGCACGACGTGGCCATCCTATCGTACGCGGCGAAGTACGCGTCGGCGTTCTACGGCCCGTTCCGCGACGCGGTCGGCTCGGCCGCGAACCTCGCCGGCGGCGACAAGAAGACGTACCAGATGGCGCCGGGCAATACCGACGAGGCGATCCAAGAGGTCGCCCTCGACTTGGCCGAGGGGGCAGACATGGTGATGGTCAAACCGGGGATGCCCTATCTCGACATCGTCCGCCGTGTGAAGGCGGAGTTCGCCGTGCCGACGTACGCGTACCAAGTCAGCGGTGAATACGCGATGATCGCCGCCGCGGCGGGCAACGGGTGGCTCGACCGCCGGTCGGCGATGCTCGAGAGCCTGCTGGCCTTCAAACGGGCCGGCGCCGACGGCGTGCTGACCTACTTCGCCATCGAGGCGGCCCGCGAGCTGCGGGCGGGCGCCTAACGCCGCAGCGCCGACGGGTTGCACCAATCTTGCCGGTCGAATCGACGAACGCCTTGGCCGATTCTGCGTTCTAGACTTTGAGAACGAAGACGCGCGACCAGCATCCATGCGCGTCCCCGATTTACGCGAACGCCGCGAGAAAGGCGCCCCCCACGATGCCGCACAAGCCGCTGCTTCTGGACGAATGGACCGACAAGCAGGTCGCCAGCCTCAACCAAGCGAACCTGGTTGCCGGACACCGGCTGAACAAGCTCGATCTGTTTGGTGACGAGGGCTTGATCGAGACCCTCGCGCGGCACCCGGAGTCGGCGCTCGGCGTCAACACGATGGGCGAAGACGTCAATCGGAGCGACGAGTGGCGTGAAGGCGTTACGGGGGGGCACGATGCCGCGACGCTGCTCGAAGCGGTGAAACAGGGGCGCCTCTGGCTGAACCTCCGCCGCGTGATGGACCACCACCCGGAGTACCACGAGCTGATCCATAGCCTGTACGACGAGTTGGAGTCCGTTTGCCCCGGCCTGTCCACGTTCAACCGGACGGCAAACCTGCTGATCTCGTCGCCGACGGCACTAGTCTACTACCACCTCGACTGCCCCGTGAACATGCTCTGGCACGTGCGGGGGACGAAGCGGGTGTGGGTCTACCCGATCGACCGGGGCATCGTCTCGGACGAGTCGCGCGAAGCGGTCCTCTGCGGCGAGGCGCCCGAGGAGCTCGACTACAAGCCGGAACTCGACGACCTGGCCGACGTCTACGATTTGCAGCCGGGGCAACTGATCACCTGGCCACAGCACACGCCGCACCGTGTGGTCAACACCAGCGGGCTGAACGTCTCGATCTCGACCGAGCACATGACGCGCGAGGCGTGCCGCCTGAACAACGTCTACCTGGCGAATCGGCACTTCCGCGGGATGTTCGGCGGCGGGTTCCGTTCGACGGCTCTGACCGGCTTGGCGCCGGCGGCTAAGGAGTTCGCTTTGCGGGTCGCCCGCCGGCTGCCGGGCCTCGCGCCGCCCGCTAACCAGGGCTTCAACTACCCGAAGACCTTTGCCGTCGACCCCGCGTCGCCCAACGGCGTCCGCCTGTTGGAAAGCGAAGCCGCGTCTTCCGCTCCGTCGGATGAAACGGGCACGACCGTCGTCGCACCGATCGCTTTGCCGCCGGTCAGCGAAGCGCCGTCAGGCGTTGTCTGATCGCATCGGCGCCGACTGCATCGCAAGCGTCGGCCTGGCAGCCCGGGCGATATTTTCGGGTTACGCCGGATTTGTCGAAAGTACCGGTTGGGGCTCCGCCGATACCCCTTCCTAAGCAGTGGTCCAGGGGGGTCTGGGACACGGCTTGACGCTTGATTCGCGTCTGGCGTGCTTCCGGGTCTGCTGCCCAGGTGCTTCCCCGAGCTCCTGAGCAAACGCCCCCGAGGATCCCCCCGATGCTACCCCAAATCTTGCGCCGGAGAACACCGGCGCCGCGACGCGATCGTCGCTCTGCCGCAACTCTGCTAGCCGCCGCTGCGCTGCTGGCAGCCGCTACTCAAGGGCCAGTCGTCTTTGCCGGCGGCCTCGAATGGCAGCAAGGCGCCGCGCGGGCGTCGCAGCCGGTTCGGCTTGACGCGTCGCCCGCCAACCGCCGGGCCGACTTCATCCAGCCCGTCACCGCCCGCACTGAATCGCGCAGGGCGCGGCCCGCCGCCAAACGCCCGACCGGCGCGAAGCGGCCATCAACCCTTCATCGGACGGCAAGCGTTCGGGGCGCCGACGCCGCCGACGCAAGGCCGCCGGCGCCGGCGAGTTTTACTTCCGATCACCCCAACGATTTTGGCTTGGCCGTTCAAGAGGCGCTGGCTCGTGAGGCCAAGGCGGATCAGTCCGGAGTCGAGTCGGCCGGCTACTTCTGCGGTGAGCCTGGCTGCGGTTGTGCCCTCGGGCTCGGCTGTGGCGGCGTGGTCGCCGAACCGGGATGCGGTTGCGTTGAACCTGGCTGTGGATGCGTCGGACCGGGGTGCAACTGCCCGACGGTTGTTGAGGGGCCCGTCTACTCGGGTGACGACTGCGGTGAGTGCTTGTGCGGCGACGTCGGTTGCGGCGGCGCTTGTGCGGACTGCCCGCCGAGCCTTGGCGGCTGTGCCGAGCGGGGCGCGATCCCCCTGTACATCTACCTGCCGCCGATCAAGGAGATCATCCTCTACGCCGGCGTTCAGGGCTTCACCTCGCCGCTCGATTACAACCCGGCCGGCCGCGACGGGGGCAATTTTGGCTTCCACGAGGGCGTGAACATCGGCGGCCGGATGTCGTGGCTGCCGGTCCCCGGATTGGGCTACCAGATCGGCTATCAAGGGACGCAGAACCAGCTCAGCGGCGACGTCCAAACCGGGGCCAGCTCGCACTCGCAGCAGTTCTTCACCGCCGGGCTTTTCCGCCGGCAGTTCATCGGCTGGCAGTACGGCTTTGTTTACGACCTGCTTCAGGACGAACGCCAGGGGTCAAACAACTTCAGCCAGGTCCGCGGGCTGTTCGGCTTCACGAACCCGCACGGCCACGAGCTCGGATTCGAGTTCGCGGCCGGGACGAGCACGGCCACGCTCGGCGGGACGAACTTCCAGGCGGCCGATCAGTACAAGCTGTACTGGCGTCGGCGTGGCCAGTCGGGCGGCGAGTTCCAGGCCTTCCTGGGAGGCAGCGACCAGAGCCACGTAATCCTGGGAGGCAACTTGTACGCCCCGCTGAACGAGCGGTGGTCGATCGAGACCGGGTTTACCTACTTCGTCCCCACCGATGGCGGCGCGGGCACGGTAGGCCCGCCGCTCGGCGCCGCCTCGGGGGCGCCCAACGCCACGGAAGAAGCCTGGAATCTTGGCATCAACCTCGTCTGGCACTACGGCGCCCGCGGGCGGCAATGGTACCGCAGCCCCTGGCGGCCGCTCTTCAGCGTGGCGGACAACGGATCGCTCTTGATCGACGACGTCGACTAGCACCAGAGAACAACCAAGTTCATCGGGAGTGGGGTGGCCCGCTCGGGACGGGGATCCCGGGCGGGTCTTTTTGTTGCTTGTCGCTTGCACCAAAACACTCGGGCCAGGCCGCCACGTTCAGGGCGCTCGCCAGCTGGCCGCTTCTTCCCCGTCGAGCCGGAGCGACAGGCACTTGGCGCTGCCGCCGGCTTTCACAAACTCGCTGAGGGGCGTTGCCGTTGGCTCGTAGCTGCGGCTGGCAAGCGCTTCGTGCAGCCGCGGGCAACCGGTGTTGGTGAAGACCCGGTGGCCCACGACGACCGCGTTGCACGCGAACGCCTCGGCTTCGTTGCTCTCAACGGGGATCAGGTGCGGGACGTACTCGGCCAGCACGCGTCGGCCGTAGTCGTCGAAGGCGCCGGGGTAGTAGACCGCCTCGCTCGGTGAGAGCGGGCAGAAGCAGGTGTCGAGGTGGTAGTACCGCGAAGAGACCAACTCGAGCGGCAGCACCCTCACGCCGAGCAGGGCGCCGATCTGCTGGGCGCCACCGGCGTCGCTCCGCATGCGGTAGCCGGCAAACAGTGTGTCGCCGCAGAAGAGCGCGTCGCCGGCGCCCTCGAACGCCGCGTCCCCCGGCGGGTCGACCACCTCAAACCCGTTGGCTTCGAACCACCTCCGGTCGTGCTCGGTCTCGCCCTGCCGCTGGGCGTGTTTGAAGCGAGCGAGGACGGCGGTTCCTTGGTAGATCAGCGCCGCGTTGGCGGTGAAGACCAGATCGGGCAGCCCCGGCACGGGCGTCTGCACCGCCACCTCGGCCCCGGATCCAGCCAGCAAGGCCTGCAACGCCCCCCACTGCTCGACCGCCAGGGCGTGGTCGGCCTCAACGGCGACGTCCATCCACGGGTTGATCTCGTACTCAATCCCGTAAAAGTCTGGCGGGCACATTAAAATTCGTGGCATTGTGTCCTTGCGTTGGCCAAGTGGGAAAGAGCGGATGTGTCCAGCGGGAACGTCGACGCGAGACTACCACCCCGCTTTTCGTCGCCGGGTGGCAAGAAGCACAAGACCCGCTGCCAGGTGAATCGCACCATGAAACCGTCCGCCGGCGGCTCCGTCTTCCGACGAGTTCGACTGTGCTAATACCTACTGCTCGAGCCGAGAGACTTCCTCCACCAGCGCCCGCAAGAACGGCTCGACGTCCGTCACCAGCCCCACGGTTTGGAAGCTGCCGCGGTCGTTCAGCTTGATGACGGTCGACGGGTTGATGTCGATGCAGACGACCTTTACCCAAGCCGGCAGCAGGTTGCCGACGGCGATGGAGTGCAGCGTCGTGGCGATCATCAAGCAGAACGTCACGTTGCGGACACCCCGGCGCATCCGTTGCTGGGCCTCGAGCGCATCAGTAACGACGTCGGGCAACGGGCCGTCGTCGCGGATGCTGCCGGCTAGGAGGAAGTCGACCTCTTGCTTGACGCACTCGTACATCACGCCGCTGGTGAGCACTTCTTGCTCGACCGCGCGCGCGATCGAACCTGCGCGGCGGATGCGGTTGATCGCGCGGAGGTGATGCTCGTGCCCCGCTTCGGCGAGCGTCGCGTCGTCGAGGTGAACGCCGAGGCTTGTGCCAAAGAGCGCTTGCTCGATGTCGTGCGTCGCCAGGGCGTTGCCCGCGAACAAGCGGTCGACGTAGCCGCCGCGGATTAACTCGGCTAACAGCGGCCCGCTGCCGGTGTGGATGATCGCCGGGCCGCCGACCAGCAGCGTCTCGCCGCCCGACGTGCGGTTCTCGTGCAACTGCCGGGCGATCTGGCGGATCACCACGCCCTTGGGCTTCTCGGTCGACACCGGGCTGCTCATGAAGCCGAACGCCTCGGCGCCCTCCTCGCGCGGCGGCGGGAAGACACGCACCCCGGCGTGGCCGGTCACGACCGCTTCGCCCCGCCGAACGCCCGTCATAGGCCGGCACACGGGGCCGGCTTCCGGATCGACGACAATGCCGCAGTCCATCTCCTGGTCGGCGACGCGGCTCCATCGCCCTTGCATGCGGACCTCTGTCCGCTGGTTCGTGGTGCTGTAGAATCCCTCCGGGAAAGTCCCGTCGATATCGACGCGCGACGTGCGACAGTCCGAGGCGTCGGTTGGCACGGCGCCATGGTCGGCGACCTGGGCTAGTATCTCGGCTAGTTGGTGCTCGTCTGCCGCGCGGACCGCGATCAGCGCGTAGCTTGGATCAGACCGGCCCTGACCGATCGAGATGTCTTGAATAGCGAACGACCCACCCGCGGCCGTGATTGTGTCCAGCACCTTGGGCAGGATCAGGCTGTCGACAATGTGGCCCGCTACCTCGACTTGTGCGGTTGCCGCGTCATGGCCTTCGCGGTCGTCGCCCGTACCGGTTCGCGGCCGCGGGTTTGCGTTGGGCATGGCGTCCTTCTCTCGGCGTTGGCGTTTGGCGGCGATCGGATGCAAAGCCCCCATAGACTACCATCCTAGGCCGACCGAGCGGCCCGCCAGCCTTCCATGAGTAGCCGCAAACCCGTATATTTGTTCGAGTTATCGAAGCTTAGGGGGCGCTCTGCCGCTCCTCAAGCGATCCCCAAACCCTTGCCGAAATCCGTGACTTGATTGGGCAGATTTCGGACGCGAAGACAACAATTCAGCATGGCACAGTCACCCGAAGAAACGCCCGCTAGCGATACGCCAATCGACGAGCCGGTAGTGGATGGATCGGGCGCCGCCGCGCCGGGCGGCGATCCGTGGGCGTCGTTGCTCGGCGACTTAGGCGTCGAAGTGAACGAAGAACCGTCCGAACAGCCCCAAGTGCCGTCGGTCTCCCCCGTGCCGGAACCGCTGGTCTCTGACGACACGCCGCTCCCAACTAGGCCAGCAAGCGATTGGGACTCGCTATTAGACGACTTTGGGCTCGACGCCCCCGCCGATCCCCCCAGGGAGTCGACAGCCACGGTCGAGACCGCGCCCGCACAAGCGAGTGAAACCGCCAGCGGAGCGTTCGGCCAAGCCGAAGTTACCGACGCCGTCGCCCATGTGCCTGGCGATGGCACCTCAGACGGCGATGGCACCTCAGACGACGACCTCTCCAAAGGCCAGCCGCCCACCGACATCGAGGAACCGGCAGGCATCGAGGAACCGGCCGCAGGCTTCGCAGACGCCGAAGATGATGAAGATATCGCCGCATCGCAAGGCGGAGACGAACCAGCGACCGACGAGACCTCGCCGACGGATCGCGGTGGGTTCGACAGCTTCTTCGACGGGCCTCCGACAGGGCCGCCGACAGAGCCGCCGACAGGGCCGCCGACAGAGCTGACAGAGCCGATTGTCGAGGAGTCGCCCCTCCCCAAGATTGAGGTTGCGCCGAAGTCGCAGCTAACGCTTCCTGACTGGTTCCCCTTCGCCGGCCGGCGATCCAAGACGCCCCCTCCCGCCGAGGTTGTCGAGCAGCCTCCGGAGGAGCAAGCTCCCGCAGCTTCACCCGCCGAGCCCCCTGCCGACGGGGACCGTGTCAATGACGCGGACAACGCGTCTGGCCGGGAAGAACTTTCTGAGGAGCCCGCCGTTGGTGGCGAGGGGCCCCTCAACGTGGCATGCGCTGCAGGCGAGGGCGATGCGGCCGAAGACCCAGACGGGGCATCCCTGCCAAAGCGGCGCCGCTGGGAGTCGCGGCATCAGCTGACGCGGGTGCTGGCCCCTTACCACGCCGGCGGCGGCGCCCCCGGCGGCGCCGCTTTGGCAGGGGTGCCCCGTCGGGGTCTTCGGCCGCATCGCCCACGCCTGCCGCGCAAGCCACGTTGGGGGGCCCCGCGCCCCCC
>JBCCZD010000123.1:0-11724 GCA_039188275.1 Planctomycetota bacterium
CTCTACCCCCCTGAAAACGTGTCGAAATATACGCCCCACGGGCGCCGGAAAATCTTCGCTAATTCCTCCGGGATAACGCGAACCGCCGGGCGGGCGGGCCACGTAAGAAACATGCGAGAAGGAGCCGCTGGGGCTGACGCGCGGGCCCCGCCTACGGACGGTTTTTTCACGTTTCTACACGGACGTGGTCTTCCACCACGAGGCGCGAATCATGTTCAAGCTTGCGAGCGCGTGTACGCTAGCGGCGTTCGGCACGGCCGGGCTCGCCGCTTCCCCTGGCTTTGCTTACGAGACCGACGACTACGGCTTCCTCATCGAGCGGCCCCAGGCCCAACAGCGGGTGGTCTGCCCGCCACAACGGGCGGTCCGGCAATCGGCGCCGCTGGTGCAGCGGTCGCTGATCGCTCAGCGGACGACCCCGGCGGTGACGACCCGGGTTGTCCGTTCGACCCCGGCGCCGGCGGTGCTCCGAACGCCG
The DNA here is from genome assembly GCA_039188275.1 of Planctomycetota bacterium. Taxonomy (GTDB): domain Bacteria; phylum Planctomycetota; class Planctomycetia; order Pirellulales; family Lacipirellulaceae; genus JBCCQL01. The sequence goes on from JBCCZD010000123.1 coordinate 479, forward strand.
ATCCGATCGGTGCTGCTCCCCCGCACCCTCCCCGCGCGGCGTTAGCGAGCGCCGCAACTACCCCGGCCGCCCCGGCGGCGCTCGAGCGCCGCCGGGGCTGGTCGGGTTTGCGCTGGTCAGCCGCTCGCCGGGCCCGCGTGGTCAGCTCGCGTCGAATCGCAAGTCGCGACCCCGGTCGTCTTCGCACTCGATCTTGAGGTACTCGGGCGACAGGCCTTCGCGTCCGAGAACGACCACTTCCAACTCGTTCTCGTCTTCCATCCGCGTCAGCTCTCGCCGCTTGCGGTTGCTGAGGTACGTGGCCACCTCTTCGGCGACCGTAACCGTGATCTTCACCGCGCCGCTCGTTTGGCAGGCCATCATCAGCTTGCGGACCGCCTCGATGGCCATGCTCTCGGTGCTCTTGACCAGGCCCGAGCCGCAGCACCCGGGGCACTCCTGGTAGACGCTACGCTTCAGGCTGGGGCGGATCCGCTGCCGGGTCATCTCGATCAACCCGAACGGGCTGGTGCGTAGGATCTTGGTCCGCGCCCGGTCTCGGCGGACGGCGTCTTTGAGCGTCTTCTCGACCAACCGGCGGTGCTTCTCTTTCCGCATGTCGATGAAGTCGTTGACGACCACGCCGCCCAGGTCACGCAGGCGGAGCTGCCGGGCGATCTCGCGCGCGGCGATCTGATTCAGCTGGCAGGCCGCCTCGTCGGCGGAGCCCTCCATGCGGAAGGTGCCGCTGTTGACGTCGATCGCGACCAGCGCCTCGGTCTGGTCGATCACAAGCGACCCGCCGCCACGCAGGGGCACCTGACGGTGATTAATGCGCGCGATCTCGTCGTCGAGGTGGTACTTATTGAACAGCGGCTCGCGGCCCTCATAAAGCTGCAAACGGCTGGCGTACCTTGGCATGACAATCTGCAGGAACTCCTGGGCCCGCTCGTACGCCTCGGGCTGGTCGATGTGGATGGCGTCGATATCGCTATTGAAGATATCGCGGATCGTCCGGATGACGATGTCGGACTCTTCGTAGATGTCGCACGGCCCCTGCGCCTTGCGGATCCGGCGGTGGATGACCTTCCAGAGCCGCACGAGGTAAGCGAGGTCGCGCGACAGGTCCTTCTTGGTCCGGTCGGTGCCAGCGGTGCGGACGATAAAGCCCAGCCCCTTGGGCGGGTTGAGCTCGCGCAGGATGTCCCGCAAGCGGCGACGGTCGTCGTCGTCCTCGATCTTGCGTGAGACGCCGATCCGCCCCAGCGCGGGCATCAGCACAAGGTAGCGGCCTGGGATGCTGATGTACGTCGACAGCGTCGGGCCCTTGGTGCCGATGCCCTCCTTGATCACCTGAACGACGACCTCGTCGCCGCGCTGGAAGATTTCCTGGATCGGCGGCTTGATGCGGGGGCGGACGCCGGGGCGCGGCATACGCTGGCGGCTCTTCTTCTTCGTGGCGACGCCGCCCTCCTCGTCTCCGTTGGCTTCGCCGTCGTCCTCGCTGTCGGCTCGCTGGCGCCCGCTGGGCTCGATCGGCTTGTCCGGGTCGTACCCACCCTGACGGAAGTACTGCGATTCGACGTCCGAGATGTGCAGGAAGCCGTTCCGCCCGACGCCGAAGTCGACGAACGCCGCTTGGATGCTCGGCTCCAGGTTGACGATTTTTCCCTTATAGATGTTGCCGACGTAATTGTCTTGGCTGGAACGCTCGATGTAGAGCTCCTCCAGCGTCCCGTCCTCAACAATCGCGATCCGGCACTCTTCCGGCTGCGCGACGTTGATCAGCATTTCTTGTTTCATTGTGCTGGGCGTTAGGTATTAGGATTTAGGCATTAGGGCCGGCAGACGGCCGACAGACTCACCGCGGACTGCCCGTCGCTTGCGTGTTCTAATGCGTACCGCCTAACGGCTAACCCCTCTCCTAGGCTGGTTGATCCGGCAAGAGCTTCGACAGCTCCTCCCGCAGGTAAGTCTTGACGTCGCGCGAGCTCTCCAAAGTGAGCACCTTCGCGGCGACCTGTTCACAGTCGTTGATCGAAACGCTCCGGCAGACCCGCTTTACTTCGGGCACCGCCGCCGGCGTAGCGCTAAAGCTCCGCAGGCCGAGGCCGAGTAGGAGCTGCGTGTAGAGCGGGTTGCCGGACATCTGGCCGCACATGCTGATCGGCTTCCCGCGTGCGCCCGCCGCGTCGATCGCCATCTTGATGAGCTTGATGACCGACGGGTCGGCGCTGGTGTAGAGGCTCGCGACGTCCTTGTTGCTCCGGTCGACCGCCAGCGTGTACTGGACTAGGTCGTTGGTGCCGATGCTTAAGAAGTCGACCTCGTCGCAGAAGCGGTCCATCATCATGACCGCCGAGGGGACTTCGACCATCATGCCGACTTGCAGGTCGCGGTCGAACTCGACGCCCTCCTCCTCGAGGTCCTCCATCGCGTCGGCGAGCACCATCTTAGCGCGGCGGAGCTCGATCAGCGTGCTGACCAGCGGGAACATGAGGCGGAGGTTGCCCGCCCGGCTGGCGCGGAGGATCGCCCGCAACTGGGTGCGGAACAGGTCGACGTGCTTGAGCGCCAAGCGGATGCTTCGAAGGCCGAGGAACGGGTTCCGCTCGTCGTCGGGCCGGGGCAACGACGCGAGCTTGTCGGCGCCGAGGTCGAGCGTCCGCAGCACGACCGGCCGGCCCTGCATCGCCTCGGCGACCTGGGTGTAGGCCTGGGCGTGATCGGACTCGGTCGGGTCGGTCTTGCCGGTCAGGTAGAGGAACTCGGTGCGGTAGAGCCCGATGCCGTCGGCGCCGCGGTCAATGCACTGGTGCACCTCGCCCGGGAACTCGATGTTGCCCAGCAACTGCACCGTAACGCCGTCGGTCGTCTCGGCGGGCAGGTCCCGGAGCTGTTCGAGCTTCACAGCGAGGTCGCGCTGCTGGTCCGCCTCGTGCAGGTAGCGGGCGAGGGTCTCCTCGTCCGGTTGAAGGATGACGAGCCCCTCGTCGCCGTCGATAATGACGGTCTCGCCACCGGACACCTCGGTCAGGAACTGCCCGACGCCGACCACGGCGGGAATACCCAAACCCTCGGCGACGATCGCCGTGTGGCTGCTGGGCCCACCCGTTTCGGTGACGAAACCGCGGACGAATTCCGGGTTCATCGTTGCGGTCTCGCTCGGCGTCAGGTCGCGGGCTAGGACCAAGACGTCGGACGAGATCTTCGACAGGTCCTCTCGCTTCTCGCCCAGCAGCCGACGGAGCAGCCGCTTCTCGATGTCAAAGACGTCCTGCGCCCGCTCGGCCATGTAGGCGCCTTCGAGCGACTGGAAGACCTTCGCGTACCGCCGGAGCGCCCGGCTGACCGAGTACTCAGGCGAGTAGTGCCGGTCGCGGATCATCTCCTCCAGCTCTTGCACGAGCCGGGGGTCGTTTAGCATCTGGACATGGGCGGAGAAGATCGACGCGTAGTCGTCGCCCAGTTGGTCGGAGATGTGCTGTCGGCTCTGCTCGATCTCGGCGGTCGCGCCGGCGATCGCTTGGTGCAGCCGCTCGAGCTCCGCGGCGACCGCGTCGCGCGGCAGGAACCGCCGAGGGATGCGGAACCCCTCGTGGCCGAGCACCAGCGCTTCGCCAATGGCGACGCCGGGCGATACGGCAATTCCTTGCAGGCGTTGCATCGCGCCCTCGTGGGCGCACCGCAGCGGGGCCGCGCTCCCAGCGGCGGGCTTACCGCCCGGCGCCGGTGGCCCCTCCGTTCATCCCCGAGACCCTTGGCAAGGAGTTAACTCCGGGCCGTCTGTCGCGTCGCGGGCGGGTCGGTTCGATGGGGCCATCGGGTTGCTCCGGCTACGCGGCACGCGGGGCGCCGGCCCCGGCTCCCCGGGGCGCGGCACGCGGTCGGCCTGCCGCGGGGGCCCGGGCCGAACACGCTGATGGGTGCGCTTAGTTTGTCTAGTAAGGTAAATCGGGCCCCGGCGTTCCGGGGCGGCGGGCCGCCTAGTTGGTCGATTCCCGCGTGGGTGATTCTTCGCCGTCAGGCACCGATTCTTCCGGAGCCGAGACGGCCTCTTCGAACCCACCCTCAACAATGCGGGCGAGCTCCTCAACGGCCGCCACGGCGTCCTCGCCTTCCGCTTCGATCTTGAGCTCCGAACCCTGCCCAGCGCCGAGCGTCAGCAGGTTGAGGATGCTCTTGGCATCGACGCGGAGGGTGTCGCGGATGATCTCGATCCGGGCCGAGTAACGCATCGCCGTCCTCGCCAGGAAATCGGCCGGCCGGGCGTGCAGGCCCTCGGCGTGGCGGACAACGACGACCCTGGTGGCCAGCGACGGGTTCATGTGCTCTCTTGCGTGGTCGTCGCGTACGCGACAGGCAGGGCGTCTCTCTTACGCCCCGAACTGGTTGTTGTCGGCTTCCTCTAGCAGCTGCCAGATGTCGTCGGCCGCCTTGCTCTGCTTGAGGAAGCTGCAGAACGAATCGTCCCGCAGTCGGCGTGAAATGTTCTCCAACGCCCGCAAGTGGTCGCCGGGCCGATCCGGCGGCGAAACCAGAAGGAACAGCAGGTTGACCTTCTCGCCGTCGAGGCTGTCGAAGTCGACGCCCGGCTGGCTCACCGCCACGGCGCCGCACAGCTTCTCGACCGAGGGGTGCTTGGTGTGCGGGACCGCGACGCCCCGGCCGATGCCCGTGCTGCCGAGTTCCTCTCGCTTCAAGATCGCTTCGACGATGCCGTCGAACTGATCCTCGGCGATCTGCTTCGCCGCGAGCAGCGAGGCCGCCATCTCGCGGATGACCCCTTCTTTGTCACCCGCCTCGACCTCGGGGTTGATCGCGTCCTTGCTGATGAAATCCGCGAAGTTCATGCTGTCTATTGTCCTGTTACGTTGGCCGACCCGCCGCCGGTCTCCGGCAACACCGTGAACAAGTCGATCACAGCCCGGCGGGTCTTGCTATTGAATTGCACTCCGCGCCTTTCGCGGCGGAGCTGATCGGGTTGGCCAAACTCTTTCCGGTTGGCCACGTTTTGCTGGGTTGGCCAAGTCCGGAGTCCGGCTTGGCATCACTCGTCGGCGGCCGGCTCCGGGTCCGACACAACCTCTTGGCGCCGGGCATTCGGGTCGCGGCCACGCTCTTGGAGCCGTTCTTTGTATCGCCTGAGCTGCTGCTCTAGTTTATGCACCGTGGATTCCACGGCGGTTAGCAGGTTCTCGGACTGGTCGTGCGCCTGAAAGTCGTGCTTGTGCTCGGCGTCAACTTTGATGTCCACACGCGGCTTCGACGACTCTTTTAAGTCAACAATCAGCTCAATCGCCGTGATCCTTTCGAAGATCCGCAGCAGCTTCTCCGCCTTCGATTTGATCTGATCTTGCGTCGCCTCGTTCAGGTGCCCGTGCCGGGCCGTCAGGTTGATTTGCACCGGATTGTCGTCCTTCCTCTTCGCCGCGGTGAGCGGCTCTTGTCGAAGTCTGCCGAAGCTTCTTCGCCGCTGGGCGGCACGCGATCTCGAACGGCGGCAGGGTGCAAAAGAGGCTGTCAATGACCTTGCCCGCAAGGGGCCGCTGTCGACACCACGTTTCAGCCTCGCCGGGCTTCGGCCCACCGCGGCCAAGCAGTCAGCCCCGCCGATCGGCAAGCCCGTCCCCGACGCACTCCGCCCCATATTTTTCTTATTGTAGCGGACCCGCAGAGTCTGGGAAACCAGACCTGCCAGCGGCGGCCGCGGCGGAAATTCAGCCCTGCGAGCCGATCGCCGGCGGTTCGGGCTAGCAGCCCTTGGAAGGACGCCATCTTGGCGTTCTTCAACCTCGCCGGGCTCGGTTCAGCCCGGAGACCGCATCAAGCGTTGAGCAAGCCCTCCGCGGAGCACGAGACCCCGGCGAAAAGCACCGCGGTTTCGCTACGCCTCGTGCGAATCGCAACCCGATGAGTCGATCAACAGGCCACTAGGGCTTCTCACCGCTGGCGGGCGTAAGGTTACCCTGCTCAAGCCGCGCTTCGAGCTTGCGGACCGCCCGGCCCCGACTCAGCGGCAGCCCTGCGGGGCTGAAGGCGCCCTTGCGGCCGGTGATCTGCTCCAGGTTGTAGTTGGCGAGCACACGGTATGGAAGTTGGTCGCTGGCGAGACGGTCGACCAAATCACGCAAGGGGCCGACACGCCACTGCTCTGCCGTTTGGCCGATCTGAGCGTCGGTGTAACCGACGAGCATCTCATAGAGATCGGCGGCCCGCTCGGGCCCGTACTGATCGATCAGCGTCTGCCGAACGGCCTCGGCGGTCGCCGGGCTCCGCGCCATCGAATCCCGCAGCGTCTGCACAACGCGGTTCCACTGCGACTTGAACTTCTCGTCCCGCAACGCTTCACCGAATGGCTCGAAGTGGCCGACGTGGGCGCTGGCCGCGGCGGCGAGCGACCGCTGCTCCTTAAGCTTCGAGCCGCTGATCTCCATCAACTGCGGCCAGATCGGCGACCCGGCCGCCAGCCGAGCCTCGACCTCGTCGGTAGCGGCGTCTTCCCAGGCGGTCAGCTCTCGACCGTTCAGCCAGCCGAGCTCGCCGTCCGGTGACGGCGACGCAAGCGGCTGCGCGGCGCCGACTTGTTGACCCGACAGCTTCCAGACACTCGGGCCCGATACGGCGAAATCGGCGGCGGGGCTCGACCACGCAACGCCACCTGCGGGGGCGTACAACGACGCGACCAGCGGCGACGCTTCGACCGCGGGGTCAACGCCCGCCACGAATGGCCGCCGCGCGTCGATCGCCAAAGAGGCCCTGCCCGCGATCTCGACCGACGCCGCGACCGAGCCAACCGCGAGCGTTAGCGGCGTGGCTTCGCCACCGGTGTTGGTCACGATCATCCGCCCGTACTCAAGTCGCAGCGAAGAACCCGGCAGGCCGAGTTCCACAAGGGCGCCGTCTACCAGCTCGACATTCAGCCCGCTATCGAGCGTTACGGTCGGATGGAAAGTCGGGAGTGAGAGCAGTCGATCGCTTGTTAGCACCGCGGCCCGCAGCGGGACGCGCCGCCAGCTCTCGTCAGCAGATGCGTAGCGTAACAAGACTTGTTGGGGGCTCGACAGCAAGCCGACCGGCAAAGGCCCCGGCGCCGTTGCTGCTGGCTTTAGGTCAGCTGCCGCGGGCGCTGGCGGACCGGGCTCCGTCGTGGCGCCGGCGCCGGCGAGGGCCGCGGTACCTGGCCCCGATGGAGCGCTCGCGGGCGAAGACGCCGTGGGCCGAGCGGCCGGCGGCCCAACCGTGGCCACCGCGGCGTCACCCGGGGCCACGGCGATTGGCGCGCCGGGCATTGGCGTTTCGGCGGGCGGCGTTTCGGGAATTGGCGTTTCGGCGACGGGCCCCTCGATTGCCCCCTCGATTACCTCGGCGCTTGCCCCGTCGATCGGGGCCTCAACCGATCCCCCATCCACCGGCGGGACGGCTATCGGGTCGCCGAGCGCCGGCAGCTCAACCTCTGTCGGCGCGACCGACGGCGCGGCCCCGGCATCGGCAGGGGCTGATGACGGAAGACCCAACGAAGGATCGGTTGCAGCCGGCTCGCTGGCAGCCCCGGCAGGCGGCGCCGGGGCGGCTGCGGGCGGGTCTTCTCCGACCGCTTGCCCGGGGGAAGGCTCGGTATCGCCACCCGCCACGGTAATCGAACCGCCCCGCAAGAAGCCGCCCGTCCGGAACGCGAAGTAGCTCACGCCACCCAGCAGCAGCAACGCCGCAACCGCGGGTAGCATCCGGATGGCGAGCGGCTTGCGCGAGCCTTTCAAGTAGTCGGGCACCTCGGTAACCGCCGCCGCGGGCTGTTCGGTCGGCGGCGGCGTGGCGGACGGGGTCGCCGACTCGGCTTGGGCCATCGCCGCGGCGACTTCGGGGATGGCGTACATCCGGCGGCGGGTTTCAGGGTCGATCTCCGCCCGCTCGCCGAGGACCATCGTCAAGATGTGGTGGCACGCGGCGACCTCGGCAAGGTGGCTCTCGGACTTCAGGCATTGGAGCTCGAGGTCGACCACGGCCTGCGCCGGCGCGGTGTTGTCCAGATACTCCGCCACGGCGTTCGCGTCAAAGCCGCCGGTGCTGATCGCGGACTCGTGGGCCGGCCGCTCGCCCGCCTTGTCTTCAACCGCCGGCGCCGGCAGCTTCATCCGCCGCATCGTGTCGCGCGTGCGGTGAATCAGGTCCGTGGCGTCGGAACTGGCTTCGATCTGACGCGCTAGGTCGTCGTGGTCGGCTGGGTCGAGGATCCCATCCATATAGGCCAGCAGCGTGCGGAGGGTGAGTCGCATGACGGACGCTCGGGATTAGGGAATGCAGGCGCACCGGCACTCGGTGTCCGCCGCACTTTGGTAGTGGCGCGGCGCGGCGGGGTTCGTACGAGAATCTCTGAGAAAGCGACAACCCGCCGTGATCAGCCGACGCGCCGGCCGCGTGGCACGGCGGTGCGCTCGAACGCGAAGAGCAAAAAAATCGCGCCCAGCAGTTCGAACGCCGCGAACGTCAGCGGGTGCAACGCCGGCTCGCGGCGTGGGCGCGTTGATAGCGCGGCGAGCGGCTCCCAGCCGTCGACCGTACGGACCCACTCGCGGGCAGGCGGGGGCGCGTCGTCGTCAACCGCAGCGCAAAGCTGGTTGGCCCCCCCCAGGAGCAGCGGCCCCACCAACAGCACCAACGCCAAGCGGCGCCGCAACAACCGCGCACGGTTCAGAAGAGATAGAAGAGGCGGCAAAAGGTAAGCCTTCCCCCAATCGGCGGCGAGTGCGGCCGGGCGGGGTCGCTGAGAGACGCGCGGAGGAGCTTCGCGGCCGGCCTCGACCGCGGGCCGCGACCGCTCGCGGCGATCACCCCTTCAAGCAAGGGGGGCGCCGCCGCCGGCCACCGATCGGCGCGCGGGCGGCAAACGGCGGCTCCGGCGGCGTTTTGTGCAGATAAACGAAGCAGCGCGACAATCGCTGCCCGCGGTCAACGTTGCGTTTGCTCAACACAACGCCAGCTGGCGTGTTGCCCGGCGGCAACAGCGCCCAACGGCGTGCGACGCCGAACCGTCCAGTGTGCCGGTCCGGTTCGACCCGAATCGCCCGCCGGGTCGATTTCCCTCGATTTCGCCCTGCGCACAAAGGGCTTTTTGTAAGAACCTCGCCGCTTCTGCTTGGGGCCGCCGCGCCGCGGGGATAGAATCCGGGCAGTCACGGAAGGTCAGCGAGGGCCGCCCCTAAGCGGGTGCTCGCGGCGCCCCAGGGACGGGCTCCCAGAACGGCAGGCCGCGGGGCCGGCGAGCAACGACCCGCGAAGCCAGCGCAATAAATGCCCGCGCAGCAGAGGGAGTGAGATCGTGACGACCACCGGCCATTCGAACGCCGTCGACCGGTCACAACTCGACCGCACCATCCGCGAGGCGGAAGGCTATCTCGAACTCGGCATGCACGAGCATGCGCTGGCAGCTCTGCAGCGGCGTGGCAAGTTGGTCCATGCTTCGGGCAGGGCCTGCTACTTGCTCGGCGAGACGCTCCGCGAGCTGAAGCAGTTTCACGAGGCGGTTTTTCCACTCCGGCGGGCCGCCACGCTGCTGGCCGAAGACATGCGGGTATGGCTCGCCCTCGGGTGGTGCTACAAGCGGACCGGCCGGCTCGACGACGCGATCGACTCCCTGCTCGAGGCGCTTGTCTACGACCCCGACGAGGCCATCCTGCACTACAACCTCGCCTGCTATTGGAGCCTAGCCGGCGACCGCAGCCACGCGCTCGACCACCTCGCCAAGGCGTTCCACCTCGACGCCACGTTCCGCGACCTCGCCCCCGGCGAGCCCGACTTCGACTTCCTTCGCGAGGACCGCGGCTTCCAACTGCTGACAAGCGTGATTGTGTGAGTAGAGGCGTTAGCCGCTAGCAGCGTGTTGATTGACTCGACCGGCTGCGATCGGCACGATGCCGATCCAAAACAACGGGCGCCGAGGCCGTTGTTTTGCGAGCCGCGAAGAGCTTGCTCTGAGCTTGGCGAGGTTGAAAAACGCCAGGACCGCGTTTTTCAAAGGCCGCTAGGACGCGCAATCGGCAGTCACGCTTTGCCAGTCGCGTGCGCATCTTTACGCCTAATTCCTAGCGCCCTCCCCTTACCCCAAAACAGAAAGGCCCGGCAGCCGAAGCCACCGGGCCTTTCCGATCAAGAGGGGGTTCGTCGCCGGCGAACACCTTGGTGTAGCACGCCGGCATTTTGATCGAGGCGATATGCTCCGGCTGTCGGGTTTGCCTGATGCTTGGCCCCCCGGAACCCCTCGCCCCTTACTCAGTACTTGAACTCGACGCCGCCCTGGAAGCCGTGGATCACGATCGAGTCGTTCGAGTCGATGTGGCCGAAGGCGGCTTCGTTGATCGGCGTCGTAATCTGCGACGGCGCCAGCGCCACGCCCGACACGGCGATCACCCGGTACGCGCTGGTCAGTCGGCACCGCGGCGTGATCTGGTAGCCGACGCCCAGTCGGGCTTCGCCCAGGAACGAGACGTCTTCCTTCGAGCTCCGCACCACGGCGTCGTTGCCGGTTTGAACGAAGCGGACCGTGCCGCCGCCGCCGGGGCTGTAGACCCGCTGGTAGGCGTCGATGGAGTTGCCGTAGATGCCGAAATTGGTGTCGGCGAACAGAGTCCAGCGGCAGCCGACCAGGCAGTTCATGCTGCACCCGAGCTGGAAGCCGACGAGGTCGTTGTCCACTTCGATGTCGTGGAAGATCACTTGGTCAGCGCCCGCGCCCGTGGTGGGCATGTCGCCCGGGTAGGTCGGGTCGGCGGCGGCTGCGAAGAAGACCGAGTTGCGGAACGTCTCGTCGAGCTTCATGTAGCGAACGCCGGCCAGGCCATTGATGAAGAACCGACGCGGGGGCGACGCGGGGGCGCAGCCGCACGGTTCACAGCCGCATCCCGCCGAGCCGCAGGCCGGCCCACAGCCCGAGGCGCCGGCGATGGCGTTGCGGAGCACACCGCTGCCGACGCCGCCGCCCACGCCGCTGCCGCAACCGGCGCCGCCGCCGAGGCCCGGCGTCGCGGGCGAGCCGAACCGCCAGAAGTTGAGTTCGATGTTTTGCACCTGGAACGTCTGCCGGACGCGGACGGCCAGCACGCGGAGGTCGTTGGTCGAGGTCGAATCGATCGGCGCCTGGTAGTCGTAGTAGTCGTTCAGCGGCCGGTAGGCGTACGTGCCGCCGCCGGCGCCATCGCGGTCGTACTCCAGGCCGGCGTAGTTGATGCCGCCGTAGATCCGGTCGGTGCCGGCGAAGTCGTCGTCCGACA
>JBCCZD010000124.1:0-11477 GCA_039188275.1 Planctomycetota bacterium
AGGTGCACCAGGTTGTGGCAGCCCGCCACCGGGTCGGCGTAGGCGTACTTCGTGGTGTGGGTAATGCGGTACTTCATCGTGAGAAACGGGCGGTGGACGGCGGGCGGTCTCGGAAAAAACGGCGCCCCTCCGCTACGCACTCACAGCGGCGACAACTGCCGGGGCGTGATTGCGTGCACCAGGTACTTGAGCGACAGGGCCTCGGAGAGCGCCGGGAGTTCGCCGCCGACCTGGTCGAGCAGCATCGCCAGCGGTTCGGGTCGCCCCATGTCGTGGGCCTCGGCGAGTTCAGCGATGTTGGTCATGCGGACGGCGTGGGCCATCGACATCGTCAGCCGCTCCTCCGCCGACGCGCCGGGCGCCTCGTCGCCGCTGCGGGGCAGCTTGCCAATGTGCCGTTCGAGGGTCTGGAGCTGGTAGGCCAGGCTGCGTGGGTTCGACTCGTCGGTCAGCAGCAGGTCGAGCACCGCGGCGAATTTGAGGTTCGCCCGGTAGCGGGAGCGGTAGGTCATCAGGCTGTCGGACGTTTCGAGTAGCGCCTCGAGCAGCGGGCGGACGCAGGGCCGCGAGTCAACCAGGCAGGCGCGGATCAGGTCGACGACCTGCATCGCTCGTTCGAGCCGCCGGCCGATGTCCAGGAAGCGGTAGAACTGGGTGCGTGTCATGCTCTCCATCACAACGCCGCCGACCGCGGCGAGGTCGACGATCAGCTCGTCCGTGGCGTTGATCAGGTCGGTCAGGTCGGTCGGGTCGGTCTCGGGCGAGGGGAACGCCTCGCCAACGCGGAGCAGCACCCGCCAGGCGTCGCGTGAGAGCCGGTCGCGGACCTCGGCCGCCGTGCTGAAGACGCGCGCTACGGTCGACGGGAGCGAGCCCGGCTGCGAGCGGTTGAGCACCTGCGAGGGGAGCGACTGGTCGACGTGCGGCAACAGGTCGCGGAGCTCGTCGACGGCGTATCCGGGCTCGATCTGGCCCTGCTCGGCGAGCGCCCGCAGCAGCGGGGGCAGCTCGAGCAGCTCGCCGGGGCCGCCCTCGCCGGTCAGTCGGTTGGCGACCGTGCGGATGAGCCGCGCCTTGGCGTCGGCCCGCTCCATGTGCCGGCCGAGCCAGAAGCTGTCATCGGCGACGCGGCTGGGCAGCTCCGGGCCGATCCGCACGAGCTCGACGGGGTCGTCGTCGTCGGCCAACAGCGTGACCGGCTCGACCGGCTCGTCACTGACGATCCAGACGTCTTTGCTCCCCTCGCCCGACATGGCGGTCGTTTCGAGCGGCTCGTCGCTGGGAGTCGTGCGGGCGAGGGCGCCCTCCATGACGTGGAACGACTCGTCCGAGGCCACGGCGAATGCCCGCAACGCCACCCGCGCCGGAGCCAGCCGGCCGTCTTGCCAGAGGGGGGCGGTCGACCGGTCGACGCGTTCCTGCGCGACGTACTCCTGAGGGTCGGCACGCAGCCGCTCGGCGAGCTGGTCGGGCGTCTCTCTCCGCAGCTCGGCGGTCAGCAGGCTCTCGCGGCCGCGTTGCCGGTAGGCCCGCTTCAGGATCATGCCGTCGAGGTTTGCAAGAACACGTTCAAGCGACTCGGGCTGGCCGCACCAGTACGTGGCGACGCCGGGCAGCTTGAGGTCTTCGCCCAGCAGGTGCTGGCAGAGCTGCGGCAGGAACGCCATGAAGACGGGCGACTCGACCAGGCCGCTGCCCAGCGGGTTGGCGATCGCGAGACCGCCGTCGCGGCCCGACTGGATCAGGCCCGCCACGCCAGCCGCCGAGGCGCCGCCCAGTTCGAGCGGGTCGCACAGCTCGCTGTTCGGTCGGCGGATGAGCACATCGATCGGCGCTAGGCCCTCAAGCGTTTTGAGCCACAGCTGCCGGTTGCGGACGGTGAGGTCTTCGCCCTCGACAAGGGTGAAGCCGAGGTAGCGGGCCAGGTACGCGTCCTCGAAGTAGTTCGGCTGACCGGGGCCCTGGCTGAGGATCGCGACACGCGGGTTCGCCCGCCGTTGGGGCGAGATCGCCTGCAGCCGCTCGCGCAGCGCCGCGAAGTAGCCCGCGAGCCGGCGTACCCGGCACTCGCGGAACGGCTCGGGCAGCATCCGCGACACGACCAACCGGTTCTCGAGCGCGAAGCCAACGCCCGAGGGGGCCTCGGTCCGGTCGGCCAGCACCCACCACTCGCCGCTGGGCGATCGGCCCAGGTCCGCGGCGTAGAAACGGATCAGCCGTGTCGCGTCGCCGCCGCCGGCCGCGGCGCCGGCCCGACGCAGCGGGAGCAGGTAGCCGGGGTGGTTGAACAGCAGCTCAGGGGGCAGCACACCCGACCGGATCAGCTCTTGCGTGCCGTAGAGGTCCTGCAGAACGAGCTCCAGAAGCCGGGCCCGCTGAGCCAGCCCCGCGGAGACCGCCGACCACTCGTCGCGTTGGATCAAGATCGGCAACGGGTCCAGCCGCCAAGGCCGGCGGTCGCCTTCGCCGGCGTGGGGCCGGCCGTACGCGACGCCGTTCTCGTAGATCAGGCGCTGGGAGTGGGCCCACCGGCGGCTGATCTCGGTGGTCCCCAGCCGGTGGAGCTGCGCCGCCAGGGCGTTCCAGCGCGGCCGGACCGCGCCGTCCGCGCCGTGCAGCTCGTCGTAACCGCCCGCTAACGCCTGTCGGTACTCGGCCAGCGCCGCCGCTACGCCATCCGCCGCCGGGGCGACGCTTTGCGAACCCCCAGAGCTCGTCTGCCGCTGACTCTGCATCCGGGATGCCGCGCCTTCGTTCGGGGCTGATGACGAGTTACGACGGCCCTGTTCGGCTCAAGCCATCCCGCGTTCGGCAGCCGGGCCGCCACGCGGCCCGGACTCATTCGGCGCTACGAAGGCCCCCGCAACGGCCCCCCGCGACGCAGGTCCAGCGTCATCGGGAACTCGGGGTTGGGCTCTATCGCCGGGATTGTAACCGCGCCCGCGGTGTGGCCAAAGTTGAAAAAGCGGGTGGCGCGTCGCGTCTCGGCTTCGAGGGCGTTGACCGGGAAGGTTGTCGGGTTCAATCCGCCTGGGTGACCGACATGCCACTGCCCGCCGCCCATCGACCGGCCCATCCAGGTATCCAGCAGGTCGAACACCAGCGGCCCGTCGACGGTGATTGTCGGGTGCAGGCAGCTCGGCGGCTGCCACGCCCGGTATCGGACGCCCGCAACAAACTCGCCCTCGACGCCCGTCGGGTGGAGCGGCACACGCCGGCCGTTGCACGTCAGCACGTAGCGCGGGTCGGTCATGCCGCGGACCTTCACTTGCAGCCGTTCGATTGAAGAGTCGACGTACCGCGCGGTCCCGCCGGGCGCGCCTTCTTCGCCGAGCACGTACCACGGCTCGGCGGCGCTCCGCAGCTCGACCGACACGCCCCGCTGCGTGAACTTGCCGACGAACGGGAAACGGAACTCTTGGTGAGCGTTGAACCAGCCCGACTCGAAGGCGTAGCCGGCGGTACGCATCTCTTCGATGACGTCCTGGAAGTCTTGCCAGACGAAGTGCGGCAGCATCCAGCGGTCGTGCAGCTGCGTGCCCCAGGTGACGACCGGCGTCTCGTACGGCGTTTCCCAGAACCTCGCCACGAGTGCCCGCAGCAGGAGCATCTGGGTCAAGCTCATGCGGGCGTGAGGCGGCATCTCGAACGCTCGGAACTCGAGCAGCCCCAGCCGGCCGGTCGACGTGTCGGGCGAGTAGAGCTTGTCGATGCAGAACTCGGCCCGGTGGGTGTTGCCCGAGCCGTCGACCAGCAGGTGACGGAAGACCCGGTCGACGACCCACGGCGGGTAGTCGCGGCCAGCGTGGATCTGCTCGAAGGCGATCTTCAACTCGTACATCGAGTCGGCGCGGGCCTCCTCGACACGCGGGGCTTGGCTGGTGGGCCCGATGAACTTGCCGCTGAAGATATAGGAAAGCGACGGGTGGTTCTGCCAGTAGGCGAGCAGGCTCTTGAGCAGGTCGGGCCGGCGGAGCCAGGGGCTGTCGGCCGGCGTGGCGCCGCCCAGCACGACGTGGTTGCCGCCGCCGGTGCCGGTGTGCGAGCCGTCCAGATCAAATTTCTCGGTCCCCAGCCGCGTCTGCCGGGCGTCTTCGTAAACGCCGGTCGTGATGTCGCAGAGCTCGCCCCAGCTCTCGGCGGGGTGGACGTTCACCTCCAGCACGCCGGGGTCGGGGGTCACTTTAATGTGCTGCACACGCGGGTCGTGCGGCGGCAGGTAGCCCTCAATAAGCACCGGCAAGCCGAGCGCCTCGGCCGTGTCCTCGACCGCCGCGATCAGGTCGAGGTACACCTCCAGCCGGTCGCAGGGCGGCATGAAGACGTGCGTTACTCCGCCGCGGGCCTCGACGCAGAGCGCCGTGCGGAGCACCTCCGACGGGTCGTTGTAGTTGACGTCGGTCTTGAAGAGCTGGCCGTCGTTCGACAAGGCGCCGGCAGGGGCCGCGCCGTGCTCGTGATTGCCTAGGGCGTCCCCACCCCGGCGGGCGCCGGCGCCGCCCGACCCGTTGCGGCCGGCGTTCGCCGGTTGGCGACGGGGCCAGTTGGCGTACGAGGCGGGCATCTGCGAGGGTCTCGCGCCGCCCGCTCCAACGCCGGCGCCCGCGAGCGCCCGGCTCGCCAGCCGGTTGCGGATCGCTTCGTACGCGGGCAGCTCGGCGACTGCTTCCAGCGGGTCGCGGTCGTAGAGCGGCGCCGTCCAGCCGGCGCCTTTCTCGTACAGCAGCGACTGCAGCGGCAGGCGGTAGCCAATGGGCGAGTCGCCGGGGATCAGGAACATCTCGTCCGCCCGCACCACCCAGGCGCCACTCCGCCAACGCGGCTCGCTCTCCCACCAGCAGAACTGCAGCGGCAACGCCACGCCGGCCGGCGCCGTGAGCCCCTGCTCGTAGACGCGCGCCAGGCGTTCGCGCTCTTCGGGGTCGTCTAGCTTCGACGCGAAGGGGCTGACGTTCGCCGGCAGGCGACGCTCACGCCAGGCGTAGTACATCGAGTCTTCGTAGGCGTCGACCGCGTGGTGGGGGTCGACGCCGATCCGCTCGGCGAGCGCTTTGCCGAATCGGCGTGCGTCTTCGACGGTGTGCCCCAGGTCGGTTTTGTCGGGGGCGAAGAGCGACTCGTCCCGCCAGATCGGTTCGCCGTCGCGGCGCCAGTAGCAGGCGAACGCCCACCGCGGGAGCTGCTCGCCCGGGTACCACTTCCCCTGCCCGTGGTGCAGCAGCCCGCCGCCGCCAAACCGCCGCTTGAGCTTCCAGAGCAGCTCGTTGCCCAGGCGGCGCTTGTTGGGGCCGACCGCGGCGGTCTGCCACTCGTCGCCGTCCATGTCGTCGATCGAGACGAACGTCGGCTCGCCGCCCATCGTCAGGCGCACGTCGCCGCGGGCGAGGCGCCCGTCGATGTCGTGGCCGAGCGCTTGGATGCGGCCCCATTGCTCCTCGGTGTACGGCTTCGTGACGCGGGGGTCCTCGTGGACCCGCTCGATGTGCATCTCGAAATCGAACTCGACTTCGCACGGATCGTGCGCGCCGGTGATGGGGCCGGCGGACGTCGGCTGCGGCGTGCAGGCCAGCGGGATGTGCCCCTCGCCGCAGAACAGCCCGGACGTCGGGTCGAGCCCCACCCACCCGGCGCCGGGCAGGTAGACCTCGGTCCAGGCGTGCAGGTCGCACACGTCTTGCTCGACCCCGCTGGGGCCGTCGAGCGCCTTCTGGTCGGCCTTCAACTGGATCGAGTAGCCCGAGACGAACCGCGCCGCGAAGCCGACGTGCCGCAACGCCTGGCAGAGCAGCCAAGCCGAGTCGCGGCACGAGCCGCTCGCCAGCTCGAGCGTCTGCTCGCAGGTCTGCACGCCCGGCTCCATCCGGATGAGGTAGTTGATCTCACGCTGCAGTTGTTGGTTGATGTCAACCAGGAAGTCGATCGTCTTGCGCGGCGTGCGGTCGATCGACGCCAGCAGGCCGTGCATCTTGGGGCCCGCCGGGTCCGTGATGAAGTAGGGCGTTAGGTCGCGTTGCAGCTCGGCGTCGTACCGGAAGGGGAACTGCTCGGCGTCCGGTTCGAGGAAGAAGTCGAACGGGTTGATGACCGACAGCGAGGCGACCAGGTCGACCTCGACCGAGAGGCGCGTCGTTGGCTCGTTGAAGACGCACCGCGCGGCGTAGTTGCCGAACGGGTCCTGCTGCCAGTTGAGGAAGTGGTCGCCGTCGCCGACGCTGAGCGAGTAGCTCTCGATCGGCGTGCGGCTGTGCGGCGCCGGTCGTAGGCGGATGACCTGCGGCCCGAGCGCGATGCGGCGGGGGTAGCGGTAACGCGTCGCGTGACGCAGGGCGACGTGGATGCTCATCGGGCGGCGGGCTGGTTTCGGGGGATGGCGCCGGGGGGCGCGGTCCGGTGGGTGAAAAAAGACGCCAAGCCGCTAAGGCGCCGGGTCGCAACCAGAGTCATCACCGCCATCCGGGCGGGCTCTCGTCGCGCTTCCTTGGCGTCTTGGCGTCTTGGCGTTGTGGCGGTCCGTCCTGGCTGGGTGTGGCTAAGCCGTGGGTGTTAGCTCTGCGGCTGGGTCTGTCGCTGCGTCTCGGGTTCGCTGGTCAGCGTGAAGAAGTCGGCGTGCAGCGCCTCGCCGACGTCGTTCAACTGGGCCTGGAAGCGATCGATGTACTCGTGCAGCCCCTCGCGGATGACGTCCGAAATCGCAGTGTAATCCATATCCGACCGGAGTCTGCCCGCCAGTTGTTCGGTCCGGCAGGTAAATGTCCCGGGCCGGCTGCCGGTGATCTCGCTGACCGACTCCTGGACCCGCATCACGCAAAACCGCATCGCCCGTGGGAAATCCCGGCCGAGGATCAGAAAATCCGCCACGCTGTCCGGGGTGATCCGCCCGTGGGTTTTCCGGTACATCGCCAGCGCGCTGGTCGACTTCAGCAACGCGTTCCACCGGACCAGATCGACCGGCGATCCGACATCGGCGGCCGTGGGCAAGAGGTGGTAGTACTGTACGTCGACAATCCGCGAGGTCTTGTCGGCGCGTTCAAGCAGCCGGCCGATCCGCGAAAAATGCCACGCCTCGCCGTGGGACATCGTCGTGTAGGTGTGACCGACAAGAGCGTGGCTGGCGAGCTTCACCTGGTCGCAAAATCCGTTCGGTTCGGCAAGGGCCGCGTCACCGGACGAGGCGTCGCGAACCATCCAGTAGAAGCGGTTGATCCGCTCCCACATCGGCGCGGTGATCGACTCCCTCACGCTGCGGGCGTTCTCCCGCGCGGCGGTGATGCACGAGAGGATCGAGTTCGGGTTGCGCGGCTCGAACGCCAAGAACCGGAGCACGGCGTCGCGCTTCGGCGTGCCAAACAGCTCCTTGAACAGCCCCTGGTCGCCCGTGATGTAGACCAGCGGCGCCCACTGCTGGCCGTTGTCGTCGTCTTCGCCGAGCGTGAGGTTGTGGTTGACGTCGATGAACCGCGCTACATTCTCCGCCCGCTCGATGTAGCGGCTCATCCAGTAAATCGAGTCGGCAACGCGGCTAAGCATGAGGGGAGTAAGTTGGTTGGCGTTGTGCGTGCTTGCCCAGGGCCGATGCCGGGCGGATGCGGAAACGGGCGCTGCCCGGTCCGCCCCGCTAGGCGCGCATGACCCAAGTGTCCTTGCTGCCGCCGCCCTGGGACGAATTGACGACCATCGAGCCCTCGACCAGCGCGACCCGCGTCAGCCCGCCCGGCATGACGTAGACGTCTTGGCCGGCGAGGACGAAGGGCCGGAGGTCGACGTGCCGGGGCTCCAGGCGGGGCGGCTCGTCGTCGTCGACCAGCGTCGGCACGGTCGACAACTCGAGCATCGGCTGCGCGATGTAGTTCCGCGGGTCGCTGCGGATGCGGTCGCCGCACGCCGCACGCTCCTCCGGCGTGGCGTGCGGGCCGAGCATGATGCCGTAGCCGCCCGACTCGTTGGTCGGCTTGACCACCAGGTCGTGGAGGTTGGCCAGCACGTGCTCGCGTTGCTTGGGGTCGTCGCACAGGTACGTCGGCACGTTGTGCAGGATGGCGTCTTCGCCCAGGTAGTAGCGGATGATCTCCGGCACGTAGGCGTACACGGCTTTGTCGTCGGCAACGCCGGTGCCGGGCGCGTTGGCCAGCGTGACGTTGCCGGCGCGGTAGGCCCGCATCAGCCCGCGGACGCCCAGCGTCGAGTCCTCGCGGAAGACCTCGGGGTCGAGGAAGTCGTCGTCGATCCGGCGGTAGATCACGTCGACTCGCCGCAGGCCCTGCGTGGTGCGCATGTGCACGACGTCGTCGATCACGACCAGGTCGCACCCCTGGACGAGCTCGACGCCCATCTGCTGCGCGAGGAACGTGTGCTCAAAGTAGGCCGAGTTGTAGACGCCCGGCGTGAGGACCACCGCCAATGGATCACGGACGGCGGGCGGGGCGCAGCTCAGCAGCGTTTCGAGGAGTTGCTCCGGGTACTCGTCGACCGAGGCGATCGACACCCCGTGGAAGACCTGCGAGAAGGTCCGCTTCATCATCTCCCGGTTCTCGAGCACGTACGACACCCCGGACGGGCAGCGGAGGTTGTCTTCGAGGACGTAGACCCGCCCGTCGCGGTTGCGGACCAAGTCGACGCCCGAGATGTGGCACCACGCCTTGTGCGTTGGGCTGAAGCCGCGCAGCTCGGGGCGGTAGGTCGTCGACGATTGGAGGAGCGACTCGGGCACGACGCCGTCGGCGATGATCCGGCGGTCGTTGTAGACGTCATCGATAAACAGATTGAGCGCGGTCACCCGCTGGCGGAGCCCGGCGTCGATCTGCGACCACTCTTCGCGGTCGATCACGCGGGGCATGAGGTCGAATGGCCAGACCTTCTCGACGCCCGCTTGGTGACCGTAGACGTTGAACGTGATCCCCGAGTTGCGGAGCTGCAACTCCGCTTCTTTCTGCCGTCGGCCCAGCTCGCTCACGCCGACCGCGTCGAGCCGGCGGAGGAACTCTCGGCACGCCGGCCGTGGCTCGCCGGTGGACTCGAAAGACTCGTCGTAACCGGTCGGTTGGTAGTGCATTCCGGGGCGCGTCGCTGGCGGGTGGGGGCTGAGCTTGCAAGCGCGGCGCTTGCTGGAACGGGCTTGCTAGAACGGGGCTGGCGGACGGAAACGGGGAGAGCACCGGAGCCCTGATCAACGCCGAGGCGAGCGTCGTCACGCCGGCGATACGGGCGCCTGGCGCCACGTTTCCCGGCGTGCCCGCCGCCGTGCGTGCCAGAAAACACCCGCGCGGCCGACGCCACCCGGGTCGGCCGGAGTGTACCACAAGTGCCGCAACTCCTGCGCCCAGCGGACCGGTCTTACCGCGAGAAGTTCGCGGCCCCTTCGCTGCCAGGCCCCGCTTGAGCAGCCGCAAAGATGTGGTCGGTGGGTTTTTCACTGTCCTGCGATCCGGGTTCTGACGCACTTCTATGAGAGGAGTGTCCCGCACCGGAAGCGGCCCGCATTCCAACGGAACTGCACCCGCCCGAGAGCCCCGGAGCGCCACGATGCCGAGCCAACTAGCAGGCCCAAAGAGCACCGCCCGCGCCCGCCGGGTCGGGCAAGACTGGGGCGTCGATTCGCCGCTACGCGAGCCCCGCACGGTCTTGAAAGAGGCCCCCCGTGCAGGATCGCCGCCCAGCACGCCGGGTGACCGGCCGGCTTCTGCCCCGTCCGGTGGCGAACCGCTAGCGGCCTACCAAACCGCCGCGGCCGCGTCGTTCCGCGTCGCCGATTTCGTTGCGTCGGCGGTCGTGCTTGTAGCGCTGTCGCCGGTGGTCGTCACGGCGTGGACGGCGGTCGCGCTGCACCGTTGGCGTCGCCGGCTGCGGGCGGCCCGCCGACGGCTCGCGCGGCGGGGTCGGTGCGCCGATGCCTTCGATGGGTTCGAGCGGGCCGGCGGCCCGATCAACGAGGGCCGATTCGTGCCTCCAAGCGTGGGGGCGCTTTGAACGCTTCGGCGGACCAAAGCGGAACTATCGAGCGCCCCCCGCCGCATCGACGCGGTGGACCTGCTTCGCGAGTTGGGGACGCAACCGCTCGATCGTCCGGACCATCGACCGGCGCGCCGCGAGCGGCACCGCCGACTCGACCGACATCTTGGAGAAGACCCGGCTGCGGCGTTGCTCTACCGTCCGGATGCTGACGCCCAGTTCGCTCGCGATCTGCTTGTTGAGCTTGCCCTCGCAAACGGCTTGCATGACGCGGAGCTCCGCGGCGCTGAGCGACCGGACCCCTTCGTGGTATTCCTCCACGGCTTGACGATCGGCGAGGCGCCGGCGTGCCTCGTCGACCGCTTCGCGGATCGCTATCTGCAACTCTTCCGCCTGGAAGTCTACGTCGAGGCAGCGGCATACGGAAGCAACGATCGGGGCGGGGACCTTCCGGCTGTCGAAGACCCCGCCGCCGATCAAGACCAGCGGGGCGTCAATGAGTTCGGCATCCAGGTGCTCGAACAGCCTTGCGGCGTGCGTACGGTCAACGATCACACACGCGATGTCCAACCGCCGCAAGCGGTCGACGCATGACAAGGCGGAGTGGAGGTGCTCGCAACTCACGCCCTCGCTACGGGTGCTGGCGTCAATCTTCTCTTCGAGGCTCGCGTCGGCTCCGAGAACGAGCACGGTAGCGGATGCGGCCGGACGGCTCGTTGGGGAATCGTTGAACATGGCGTGCCCGTTTCGCTGCTAGGGTGATGGGACCCGGGCAGCTACATCGCGCACCACGCCGCCGGCAATGCATCGCGAGCGGTTGCGCGTGATCGCAACCCTCTTGTTGCATTGGCGTCCGCATGTCGTTCGGCTTGCGAACGAGCGAACCGAAGAGTACCTGCCCGACTTTTGCGATCGGTCATCCGTATCGCCGGGTAGATTCGGTCGACCACATTATCGCGTGGCTTATTGCTTGGCTTGGTAAGGAATAGAGGATGTTGCTTTAGGAAGTGACGCCACACTGGCATTCGCCTAGTGGTCAACCGAACCGGCGCCTGCGAGCTGCCGAACGTACCAGCACTGCCAACAGCAGCGGCGCCACCGCGCTGGCAATTAACGCCGGCGCCAGCCAGCGACCGAGCGACGCCCAGTGACCAACCGAGGCGTAGACGAACGCGACCACAAGGTTGCCGGCCGCGACGAACCGAACGAAGCTTAGCCAGGGGACCCCAATTAGGCCCGCGAGGATGATGGTCGCCTCGGCGAGCACCGGGACCGGCCGGCTCGCTAGCAACAGCCACGCCGAGGCCGTGCCGGACACCTCCCGCGCGTTGGCCAGCTGGGCTTCGCTCACCAACCAAGCGGCAGCCGCCGCGCCCCACCGGCGGGTCGCGGCGAAGGCGATCACCGCCCCCGCGGTCATGCCGACCCAGCAGACGAGCGTCGCTAGGCCGGCGCCCAACTGGGCGCCGGCCAGCGTGTTGAGCGGGCCCGACGGGACGGGCAACACAACGTCGAGCGCCAGCACAAGCGCA
>JBCCZD010000125.1:0-11465 GCA_039188275.1 Planctomycetota bacterium
AACTGACCTGCCCTTTGTCGATCGCCAGTTCTCGCTTCTCTTCCTCCGATAACGTGTAGCGTGAGTCACCACGGCGGATGTAACCTCTTCCCGAAGCCAGCTCTACGACTTTGTCCGGTCGGTAGTAGACTCGGATTACGATGACGTAGTCTTCTTCACCGCGGTCGTTTACAACGTTGATTCTCTTGATGTCGTAGCGAGCGTCGGAACATAGTTCGCGACCAGCTTTTTCTAAGTTGTTGATCTTTTGCTGATCTTGCGACAAACAGCCGGTAATCTTTCCGTCGTTCTCAATTCCGACGGCAACTAAACCACCATGCGGTGGAGTGTTGGCCCACATGCTGAAGTACGTAGACAAGTCTTCGCGGTGAACCCGAGCAGACTTTCGCTCCCAAAGGCCCGTTTCTTGGGCTCGGGAGAGAATCTCCCGCGAGCAATTCCCGAACAGCTCATCCGGGTTCATCAATGGTATTGCCGTCGCTGGCAATGACTCGAAGTCGAGGAGCAGCTGTTCCATTCGACACGCAAACCCTTGTGAGTGAATAGCTTACCGCCCTACTCGAGCCTACTCGAGCCAGGGCGATTGAACCTCGCATACGTAGCTGCTGTCGTACAGCTGTGATTCACGCGCATCCACCGTCGTCCAGCCGCTCTGCCACGGAGAGCGGCCCGCGTCTCGGCTGACGCAGCAGTCTTATACGCTGTGCTAGGGGTCCGTCCTACGGATGGGTTCGACTCCCCCACTCTCCGCTACGTTGTCCGCCGCTTGGCGGCTCTGAGTAGCGTCTCCCTCGCCCAGGTCGATGGCTTCCCGTCGGCGGCACGCTCTATCAGGGCCAGTTCAGCCGGCGACAGCCGCACCTGAAAGCGAATCTCTCGCCGGTCGGAATCGTCTTTCTTCGGCCTGCCGCGGGATTCTGCCATGCCGAGATTGTACAGACAAAAAACTGTCGGTCAAGGGATTGCACCGCTGGTTAATTGTCTGTACACATAATGCAGAAGAAAGAGCCCCGGAAGGACGGCAATCCAACCGGGGCCAACTGAAACCGGCTTTCGCCTGATTCCAGCCTAGAGACCTGAATCATAGCGAAGGCCCCCAATCGGGAGCAAACGCTATGGTCGTAATCACCTGCCAGCACGAGCACACCGCCAAGCACGGCAAGGACCGCCACGGCGCCCAGCGCCTCAAGTGCAAGGCGTGCGGCGCCACGTTCACCGAGGCCAAGCCCCAGCCGCTCGGCAGCCTGCGGATTGGCATGCGGGACGCCACGACGGCCCTCGGGATGATGCTCGAAGGGATGAGCCTGCGGTCCATCCACCGGCTGACCGGCATCGACCGGGAGACGCTGGGCGACTTGATCCTGGCGGTCGGCGAGAACTGCGGGGCGCTGCTGGACAGTATCGAGGGCGTCGAAGCGGACGACGTCGAAGCCGATGAAATCTGGTCGTTCGTGGGTCTTAAAGAGAAGCGCCGCGTCGATCGCAACCGCAGCCCCGAGCTGGGCGATAGCTGGTGCTGGATCGCCATCGAGTCGAACACCAAGATGGTGCTCGCCCACCACGTTGGCGAGCGAGACAGCGAGTCGTGCTGGCGGTTCATGGAGCGGCTGCGGAAGGCGACGGTCGGCCGGTTCCAGCTGTCGTCGGACGGGCTAGCCGCCTACCGCATGACGGTGCCGTTCGTGTTCCGGGGCAACGTCGACTTCGCCCAACTGGTGAAGCAGTACGCCAGCACGCAGGTCACCACCCGCTACTCGCCGGCCACGATAATAGGCGCCGAGAAGCACACCCGGATGGGCAACCCGGAGCTGGAGAAGGTCTGCACGAGCCACGTCGAGCGCTTGAACTTGTCGCTGCGGATGCACCTACGCCGGTTCACGCGGCTAACTAACGGCCACTCGAAGAGCCTCGACCACCACAAGGCGATGCTGGCCATCTTCTTCGCTTGGTACAACTTCGCCCGCGTGAACACCGGCCTAACCGGCAAGCAAACGCCTGCGATGGCCACCGGCCTGGCAACGAAAGCCTGGTCGCTGCGTGAACTGCTGGAGAAGGCCGCGGAGAAAAACTTCTAACCCACACAGTCACCGGCCAGTGCCCCGTTTTGTGCCACGCGAATAAATTCTTGGCCACCGCCAGTCTTTTCCCGCTTGGTTTCAACGCAGCATCCGCCGCATGGCGCCGGCGACGCCGATGGCGACCTCGGTCATCCGCTCGTAGTCGAGCGTGTCGGGCGTGTCGGTCGTTCGATGGTAGTGAGGGTTCCGCAGGAAGCTCGTGTCGGTCAGCATCAGCGCGGGGTAGCCCTGGTCCCAGTACGAGCTGTTGTCGCTCCGGCGGATCTCTTGGATCGCCTCGGGCAGGGCGATCGAGAAGAGCGGCAGCCGGGTCGACCGCTTGAATCCCCGGCGGAACGGCCAGAGCAGCCGCCACGACCGCAGGTTGCCGACCGCCGCGAGGAAGTCGCCTCGGCTGGGGAAGAACGGGTGCGTCCACACCGGCAGCGTCTCGGGCCGCTGCTGCGAGCCCGGCTCGTCGCGGAAGTAGCCGACCATCTCCAGGCAGAGCATCGCCACGATCTTGTCGCCCCGCTCGCGGGCGAGGCGGGCGTTGTGCTGGCTGCCCATCGCGCCGAGGTTGAAGTAGGGCGCCTCTTCGCAGGCGAACGCCACGTACCGCGCCGACCGCTTGCCGGTGTGCCCGCGCAGCAGCCGCGTCACCTCCAGCAGCACGGCGACGGCCGACGCGTTGTCGTCGGCGCCCGGCGTTTCGAGCGCCGTGTCGTAGTGGGCGCCCAGCAGCACGATCTCGCCCGCCCGCTCGGCGCCCGCGCGACCGGGGACGTCGACGACCAGGTTCGTCGCCTCGTGCCCGAGCGCATCGTAGGTCTCTTCGCCAATGCTGTGCCCCTGCTCCGCCCACTGCGCGCGGAGGTAACCGAGCGTCGCCACGATCGACCTGGGCCGCTCCAGCTTCCGCGGCCCGATGAGCCCAGCGAGCCGATCGACGTGCAGGCGGAGGTTCTGCTCAATCCGCTGGCGATCGGGCGACTGTTGATCGTGATCGGGCATGCTCTGCGTCTCGGCAAGCATCTCGTTGCCGTGGTTTCATACGAGGGGAGGCGCAACCGATCGGTCGGCTCAACGCGTTGAGTTTCAGCGTGCGCGCCGGCCGCAGATCGGCGTTAAGCACCTATCCCTATTGTAGCGGCGGGCGCCACGCCAAGACGGCGTTCATCGTGGCGTCGCCAGATCGATACGATTGATCCCCGCCCCGCTAATGAACCGAGGGCGACCAACGGGAGCCCGAACCACGTAGAAGAAAGCCTTGTCCCGAGGGCTCGTTAGCCGCGCAGCCATCAATAAACACGAAAGGAGGTTTGTCATGGGCGCCTGCAACAACTGTGGCTACTCGCCGCTCGCGACCGACGCCCGGTTCTGCCCGCGTTGCATGCAGAAGGATCCCAATCCGAATGCGTTGCGCGTCGCGTTTCAGTGGCTCGTACTCGGAGGGCTCGCATTGGCGTTCATCGCCGCGCCAATCGCCGGGGCCATCAACGAGAAGAGGTTTCGCGCCGCCGCCGCGGAGCGGCAGAGGGCGCGCGACAACCCCGCTGCGTCCGAGCGACGCGGGATTAGGAGCCTCGATCTCTCCGATCCCGCCGGCGACGACGGCCTTGCCGGCAAGCCCCGCACGATCCGCAACTGGAAGGGCGAGGAGATTGGGCGGTGGTGACCCGCTCGTGACGATCGGCGTCGGGTGACCGGTGACGCAGGGATGCGTCACCCCACGCGGCGGCGGCGCCCCCCGGGTCGGCCCCCCGCCACCGGCCGTTCGGCTCACTCGCCGATGCAAAACAAGTGACGCTCGCCGCGGATGAACAGCTGGCCGTCGACGGGGGCGGGCGTGGCGTCGACCGTTTCGCCCACCGAGTTCTTGGCCACGATGTTCAGTTCCGCCGTGTCCTGGATGACGACGGTCGTGCCGTCGCGGTCGGTCAAGTAGACATGCCCGCCGGCGGCGACCGGCGACGCGTAGATGTTGCTCAAGCCGATCCGCTTGGTCTTGTAGTGAGGCTCGCCCGTCGCGGCGTCGACGCACGTGAGCAGCCCCGACTTGCCCTTGTAGTAGTAGAGCCGGTCGCCGGAGAGCAGCAGCGAAGCGATGTCGGGCGTGTCGCGGCTTTTGGACCAGCGGATCGACTGCGTGCCGGCGAGGTCGCCCGAGCCGGTCGGGCTGAAAGCGCCCAAGAACGACCCCCGGTAGCCGCTGCCGACGAACACCAGCCCGGCGCCCGCCACCGGCGACGCGACCGGCCGCGCGGTCTGGCCGCCGCAGCGCCAGACCTCCTCGCCGGACGCCAGGTCGTACGCCCGGGCGTAGTTCTGGCCGTTCATCACCACCTGCTTCGTGCCGCCCGCGTCGACGACGAGCGGCGTGGCCCAGCAGGTCGGTTCGTCGCGGGGCGCGCTCCACAGCGTCTCGCCCGTCTTCGCGTCCAGAGCGTACAGGGCGGAGGGCCCCTCGTGGTCCCACGGCACGAGGAGCTTCTCGCCCTCCAGGACCGGCGAGCTCCCCTCGCCGAACGACGCCCGCGTGACCATGTCGCCCAGGTCGCGTTGCCAAACCGGCTCGCCCTCCATCGTGTAGCAGTAGGTGCCCTGCGAGCCGAAGTGGGCGTAGACCCGCTCGCCGTCGGTCGTGGGCGAGGCCGACGCGTAGCCGTTGGTGCGGTGCGTCCCGCCGGCGGGGGGCGACTCGACGGCGACCCTCCGCCACGCCAGCCGGCCGGTCTGGCGGTCGTAGCAGCGCAGCTCGAACCGCAGCGTGCCGCCGATCACCGCCGACGACTCGGGCCGCGATGGGCTGATTGCCGTGACTAGGAAGACGCGGTCGCCCCACACGACGGGCGAGCCCGACCCGCGGCCCGGCACGGCGGCCTTCCACTTAACGTTCTCGGAGTCGCTCCAGGTAGTCGGCGGCGCGGCGGAGGTCGAGACGCCGTTGCCGCCCTCGCCCCGCCAGTGCGGCCAGTCCGCGGCGTTCGCGGAGGAACCGATCAGCAACACAGCGGCGGCGAGGGCAAGACGCATAACACGCTCCAAGCGGGAGGAGTGGCGAACCAGCGTCGCCGGGCGGCGACGGACAGGGATTCTACCCCAACGTCAGCAACCCGGCACGCCAAGCCTGCAACCGCCGCCAACCTGCTCTGGCGGAAGACAATTCCCAAACAAGGTCCCCACGCAAAGGAGGCCCCGGTACGCAGGGCGTGCAGCCCGCGGGTATCCTCGCCTGAGTCCCCTTCCTGGACACTTCTCCAGCACGGAGAGGCCCGCCCTACAAATCCAGCTTCACCGCCAGTTCTTTCAGCTGCTTGGCGTCGACCGTGCCGGGGGCTTCGGTCATCAGGTCGGTCGCTTTTTGGGTCTTCGGGAAGGCGATGACGTCGCGGATGTTGTCGAGCTTCGCGAAGAGCATCACCACGCGGTCGAGGCCCAGGGCGATGCCCCCGTGCGGCGGGGCGCCGTACTGGAGGGCTTCGAGCAGGAACCCGAACCGGTCTTTGGCGGTCTCCTGATCGATGCCCAGCAGCGTGAACACGCGGCTCTGCACGCCGGCGTCGTGGATCCGGATCGTGCCGCCGCCCGCCTCGTAGCCGTTGATGATCAGGTCGTACGCCTTGGCCCGGCACCTGCCCGGGTCGTACTCGGGCGCGTCGCTGTCGAGGTAGGCTAGGTGCTCGTCCAGCGGCGCGGTGAACGGGTGGTGCATGGCGCTCCACGCCCCCTCGGCCTGCGGGTTGTCGGCGTCTTCGGTCCGTTCGAACATCGGGAACTCGACAACCCACGAGAAGTGCATCGCCTGGGGGTCGTAGAGTTTCATTTCCGCGCCGATCTTCGTCCGCAGGGCGTGCAGCACCTTGCACGTGCCGAGCCACTGGTCGGCGGAGAAGAGGATGAGGTCGCCCGGCTCGGCGCCGAGGCGATCGCCCATCTGCGCGAGCAGTTCTTCGCTGAAGAACTTGGCGATGTTGCTGGTTAGCTTGCCTTCCGCTTCCACCCGGAACCAGGCAAGGCCCTTCGCCCCATACCCTTTGACGAACTCCGTCAGGCCGTCGATGCCGCGGCGGCTGTAGTGCTCGGCGCCCCCCTTAACGCAGAGCGCCCGGACGTGGCCGCCGGCCTCGACAACCGACTTGAAGACGCCGAAGTCGCTCTGCGGCGCGAGGTCCGTCAGGTCGACGATCTCCAGCCCGAACCGCAGGTCCGGCGCGTCGTGACCGAAGCGGGTCATCGCCTCGTCGTAGGTCATGCGGGGCAGCGGCAGCGGGACCTCCTTGCCGAGGACGTCCTGGGCGAGCTTCGCGACCAGCCCGTCGATCGTCGCGATGACGTCGTCTTGCTCGACGAACGCCATCTCGACATCGACCTGCGTGAACTCCGGCTGACGGTCGGCGCGGAGGTCTTCGTCGCGGAAGCAGCGGGCGACCTGCACGTACCGGTCGTAGCCGGCCATCATCAGGATCTGCTTGTAGAGCTGCGGCGACTGCGGCAGCGCATAGAACGTGCCGTGGTGAACGCGCGAGGGGACCAGGTAGTCGCGGGCGCCCTCGGGCGTGCTGCGGCCGAGTACGGGCGTCTCGACGTCGACGAACTTCTCTTGCTCGAAGTAGTCGCGCATCCGCTTGGTGATCTGGTCCCGCAGCAGAATCGTCCGCTGCATCGCCGGCCGGCGGAGGTCGAGGTAGCGGTGCTTGAGCCGCAGCTCTTCGCCCGGCAGTTCCGTGACGCTCTCCGACGGCGAGACGGGCGGCGTCTTCGACTCGTTGAGCACGGTCAGGCTGGTCGCGCGGAGCTCGATCTCGCCCGACGCGTGCTTGGGGTTCGCCTGCCCGGCGGGCCGCTCCGCGACGTTGCCGGTGACTTGAATGACGTACTCCGCCCGCAGTTCCTTGGAGAGCTCGACCAGGGCGTCGTCCGAGTCGGGCGGCGCAAACGCCACTTGGGTGATGCCGTACCGGTCGCGGAGGTCGACAAACAAGCCTCCGCCGTGGTCACGGTAGCTGTCGACCCAACCGGC
This sequence comes from Planctomycetota bacterium, assembly GCA_039188275.1. Classification (GTDB taxonomy): domain Bacteria; phylum Planctomycetota; class Planctomycetia; order Pirellulales; family Lacipirellulaceae; genus JBCCQL01. Next base: position 7,081 of record JBCCZD010000125.1, read on the forward strand.
GAGAGTCGCCGTTGTTCCGGCGTCGGACTTGCGGAGGTCGCCGCAGGTATGCGTTCGCAGCATTTCTGATTTCTGATCGATGATTTCTGATTGATGATTTACGTGTCGTCGAGCGGCGAAGCAAAGTGGGCTGACGATTTTACTTGCGACCACAAACCCCGGATAGCGGCCGCCTGCCGGCAATCATCCTTCATTAATCAGAAGTCATAAATCCGCCCGCCGGAGCCATTCGCCGAGCCTCGCCATCCCCTCTTCGGTAGAAACCCGCGGCTTGTAGCCAAAGTCTCGCTCCGACGCGGCGATGTCGAACCAGTGGTCGGTCGACAGGCTGCGCGCCACGAAGCGGGTCATCCGCGGCTCGGTCTCCCACCGTCGGGTCCACCAATAGGCGTGCTCCATCGCCCAGCCCGCGGCGTACGCGGCGCCCGCGGAGACCGACCGCTCGACCGGCGGCAGGTTCGCCAGGGCGAGGATCTCGTTGATCCACTGCCAGCAGCCGACCGGCTCGCCCTGGCTGAGGAAGTACGCCTTGCCGGCGACGGGCGAGCCCCGCTCCGCGAGCGCGTCGGCCGCTTGCAGGTGCGCCTCGGCCGCGTTCTCGACGTAGATCATGTCGACCCGGTTCTGCCCGTCGCCTATCCGGCGGAGCTGGCCCGATCGGGCTCGGTCGATCAGCCGGGCGGTCAGGTTCGTGTCCCGCGGCCCCCACACCAGGTGCGGCCTCAGGGAACAAGTCTGCAGGCCGCTATCACCGCTGATCGTCAGCACGAAGTCCTCGGCCAGCGCCTTGGAGTGCGGGTAGTGGGCGAGCCACTTCCGCGGGTACGGCGCCGACTCGTCGACGCCCCGCTGGTGGGCGCCGTCGCGGCTCGCGGCATCGAAGGTGACGCTGGGGCTGCTGGTGAAGACCAGCCGCCCGACGCGCTGCTCCTGGCAGGCGCCGAGCACGTTGAGCGTGCCCTGCACGTTCGCCTGGAAGTACTCGAACCAGTGCCCCCACACACCGACCTTGCCGGCGACATGAAAGACGCAATCAACGCCCTCGCACGCGCGGACGACCGCGTCGCGGTCGGTCAGGTCGCCGCGGATCATCTCCACGCCCTGCTGCTCCAGCACCGGGTAGTCGCCCCGCGCAAACCCCCGCACCGAGTCGCCGCGGGCGAGGAGCTGTTCAACGATGTACCGGCCGAGGAAGCCGCCGGGGCCGGTTACCAATGCGTGCATAGAAGAGTGAACCGTAGGCAGACGACAGCGGGCAGTTGGGAGCAACCGACGACCAACGCGTCGTCGGACGCGCTACGATTGACTTCGCCTCTTGAGTTGTTTCGCCGCCCAAACGGCGAGTTCCTCTCGGCGGATCTTGGAGTTGTGGCGGATGTCGGTTGGCAAGTCCGTGTGATAAAGCAAATGCCTCACAAGCCGAAGCCTCGCGTCCCTAGCCCACAGCTCCTCTATTCGCTCGAGCGAATTGCTCTCCCAGGTTGCAAACGAAAGGTTAGTTTCGGCAACAACCACAGGTTCGACCGCCCCACGTCTCTCGACAGCAACCAACGCCGTGCGTTTGATGTCTTCGTCGGTGTTGCAAAGCTGTTCGACGCACTCCGTGTACAGCGTCCCGCTTCTCGTCACCACGCGCTGCGACTTCCGCCCGCAGTACCAAAAACGCTCTTGCTCGTCGAAGTAACCGACGTCACCGATGCGGTGCCAGACGTTATCGCCGTCGGCGACTTTGGCAATTGAATTGTGGTGCGGGCTCTCGAGATACTCGCGCGAAACCTGCGGGCCGCGGACGATCAGCTCGCCGATTTCGCCCGGCGGCAGTTCTTCAGCCTCGTCAATCGTGGCGATCGGGTCGTCGGTGATGCGGATGATACGCCAGTCCACCGAATCGAACTTCTCGCCAACGCAGACGCCGGCGCCCTCGTCGGTCTTGGCGGCGGTCTCGTCGAGGACCTCGTTCGCTTCGATCGTGGCGACGGGCAACGCCTCGGTGGCGCCGTACGGCGTATGCAGCTCCGCCTCCGGGTGGACCATCGCCAGCGTCCGGCGGATCACCTTCGCCGGCACCGGGGCGCCGCAGGAGAAGACCTTGCGGAGCGTCGGGATTCGTTCGCCGGTCTCCTCAGCGTGGCGGCTCAGCTTGTCCCACACCGCCGGCGACGCGAACGACTGCGAGACCTTCCATTGGTTTGCTGCCGCGAACAACTTCTTGGGATCACACGACGCCGGCCGCGAAAAATCCATCTCCGGCAGCACGGTCGTCACGCCGCAGGCGACGTTGAACAATCCGAACAGCGGGAAGCAGGCCAGGTCAACGGCGCCGGGCCGCAGGTCGTACCGCCGCTGGATCTCATCGGCTTGCGTGACGAACGTCTCGTGCCGGTAGACGACGCCCTTCGGCGGGCCCGTGCTGCCGCTGGTGAAGACGATCGCGGCGGGGTCGTCGGCGGTGGTGTGCGGCAGCGAGCCATGCTCCCTCCCCCTGCGGGGGAAGGTTGGAGTGGGGGCGTCCCGGGTACCCGCTTCACCCCCACCCCGGCCCTCCCCCACGGGGGGAGGGTGAGTGTGATCGCCGAGCTCCCGCAGCGACGCAAGCGTCTCGCCTCGCCAGAACCAGCGGCGGCCGACGGTTACGTTGAGCTTGGCGTTTAGGAAGCTCTTCCGCTTCAGCACCCGCAGCGCGTGCCCCTGCGGGATCGCAACGAACCCGTCGGGCGACGTCGACTCCAAACAGCGGACGATGTTCTTCCGGCCGAGCCCGCCGTCGACGAGGACCATCGTCGCCCCGCTGCGGAGCAGGGCGAAAACGAGCGTCACGAACTCAACGCCCGGCTTGACGAGCAACGCGATCCGATGGCCGGGCAGGACGCCCATGGCGGCGAGGCCTGTTGCAAGCGTCGTCGCTTCGTGGTCGATCTCGCGGAAGGTTATCGACGCGGTCTCGCCGCCACGCAGCGCGGCGACGGCGACCGCGTTGGGCCGGTCGGTCGCATGCGTCGCCAAGCGGTCCGCGACGTTCACGCGTGCCGCTGTTGTGGTGCTCGTGGGTGAATCTTCCGTCAGCATGCGTGGCATTGTGGCTTAACGGCCGGCGGCGGGGAACCTACCATGGCACGCTCCCCTAGCCGGTGGCCCACGGCCGCCGGGCTGCCCGGGTACCCGCCTTCCCGGCGGCCGTGGGCCACCGGCTAGGGGAGCTCCGCCCGCGTGGATTCCTCCCGATTCGCTCTGAGCCTTCGATGGCCGAACGCTTTGCCAACCTGACGATCCGCGACGCAACCGCGGCCGACCTGCCGGCGGTCGTGGCGATCCACAACGAGTCGATCCCCGGTCGGCGGGCGAGCGCGTACCTGGAGCCCGTCACGGTCGAGGGGCGCAAGGAGTGGTTCGGCGCGCACTCGCCCGACCGCCGGCCGCTGTGGGTGGTATGCGACGATACGCAAGAGGGCCAAGTCATCGCCTGGGGCTGCCTGACCGACTACTCGCCACGCCCCGCCTACGCGATCACCGCCGAGGTGAGCCTGTATATCACCCCGGGGCGGCAGGGCGAAGGCATCGGCCCGTGGCTGATGCAGCGGCTGGTGGACGAGTGCCCTCGGCTGGGCGTCGAGCGGGTAGTGTCGCTTGTCTTCGAGCACAACCGGCCAAGCGTGCGGATGCATGAGAAGCTGAACTTCGAGCAGTGGGGCCTGCTGCCCGGCGTCTGCGACATGGCCGGCGTCCGGCGGGACGTCGTAGTGCTGGGCAAGCGAATCGACGCGGCGGCTGTCGAGTAGCGAGCTGCTGGCGGTTGTTCGCCAATGGCGAGGCGCTCACTTCTTCACCAGCGGCGAGCCGATCGTCTGCACCGCCACCTGGATCGCGCCGCCGAGCAGCGCGAGGCCGACGCCTACGCCGAGCAGGGCGTAGCCACCGGCGCCGGTGAGGAGGGGCTCAACCGCCGGCAGCTCCGCGCCCCCGGCGTACAGCGCGAGCGCAAACCCGACCGGGAAGACCAGCCCGACCAGGGCGCTGACGCCGGCCGAACGCCAAGCAATGCCGACGCGCTCGCCGCAGGCCCGGCACTCGCGGGAGCGGAACGGTTCCATGCGGCTCTTGACGAACAACGAGACGGCGGCGTCGCCGCAGTGGGGGCAGCGGGTCGTCCGCGTGGGGCGCGGCGCCGGCGGCGGGGAGTCGGTCGCCGGGCTCTCGTACGGGTTGCTCACGCGCGGCTCCGGGGGGGCGCCCGGCGGCGTGTCACGGGCGGCCGCCCTCCAGCAGGCGGCCCCCGAGCGCGGCCGTGCTCGCGGTCTTCACCAGGTACTGCAACACATCGCGGACCGAGACGACGCTGACGGGCCGCTCCCCCTCCATCACCGGCAAGTGCCGGTAGCCGCCGACGT
>JBCCZD010000126.1:0-11438 GCA_039188275.1 Planctomycetota bacterium
AACCATGGCTGGTCGTGATCCAGACGCTGTTCCAAGAATAAGTTTGCCAACCCGCTATCGGTCGCCGAAACGCGACCGCACTTGATCGCCTCCCTTAGCCGGACCGCCACGCGGTCCGGGAACGCACGCGAAACGCGAAACCCACGACCGGACCGCGTGGCGGTCCGGCTGAGGGGCGAGTACCCGAAAGGCCTAGCAACACGTCACGATGCCGCACGACGGCCAAACGACGATCCACCTCGACCAGTTCTTGAAGGCCCAGTCGCTGGTCGGCACCGGCGGGCAGGCGAAGATGGTCATCCAGGGCGGGCAGGTGCTGGTTAACGGCGAGTTGGAGACCCGCCGGCGGCGGCAGCTCCGGCACGGGGACGTGGTGGAGTTTGAGGAGCATCGGCTGACGGTCGAATTCGACGACTAGCCGACCGGCCAGCAGCTCTTCACGTTGCCGACGCGGCGTGAAACAATACCGCCCTGTCAGGTCGCCGACCACGACCGTTGCCGACCTCAACCGGAGCCCGCCATGAACCTCGCCGACTTCCGCCAAGCCCTGGCCGACCACCCGGGCGCCGGCGTGCGTCTGGTCGTCGATGACGACCACGCGATCGCCGACCACTTCCACGTTACGGAGGTCGGCCGGGTCGAGAAGCGATTTGTTGACTGCGGCGGCGTGCGGCGGTCGGCCGTGGCGTGCGTGTTGCAGACGCTGGTCGCCCATGACACCGACCACCGGTTGTCGACCAACAAGCTGGCGGGCATCCTGTCGCTGGCGGACTCGCTCGCGTTGCCGGGCGAGACGCCGGTGGAGGTCGAGCACCAGGAGCGTTCGGTCAGCGTTGACGGCATCGCCGCCGCGGAGCTCGTCGACGGGGTGCTGGAGTTCCGCCTTGCCGCGAAGCAGACCGCTTGCTTGGCCGAGGACGCCTGTGGGCTTGGCCTCGAGCCCGACGGCACGGTGCTCAACGTGCTTGGCGACGCCGGCGATTGCAGCGGCGCCTCGGGCTGCTGCTAGAGGGGTTGCCGCTAGCGGCTAGAAGAGCGACTGCTGCCGCGGCGCCGCTCGGCCGGGCCACTCTGGCAGGTTGTGCAGCGACGGCGACCGGCGTTGCAACTCCTGGTGGAACCGCTCGGCAAACGCGGGCGCGAACGTGTCGTCTGGGGCGTGAGTGAAGAAGTAAGGCGTGAGGCCCTGCTCGATCCAGCCGCCGACGACCGCCGCCCACTCGTTGATCCACGGGTCGACCGCCGGCAGGTGGTTGCGGCCCACAAGGCGGACCATCGGCGAGCGGCCGGTGACCGTGGTGCGGAAGGGCGACCGCGGCTTGCGGCCCTGCGAGGCCTGCTCGATCGGGTCCGACGGCGGCGCCGAGAAGAGCGGCCGGCTGTCGAACAACGCCCGGTCGGCGCCCCGCCCCGCCAGCAAGCGGTCGAGCGCCCGCTCCACATCGGCGCCGTCGAAGTAGTCGGCGTGCCGGGCCTCGACCGCGACCGGCAGCCAGTCGGGCAGCCGGTCGAGGTACGCCGCGAGGTTCGCCAACTGGTCGCCCGCGAAGTAGGGCGGCAGCTGCAAGAGCGTCGGGCCGAGGCGGTCGGCGTCGCGGAGGATAGCGAGCCGGTCAAGGAAGTCGTCTGTTTCACGTTCGGCGCCAAGCAGTTCACGCTCGTGCGTTATGGCGCTGGGAAACTTTAGCGCGAAGCGGAAGCCGTCGGCGGTGTCGGCCGCCCACCGCTCAACGGCGGGCAAGTCGGGCAGGCCGTAGAAGGTGCTGTTCCCCTCGACCGTGTTGAAGACCGTCGAGTACTCGCCGAGCCAGCGGCGGCGGTTGGGCGTCGAGTAGAGCGGCCCGCCGGCGTCGGTCGCCCAGCGGTCGCACGCCCAGACGGGGGCGCCCAGGTAGTAGGGCATAGCGCTCATGACGGCCGCGGCTCCACCAACAGGTCGATGACCAGCGACGCGACGTCGACCCCGTTGACGCGGCACAGCTCCCGCCAACCGGGGACGGCGTTCACCTCGATGGCGTACAGCCGCCCGTCGCGGCCCGGCAGCAGGTCGACGCCGGCCAGCGGCGCCCCGACGGCGGCGGCGGCGGTGCGGGCGAGGCCGGCGAGTTCGGTCGTTACTTCGAGCGGCTCGCCCTTGGCGCCGCGGCTGATGTTCGTCCGCCAGTCGTCGGGGTTGGCCCGCCGCATGCCGAGCACCCGCTCGCCGATCACCATCAGCCGCAGGTCGGCGCCCTCGTGCTCAACATACTCCTGCAGCAGGATCACGGCGTCGAGCTGCTCCAGCAGCGAGAACGCGCGGAGGGCCATCGCCTCGTCATCGAGCAGGGTAACGCCGCGGCCTTCGCCGCCAAACACCGGCTTGATCACCGCCCGACCGCCGAGCGCGGCGAAGGCGTCCATCGCGTCGCCAGCCGTTTGGCACGCATGGGTAGTGGGGACCAGCAGCCCGGCCGCCTGGAGCTTGGCCGTGGCGAGGTACTTGTCGACGGCCGCCTCGATCGCGCGGGCCGGGTTCATCACCGTGACGCCCGACGCCTCGAGCCGGGCCAGCGAGTCCATGCGGAAGACGACCTGCTCCAGCGAACCGGGTGGCATCGTCCGCACAACGACCGCGTCAAACGCGCTGAGCGGCGAAGCGCCCACATCGACCGCAGCCGAGGTCGACGAGACCCGGGCGTGCATCTCGCCGAAGGCTACCGGCGTGATGGTGTGACGGGCGCCGGCGGCGCGGACAAGGTCCGCGGTGTACCAGCTCCGGCGCGATCCGATCACGGCGATTCGCATCAGGACCCGCCAGCCGAAGGGGAACCGCTGTCCGCCGGCTTGTACGGCCACGAGTCGCGGTCGCCGCCGTAGCCGAACGACTCTGCGATGACTGCCGGCTCGTAGCGGCCGAATCGGTGGGTGGCGCCGGTGTCGAGGTTGACGAACGTCACGACCGCCGGGCTGAACAAGAGGGGGTCGATCTCGTAGAAGTCGTCGCCGTGCGCCTTGAAGACTTCCTGGAAGGGCCTGCCGTGGTCGGGTGACGCCGAGCTGGGCGCCCGCGGGCCGATAGCGGAGATCGATTCGTCGTCGCCGCGGACGTACAGCACGGCGTGGCCGCCGTAGAGGACGGCGTCGTTGGTGCGGCCGATGCCGCTGAACGCGTCGCCGGCCACCGGGGGCAGCGGCGCGGCGCCCCAGCCGCTTTCGACGCGGGTCAAGTCGAACCCCAACTCGTGCAGCTTGTGCATCGCCGTCTCGACGCTGCGGGCGACGACCTGCACCGACCCGGCTTGGCTGTCCGTTGGCGCGACGAGCAGCGTGAGCATCGGCAGCCCGACGCCGCAGCGGTCGGCGATCTGTTTGCAAACCCCGGCGCCGGGCAACTCTGAGGCCTCAAGGACTCCGACGCACGGCCCGCCCCGTTCCCGCTTGGCGATCGCCACGAACGCCGGCTCGGCGAAGAGCGGTTCGTGGGCCGCGGCGGCGCGCATCGGCCCCGACGCCATCGCGGCGTAGCCCCCTGCGGAAACCTGCCAGCCGGCATACTGCGACGCCATGCAAGCGGCCACCGGGTGGTCGGTGCGGACAACGACGGCCGGGCCCCGGCATACGGTGGGGTCGGCCTCGGCGATCGTTACGTTGCCGAGCCCTGACAGGCAGGCTTCGGCCATCCGTCGACCCGCCTCGAGGCCGCCGGGCGCGGAAACGCCCAGGTCGTAGACTTTGCAGCCCGACACCTCGCCCGCTTCGATCCGAAGCAGCGCGGCGTCGGCGCCGATCGCGTTCGCGAGCTCCGCGGCGCGGTCGTTGAGTCTCATCGTGCTGCGGCGATCGGGCGGGGGGCGGGGGGCCGCCCTCGCGGCGGCTACGGGTACTTATACGACCTGCGGCACGACGTAGGGCTCGCGGTAGGCCCGGGTGAGCAGGGCGTTGGCCTCGGCGTCGGCGGGGAAGGTCTCGGTTTGTGGGTCGAAGGCGAGCCGCCGGCCCAGACGGTAGGCGATGTTCCCCAAGTGGGCCAGCGAAGAACTGGTATGGGCCGTCACCGGCGGCGCGTTCAAGCGGCTGGCGTCGCGGCTGCGGACGGCGTCGATGAAGTTCGCAAAGTGCCGGCCGACCATGTCGTCCGACTGGCCGCTGGGCCCCTTCTTCCCCTTGGGGCCCAGGTAGGTGTCGAACCGCTCGTAGCCTTTGACGGTCAGGTAACCCTCACTCCCGTAAAAGATGTTCCCGACGCCGACGCCCGCCTCGTCGTTGGTGTCCCAGAAGCGGACCGAGAACTCGATCATCTTCTTCTGCTCGGGGTACAGGAAGCTCGAAGAGAGCAACTCGGGCGTCTCTTTGTCGTCGTCCCATAAGAACTTACCGCCCATGGCCGAGACCTCGCTGGGCAGCCCCATGCCGAGGTCTTTCGACCCGCCGGCCGCGTTGGCGGCGCCGGGGCCGAGGCCCCACAGGCACATGTCGGTCTCGTGCACCCCTTGGTTCGCGACGTCGCCGTTGCCGTAATCCCAGTGCCAGTGCCAGTTGTAGTGGACCAACCGAGAGGAGAACTCCCGCTCCGCGGCGGGCCCCTGCCAGAGGTCCCAGTCGAGCGTTTTCGGGGCCGGTCCGTCGGGCTTCTTGCCGATCGAAGGCCGGCGGCGGAAGACGAGGCCACGGGCCAGGTAAACGTCGCCGATCACCCCCTCGCGGAGCAGCTCGACCGCGCGTTGAAGCTCGGGATTCGACCTGAGCTGCACGCCGTGCTGGACGATCCGGCCGTACTTCTGGGCCGCCTCGATCATTCGGCGGCCTTCATAAACGTTGTGGGTGCCGGGCTTCTCGACGTAGACGTCTTTGCCGGCCTGGCAGGCCCAGATGGTTGCCAGGGTGTGCCAGTGGTTGGGCGTCGCGACGCCGACGACGTCGATATCCTGGCGGTCGAAGACCTTCCGCAGGTCGGTCTCGGTGTCGACGGGCCGGCCGTACCGCTTCGAGAACTGCTCTGCCCGCCGGCCGAGAACGACCGAGTCGGGGTCGCAGAGAACCGCGACCTCGACGCCGGGAAGCTTCTCGAACGCCGAGATGTGCGTCTTGCCCCGGCCGTTCACGCCCAGCACCGCGGCCCGCAGGGTGCTGTTGGCGTCGGTGCGCGTCGGCTGCGCGACGGCGGTCGCCGCGGTCGCGGCGGCGCCGAGTTGAACGAACGTCCGCCGTGAGACATCACGCATGGCACTGGCCCCCAGTTGAGATCCGCGGAAGAGGAACGATGAAAGGCGGCGGTGAGCCTAACCCGCGCCGCACGGCCGCGACGCCGTTGATTCTATTCGAGCCGACCGACCCGGGGGAAGCCGCGGCGTGGCCGCCGCGGTCCGGGAGGCGTCGCTGAGCCACCGGTACCGCCAACGGTTAGGCGGCGCCGTAGCCGCCGTACTCGCCGATTTCGAGCCACAGAAAGATGCACGCCATGATCATCGCCAGCAGCGAGATGATCAGCATGATCGTGTAGATGTTCGTCTTCGGCTTCTGGACGATGACGCCGCGCGGGGCCTCACCCGACTCGGAGCTTGGTTGCGACACGGTCGCCCTCCTGAATCCTGCCTTCTTGGAACTTCGCGTCGACGCGGCCGACCGAGCGGTCGGGCGAGGTCTTGAGGATCTCGACCCGGCCCAGGTACTTGGCGTTGCGGAAGACCTCGACGGTGTGGCCCTCGCGGAGGCCGTCGTCGGAGCCGATGGTCACTTCGATCAACTGCGTGCCGCCACGCCGGCGGATGGCGCTAACGAAGCCGTCTACCCGCGGCTTGACCGCGTCGGCGGGCAACGCCGGATTGAGGCCGCTCTCGGTCATCACGAACTTCATCCGCGACGCCTCTTGCGTCAGCTGCTCGTTCCGCTCGCCGAGCACCTCGACCTCGCCCTGCAGCTTGTTTACCTCTTCGGTCGCCAGGAGCGCTTTGCGGAAAGCCTCGTCGGCGGCGACCTGGTTGGCGCGGACCTCGCTACGCAGGCCCTCGTTCTCGTCGGCGAGCCGGGTGTTGTTCTGCTCGGTCGCCGTCACGGCGGCGGTCGCCTGCCGGTTGGCCTCGGTCAGCTGGTCCACCTCGGCCTGGATCTGCAGGTTGCGGCCCGTGAGCCGCTCCCGCTCGCTCTCTAGCTTGCGGACCTGCTGCAGACCGGCGTCGATCTGCCGCTTGAGGTCGCCGTCGAGCCGCTTGAATTGGTCGTTCAGTTGGTCGAAGTCTTGCGTCTTCGCCTGCAATTCCTGCTGCCTTGCCTTGGCGATCGTCTCCCAGTTGCGGTGGGTGCCGTACACCGTTGCGGCGAGCGTCATGAAGATGATGCTCATGATGAAGATGAGCACCACGAAGATTCGACCGAGGAAACTCATCGTCGTTCTCTGGCTCGGGGAGGGCTTTGGCTCGGGGAACCGTGAAAGTGAGTTCGGGCTGGCGTCCTTGTGAGAAGCGGCGAGCTCCGGCGCCCGACACAAGGGCGGCGGGCGTTGCGTCTCCGCAGGACCCGTGCTGTTCCATGGCTCAGGACTCCGCCGCGTGGGGAGAGCCACGCCGCGAAGTCACCGCAGTATAGGCAGGGCCGGAAGCCGGTGTCAATTTTCGCGGGCTGCGCAAGCTGAGGCGTAGCAACGGCTTCCGGTAGGGTTATGCCGTCTACGCCGGGTAGGCCACGCAGAAGTCGCCGAGCAGCAACCGCATAGGGCCGAGCCGCGCGCCGCTCGGCCCCGCGGGGCGCCGCTTGACCTGTTGTCGACCGATCACTCGGGGAAGCAGCCGCACGCCGAGCCGCAGGGGCCCGTTGGTGGTTCGCGGTCGGGCGCGGCGCCGTCGGCCACGGGCGTGGCGGGTACGCTCAGCAGCTTCACCAACTCAGCCCCACCGCAACTGGGGCACTCCGGTTGCTGCGCGTCGCCGCGGATCAGCAGCTCGACATCGTCGTCGCAGTCGCGGCAGTGGTACTCGTAGAGCGGCATGGCTTGCGGGGCTCTCTGGGCAGCGGCCGGCTACCAACGGTCGGTAGGCCGCTGCAGGATCTCGTTGAGGATGATGGCCTCGCGGATGCTTGACGGGTTCGCGAGGAGCTTGGCGACGCGCTCGGCGGCCGGCGGTTGTTCGGCGCCCGCTTCGGCCGCGGCGGCTTCGACCGGGCCGGGGCCGACTCCAAGGTGCTGATCGAGCTTGCCGAGCTGGTGGTCGAACTTCGACTCGACCCCTTCGGAGATGCGGTCGTCACGGCTGGCGACCCCTGCCCCGAGCAGGGCGGCCTGCTCGGCAAGCTGGGACTCCTCGAGGTGGCCCATGTGCTCGCGGACGTGGTCGCCGACCGAGGAGGTCGTCGCCGCCGGACGTTGCCGCGGCTTCGGCCGGCGCTGCTTGGTCTTCGACTCAGCGTCGGCGCGCCCGGGAGAACGCTCGGTCCGACGCGCCCGCCGTGTCTCGGCTTGCACGGCCGGCTGCCGGGCCTTTTCCGGGCGGTCGGCGGGCGTGTCGGCCCCTTGATCGTTGGCGAGTTGGCGGAGGAAATCGTCGACGCTCGTGGCGGGCGTGTCGCCGCCGGCGGCGTTGGCCGCCATCGGCTCGCCGTCGTCCGCCAAACCTTCTTTCGCGGCCCGGCCGGCCCGCCGCAGCTTCTGCTTAGACGCTTCGGATCGCGCTTCGAGGTACATCCGGAGCCCGACGAAGAGCGCGACGAGGATCGGCGGGATCGCCTGGACCCACTCGTTGGCGGCCAGGATCACGGCGGGTGGCGGTTGCAGCGGCATGGCGGCCCAGGGTTGGCTAAGACCGCCCGGCGCCGGCGATGGCGCCACGCATGTCGGTGTCGGCCTGGACGTTCTGCAGCTTGTAGTAGTCGAGGATGCCGAGCTTGCCGGTCTCGAAGGCGGCGGCCATCGCCTTGGGGACCTGGGCCTCGGCCTCGACAAGCTTGGCGCGGCTTTCCTCGATGCCCGCCAGCTCTTCCTGCTCTTTGGCGACCATCCGGGCCCGCTTGCCCTCGGCACTAGCGCGGGCGACACGGGTGTCGGCTTCGGCCTGGTCGGCCTCGAGCCGCGCGCCGATGTTGTCACCGACGTCGATGTCGGCGATGTCGATCGAGACGATCTCGAACGCCGTTTGCGAGTCGAGCCGGTTGGCCAGCACCGCTTTGGAGATGCGGTCGGGGTTCTCGAGCACCTCCTTGTGGTCCTCGGCCCGGCCGATGGCGCTAACGATCCCCTCGCCGACGCGGGCGATGATGGTCTCTTCCGTGGCGCCGCCGATTAGTTGGTCGAGGTTCGCCCGCACGGTGACCCGGGCTTTGACCTTGAGCACGATACCGTCGCGGGCGACGGCGTCCAGCGACGGCCGCTTGCTGTCCTTGGCCGGGCAGTCGATCACCCGCGGGTAGACGCTGGTCTGGACCGCTTCGAGGATGTTCCGACCGGCCAGGTCGATGGCGGCCGCCTTGCGGAAGTCGAGGTCGACGATCTTCGCCTTGCGGGCGGCGATCATCGCCCGGACCACCAACGGGACGTTGCCGCCAGATAGGTAGTGCGACTCGAGCCCATGGACGCTCACGCCCTCTTCGACGGTCATCCCCGCTTTGCGAGCCATGATCATGCTGCGGACCATGACCGTCGGGTTTACCTTGCGGAAGGTCATCCGCAGCAAATCCCACATCCCGATCCCGGCGCCGGTGGTCACCGACTGGATGTACAGCCGGAAGAAGCGGGCGAAGACGGCGAAGATCACCGCGCAGGCGATCGTCACCACCACGGCGATCACCAGCCAGACCGTTCCGTTGTCAAAGATTCCCTGGCCCAGCAGGGGGCGGCCGGCGACTTGGAGTTCAGCAGGAGGAGTCATAGCGGGCGTCGGGATCGAGGACCGGCCAGCAAGCGGCGGGCGCAGCGGGTGCTGTGAACGACTGTACTCCTTTGTAAGCGGACCCGTACCGGCGAGCAACCACGCGGCGGAAACCGGAGGGTCGCCCCAACCCGCGGAGCCTCAGCCCAACCCGCGGAGCCTCAGCCCAACCCGCGGAGCCTCAGCCCAACCCGCGGAGCCTTGCCCCAACCCACGGAGCCTTGCCCCAACCCACGGAGGCTCAGCCCGCCCAGCGGAGAGCCGCCGCGTCTATCAGCCTCAGCGCCGGTCGTCGCTGTCGGGCGGGTCAGGGCCCGGGGCCTCGATGCCCAAGCCGTCGATGCCCAAGCCGTCGATGCCCAAGCCGTCGATCCCCAAGGCGCCCAAAGGGCGAGCCAGCAGGTCACCCGGATCGGGATTCGCCGGGCGGTCGTCTTCGCCCGCGCAACGCACCATCACCCGGTTGCCGCTCACCTCCACCACCTTGACGTACTGACCCGGCTCGATGGGCTGGCCCTGGCTGACGGCGTCGACCACTTCGCCGTCGATCTCCACGGCGCCGGCCGGCAGCATCTTCGAGCGGGCGACGCCGACCCGCCCCACCAGGCGGTGCCGAGTCTCTTTGGGCTCGACCTGATCGGCCGACGGCGCCTCGCCCAGCAGCAGCTTGCCGAATGGCGTGTAGGGCAGGTACTTGAACGCCAGGTAGATCAAGACCGGGGCGCCGATCACCTCGATCACCGTGAAGGTGGCCGCGTAGGTGACGCCGCGTTGGAAGGCGAACCAGATCGCCGCGAGCAACGCCATCGCCGACGAGAAGCCGAGCACGCCGCCCGACGGGAAGAAGACCTCCGCCACCAGCAACGCCAGGCCGACAAGCAGCAGCATCACCGCGATGGCGAGCGGGTCGACGAGGTTGAACGCGGCTAGTTGCATCTTGGCTGTCGTGTGGTAGCGATCGCGTGGTCAGCGTCGTTCGGCCGTCGCCGCACGGCGTTGGCCTAGCCCGCCGGGGTCGTCGCATGCCACGCCTTGCCGCTTGCATCGGCGCCGGTTGCGGCACTGCTAAGCTCGGGCGCCACGGACCATAACACGGTTCGCCCGCGTGCTGACGACCGTCACTTCGGCGCCGCGATCAATGATACCGCCGTCGGCGATAACGTCGACGAGTTCGCCCTCGAAATCGGCTTTGCCCGACGGGAGCAGGTCGGTCGTGGCGACGCCCGTGCGGCCCACCAGGTAGGCGTAGTCGGCGACCGCCTCGCGGCGTTCCTGCTCAATGCGGTCGGCCTCGCTTACCGGGGCGAGCTGCATCCGCTTGAAGAACGTTGTCTGGGGCAGGTACATGCGGAGGGCGACGCCGAAGACGATCATCGCCGCGAACGCCCCGGCGACGGTCGCGACCGACGCCCGCAGCTCGGCGATTTGGCCCGGCGTCTTCGGCAGGATGAACGTTTGCCCCGCTAGGATAAGCGATGTCAGCACCAGCAACGCCCCGCCGAACCCGAAGATCCCGACGCCGGGCAGCACGAGCAGTTCGAGCAGGATGCAGAGCACGCCGGTGATAAACAGCATGACCTCCAACCAGTCGGCGGTGCCGTTGGTAAAGCGGCTCCAGAAGAACAGCACGAACGCCACGGCCGCGATAAACCCGCCGACGCCTACGCCCGGCGTGTTGAGCTCGATGTAGACGCCCACGAAGCCGACCATCAGCAGCAGCATGGCGAACTGGCGGGAGCGGAGCGCCTCGACGAGTTCGAGGGCCCAGTTCGGCTTGGCGACGCGGGGCTCTTCGCCGAAGCCGTACAGCGGGGCGAGCTCGTCGTACGACTCGACGACGCGCCACGCGACGCCCAGCTCCTCGGCCTCGCCGCCGGTCAGCCGGAGCGACTCCCCGGGGCGGGTAATCTCGGCGCCGGGACGCCACTCCGCGGCGTCGGGCTGATCGGCCGCCTCTTGCTCAGTGAAGAGCCGCTCGGCGGCCGTCTCTTGGTGCGTGTAGCGGAAGACCCGTATGTCGGGGTCGATCATCGCCGCGAGCAGCGACGCGGTGTGGTCGGTCTTCTTGGCGAGTAAACTCTCGATCGTCGTCACCGCGGCGTCGATGCTCCGGCGGTCGCCGCCGGGCCCCTCGATGCGGCCGCCGACGCCCGGGCCCGCTGGCTTCGGGTCGGGCGGCGGTTGTCGCTGGCCGGGCTCCCGCCCGCCCTTGCCCGGCCCGCGCAGCAAGCGGGGATCGGCGTCCTGCCCCGCGGCGTCTTCGGCGTTGGGCGGGTCGCCGGCATCGCCGTTGGGCGCCGCATCGTCGTTCTCTTGCTCGCCGGCGGGCGGCTCGCGCTTGGCGGCGACGCTCTGGAAGCCGCCGCCCAGGTAGGCGCCCTCGTGCATGATCAGCTGGTCGCAGGCCAGCGCGACGACCGCCGCGCCGCCGGCCGCCTCGCCCGGCACGTAAGCCACGGTCCGGACCTCGCGGCTGTCGAGGCTCGCCAGCGAATCGGCCAAGCGGAGGCACGATTCCATGTCGCCGCCGCCGGAGTCGATCCGCAGGCCGATCCAGTTAACGCCCCGCTTCTTGATTTCGTCCCCGATCGACACGCTGATCGG
>JBCCZD010000127.1:0-11409 GCA_039188275.1 Planctomycetota bacterium
CAAGCTCGAAGTTGCGGAGGGCGCCGGCACAACACTGATGGCGACCGACCTCGAGATCGGCATCCGCCACCAGGCCGAGGGGGTCGAGGTCCACGCCCCCGGCGCTGTGGTGCTCCCCGTGACGCGGTTTGGTTCGATCCTCCGTGAGAGTTCCGACGAGGCTTTCAAGATCGAAACCGACGGCCAGAAGACGGTCATCCAAGGCGAGCGGAGCCGCTTCAACCTGCCCGCCGAGAACCCGGCCGAGTTCCCGCCGGTGCCCGGCTTCGAAGAGCCCGCCTACTTCGAGGCGCCCGCCAGGTTGCTAAAGGAGCTGGTCCGGCGGACGATTTTCGCCACGGACAACGAGTCGAGCCGCTACGCGCTGGGCGGGGTCAAGCTCGAGTGGTCCGAAGGGGTCCTGACCGCGGTGGGCACCGACGGCCGCCGGCTCGCCAAGATGGAGGGCCCGTTCGCCGTGGTGGGCGAAGGGCCGACGATCGGCGAGACGACGATTGTCCCCAGCCGGTCGCTGCAACTCATCGACCGCGTCTTGGCCGACGAGGACGAAACCATCCAACTCGCTGTCCGACAAAACGACGTGCTCGTCCGCAGCTCGCGGGCGACCATCTTCTCGCGGCTGCTCGAGGGCCGGTACCCGCGTTGGCGGGACGTGTTCCCCGACCGCAGCGGCTCGGCCAAGATCGAGTTGCCGGTGGGCCCGTTCCACGCGGCGGTCCGGCAGGCGGCGATCGTCACCAGCGACGACAGCCGCGGCGTCGAGTTCACGTTCGGCGGCGGCTCGTTGGTCCTCTCCGGCTCGGCGGCGGAGGTCGGCGAGTCCCGGATCGAACTCCCCATCGGCTACGACGGCGAGGAGATCGGCATCACGCTCGATCCGCGCTACCTGGTTGACCTGCTCAAGGTGCTCGACCCGCAGAAGACCTTCACGTTTGACCTGGCGGACGGCGACTCGGCCGCCGTGGCGACAACCGACGACGGCTACGGTTACGTGATCATGCCGCTCGCGAGGGATCGATAGTAGAAAATCCGAATGACCAAGCACGAATGACGGGGCCCCAGGCGATTCGCCACTCGCGTTGCTCTCCCTCGAACTTGCTCGCGCCACGCCATGCACCCCAACGACGTCACGCAACGATTGAACGACTTCGCCGACCGCGGCGAGCGCCACCGGCGTTGGGCCGGCGCGAGTCGGCCGAAGGCGCTCGGCGACGTGCTGGCGCAGCTCATCGCCAAGCGGGGCTACGCGGCGTCGCGGGCGAACGAGCAACTCGCCGAAGCGTGGGCCGCCGCCGCCGGGCCACGGCTGGCGCCCTTCACCGCGGCGTGCCGGGTCAACCGCGGGCGCCTGGAGGTCACCGTCGCCAGCAGCGCGATGATGCAAGAGCTAACGTTCGACAAACGCCGCATCCTCGCCGAGGTGGGCGACGCACTGCCCGACGCGAAGATCAGCGACTGGAAACTGCGGGTCGGCAAGATCGACCGGCAGCAATGACGAATGACGAAGCCCGAATGACGAACGCGGAGTGGTGCGTCGCTCGGGCTTTTTCGTTGTGAATCCCCGAAAGTGATTGATGGCAGACGAGACGCCAAACGAGGACTCGAATCCGGAAGCGGGTCCAAATCCGCACGGGGGCTCAAATCCGCAAGCGGGTCCGAGTTCGCACGCGGGTAACGACGAGTACAACGCCAAAGACCTCGAGCACCTCTCCGACCTGGAGCACGTGCGCGAGCGGCCGAGCATGTACATCGGCGACACGACCGTACGCGGGCTGCACCATCTGGTGTACGAGGTGGTCGACAACTCGATCGACGAGGCGATGGCCGACTTCGCTTCGGAGGTGTCGGTCACCATCAACGGCGACGGCAGCATCACCGTCGAGGACGACGGCCGGGGCATCCCGCCCGAGCGGCACGACCAGCTTTCCGAGCAGATGGACCGCGAGGTCAGCACGCTCGAGGGCGTGATGACGGTCTTGAAGTTCGGCGGCAAATTCAGCAAGGGCGCCTACCAAACGTCGGGCGGCCTGCACGGCGTCGGCGTGACGGTCGTCAACTTCCTCTCCGAGTGGGCCGAGGTCGAGGTCTGCCGCGACGGCCACGTCCACCACCAGGAGTACGAGCGGGGAGTCCCCAAGGGCCCGGTCCGGCGCGTCGGCGCCACGGACAAGCGGGGCACCAAAACCACCTTCAAGGCCGACCCGCAGATTTTCCAGGTCACCAAGTACAGCTACGCCACGCTGCAAAAACGGTTGCAGGAGCTGGCGTTCCTCAACCGTGGCGTGAAGATCACCATCACTGACGGCCGGACCAGCGAGAGCGAGTCTTTCCAGTACGAGGACGGCATCCGCGAGTTCGTCCGGCACTTGAACCGCGCCAGCGACGCGGTCCACGCCGACGTGCTGTCCGTCGAGGGCGAGGCGGACGGCGTGACGCTCGAGGTTGCGCTGCAGTACTCGGGCGAGTTCACCGAGAACGTCCACACCTACGTCAACAACATCAACACGCACGAGGGGGGCACGCACCTCTCCGGCTTCCGCGCGGCGCTGACCCGGACCATCAACAACTACGGCAAGAAGGAGAACCTCTTCAAGGACCTCACCCCCTCGGGCGACGACGTCCGCGAGGGGCTGACCGCCGTGATTAGTTGCCGCGTGCCGCACCCGCAGTTCGAGGGCCAGACCAAGACCAAGCTGGGCAACAGCGAGGTCGAGGGCATCGTCAATTCGATCTTCGGCGAGTACCTGCAGAAGTACTTCGAGGAGAACCCGAAGGCGGCCAAGCAGATCGTCAAAAAGACGATCCTCGCCGCCGAGGCGCGCGAATCGGCCCGCAAGGCGCGGCAGCTCATCCGCGAGCGGAAGGGCGCCCTCTCCGGCGGGTCGCTGCCCGGCAAGCTGCGGGACTGCTCCAGCCGCGACGTCGATAAGTGCGAGCTCTACCTGGTGGAGGGCGACTCGGCCGGCGGCTCCGCCGAGGGGGGCCGCATGCGCGAGTTCCAGGCGATCCTGCCGCTACGCGGCAAGATCATCAACGCCTACAAGTCGCGCGAGGACAAGGTGCTGGCCAACGAGGAGGTCCGCAGCATGATCTCCGCCGTCGGCAGCGGCATCGGCGCCGAGCAGGACATCGGCAAACGCCGGTACGGCCGGGTCGTGATCATGACCGACGCCGACGTCGACGGCAGCCACATCCGCACGCTGCTGCTGACGTTCTTCTACCGCCAGATGTACGACCTGGTGGCCCGCGGCCACGTCTACGTCGCGCAGCCGCCGCTGTTCCGCGTCCGTAAGGGGAAGAAGGCGACGTACGTCCAGACCGAGGAGGAGATGAAGTCCCAGCTGCTCGACCTCGGCCTGGGCGACAGCGTCTTCGACGCCGGCGACGGCCTGGTGGTCGAGGGCGAGGCGATGACCCGCCTGGTCCGCACCCTCGCGGCGATGGAGGAGGCGCTGGTTGCCCTCGAACGCCGTGGCGTGAGCCTCAAGCTGCATGCCCTCCGGCAGGACCCGGAGACCGGCAAGCTGCCCGTGTACCACGTCTTCCTCGGCTCGCAGGAGCACTGGTTCGCCACGCGGGCGGACCTCGACGCGTTTGTCGAGGAGCAAGAGAAGCTCCTCGGCGGGGAGCTGATCGTCGACGCGGGGCCCGCCGCAACGGGACCGGCGCCCAGCGAAAACGGCAACGGCCAGGCGCCGCCAAACGGCGCCGCGAACGAGGACCAGCCGCGGCTGCGGATCATCGAGCTTCACGAGGTCCGCACAATCAACACGCTGCTCAAGGACCTCTCGGGGATGGGCTTCGAGATCGACGCCCTGATCCCGATCGAGCGGACCGGCGAAGAGGGGAGCCGGTACACCCTCCGGCGGGGCGACAATGAGACCGGCCTGGAAGACCTCCGCGGCTTGCCCGCCGCGATCCGGACCGCGGGCGAGAAGGGCCTTCAGATCACCCGCTTCAAGGGCCTGGGCGAAATGAACGCCGAGGAGCTCCGCGAAACGACGCTCGACCCCGCCAACCGGACGCTGCTGCAAGTCAAGATGGAAGACGCCGGCGCCGCGGACGACCTGTTCCGCGTCTTGATGGGCGACCAGGTCGAACCGCGACGCGACTTCATCCAGAAGCACGCGCTAGACGTGAAGAACCTGGACGTCTGACCGCCGGCCGGGCGCCGGTTGCCGCCGCGTAAATGGGGCGCGCGCCAGAGCAAGTCGCCGGCCCCGGCGGTCAGGCCGATTCGCGGTAGCCGACGTGGCACAGGCGGCGGAAGAGTTCGCAGCGGCTGAGCAACTCGTCGGGTGTGCCGATGTCTTCGATCCGCCCGTGGTCCATCACCACAACGCGGTCCGCCAGCGACAGGGTGCTGGGCCGGTGGGTGATCAGCAGCGTCGTCCGGCCGCGCGTGAATTCTTGCAGCACCTGATGGATGAGCTGCTCGCTTTCCAGATCGATCTGGCTGGTCGCCTCGTCGAGGATCAGGACCTCCGGGTCGCGGAGGATGGCCCGCGCGAGGGCGATCCGCTGCCGCTGACCGCCGGAAAGCTTCGACCCGCCCGAGCCGACGACGGCGCCGTAGCCGTCGGACAGCTTGCCGGTGATGAAGCCGTGGGCGTGGGCCTGCTTGGCCGCCTGAACGACCTGCTCGTCGGTCGCCGCCGCCGAGCCGTAGGCGATGTTTGCGCGGACGGTGTCGTTGAACAGCACCGCCTGTTGCGACACGACCCCGATCCGCTGGCGGAGCTCCTTGAGCCGGGCGTCGCGCAGGTCAACGCCGTCGGCGGTCACGGCGCCGGCGGTCACGTCGTAGAACCGGGGGAGCAGCGACAGCAGCGTGCTCTTGCCGCAGCCATTGGGCCCGACGATGGCGATCGTCTCCCCGTGAGCGACCTCGAGGTTGATTCCCGTCAGCACCGGCTTCTGCGGCTCGTAGCGGAACGAGACGTCTTCGAAGCGGATCGAGCGGATCGGCGACGGCAGCGGGCGGGGATCCGCCGGGTCGACGATCGCCGGCTGCCGGTCGAGCACCTCGTAGACGCGGTCCGCCGAGGCCGAGGCGCGTTGGATCTCGTTAAGCACGTTCGACATCCGGCGTGCCGGGTCGCTCATGCCGGCGAGCATCGCGAAGAAGACGCTCATCTGGCCGTGGGTGAGCGGGGTGTCGCTGATCCGCACGCCGAGCAGGTGGGTTTGCTGATTCAGCACCAGGTAGCCGCCGGCGATCGCGGCGAGCAGCACCATGCCGACGCCGGCGACCTCGGTCAGCGGGCTCATCAGCGAGCCGTACCCGGCGATCTTCATCTGCCGCAGGTAGAGCGTCTTGGCGGAGTTGCTGAACCGTGCCCGCTCGGCGGACTCCATGGTAAAGGCCTTGATCAGCGCGATGCCGGAGAGCGTCTCGGTGAGCGTCTCGTAGATGGTCGACAGCTCTTCGAGCGCCCGGCGGTTAGCCCGCTTGACCGCCTTGGCGAGCCAGCGGATGACCACGACCGCGACCGGGACGATGACGATGGTCAGCAGCAGCAACCGCCAGCTGAAGTACGCGGCGCCGACGAAGCAGGCTACCATCTTCAGCGGTTCCCGCAGGGCCGAGCCGAACACGGCTTGCAGGCCCCCGCCGACCGCGGTCAGGTCCGTGGTGCAGCGGTTCATCAGGTCGCCCCGGCCGTCGCCGCTGAACGCCGAGAGCTCGAGTCGCAGCACGCTGCGGTAGTACTCGTTCCGCAGGGCGAGCGTCGTCAGGAAGCTCACCCGAGAAACCAGCAGGGCGTTGAGCACCCGGAAGACGTTCTTCAGCAGCGTGCCGACGACGACAAAGACGCAGACGCAGCCGAGCGTCTCGAACGGCGTCGTCGGCAGCCAGCGGTCCGCCAGTGGTTTTAGCCACTCACGCCAACCGACCTGCCACCGGTAGGAGGCCAGGTCGTCTTGTGTTTGCGTGAGCTCCTGCTGCAGGCGTGGTCGGTCGGCGCCGCCGGCCGATTGGAGCAGCTTCGCCAGCTCCGAGCCGCGCGCGTCGAGCCGCGCGATCGCCCCGCGGTCTTCGGCGATCATGCTGTCGATCCACTCGGGGACCGACATGTCCCGCATCACCGCGTCGACAATCGGCCAGACCGCCACCAGGTTGCCGGCCCACAGGACGGCGATCAGGAGCGACGTCGCGAGGCACGCGGCGACGCCAAGTTTATGATGGAGAGCCAGGCCAAGGGCCCGAGAGAAGTTGCTCATGCGGAGTCGCTCATGCATCCGTGCCTCGCGTCGAGCTGCTGTTGTGCAGACCCGCCTGCTGCCCGAAGTAACGGCATCCGTGCCGCGCGGCGCCGGTTCTAGCACAACGACCCGGTAGGTCCAATAAGAGGTTGCTCACTCGAGACGGTGCTAGCGTCGCCGCCGCACGACTTCATAGAAAACGCCCACCAGGACCAGCAAAGCCAGCGGCGCCGCGAGGGCGAACACCACGTAGAACTCGCGATTGGCGGAGTTGCGGACGCCCCCCATCGTGGCGGCCGCGACCGCGCCGACCAGCATCAACAGCAGCAGCATCCGAGTGCCGAATCGTGGCAGCCCGCCGCGGCGGGGCGCCGGGTCGGCCGGCATAGGCGGTGTGCTGGCCGCGTCGTCTCGGTCGTCTGGGAACGGCTCGGGCTTGCGGAGCGAGGGGAGCTTGCGGGGCGGCATGGCCGGCGGCGCGGTTGGGGCGAAAGGTTCAATTCTGCCGATTGTACCGCCGATACCAGGGCTACGGGTACAAGACAAACGACCTGCCCGGTCGGCGGCTCTGGCGAGCCCGGCTCTAACTAGATCGACGCGGGCGAGATTCCTGGGGGGGAATTCTGATGCGATTATTGATTGCCGCGGTTGCGGCTGCGCTGCTGGCGTCGAGCGTCGGCTGCCAGGCCACCCGGTGTGGCTCGGCCTGCGGTAACGGCTGCGCGGCCTGCCCCGAGCCCTGCTGCGGCTGCGAAGAGTGCGGACCTTCGTGCGGCTGCGGACCAAGTTGCAGCGAAGGCTGCGGCTGCGGTCAGGGCGGTTGCGGCAACGGCCGGTGCGGCCTGTTCGACCGCGCTGGCGGCAGCCCCAGCACGTGCCCGCTGGGGCCCGGCGACAGCGCCTACGACTTCACGCCCGGCCCGGCCGGCGCGCAGGTCGCCTACCCCTACTACACGACGAAGGGTCCGCGCGACTTCCTGATGAAGAACCCGCCGCCGCTCGGCCCGAACGGGGCCTACGGCTGCCGCTGAGCCGCGTCGCGAGACGGCCGCGATCAAACCAACCGGCCATGCGTGAACGGACTCACGCCTACCAGCCGCCGCGGCGCACGGAAGCGCCAGGGCGGCTGGTTTCGTTGGGCCTGGACGTTTGGCTCGGGCGGCTAGCTGTTCGCGACGACGAGGACCATGATCGGCACAAAGATCGCCATCATGGCTCCCGTGAATACCAAGCCAGCGAGGATGATCGCTCCCAGCCCGTGCCAGGCGGAGAACAGGTGAGCTTCGCCAACCGCCTTGCACATCACCACCAGCGACCAGACACCGATCACGATCATCGTTGAGCCAACCGCCCTGAACACGATCGCGAGCTGGGGATTGCCTGCCAGCGCTTGGTCGGGGTTTCCGCCGCCCGCGATCAGGAGGGCAATGCTGAGCGGGGCCGCCCAGATGGAAGGTACCTGGGCCCACGCGTAAGCGGTCCGCATTTCTGAGAGGGTAGCGGAGCCGCCGATCCACACGCCCGTGATCTTGATCAGCCAAGAGAACAGCAACCACACCAAGAACCCAATCACCACGCCGGCAATCGCCCCTCCAATGATGGCGCCGGCGAAGCCAGCCCCCGCGACCGCGCTTTGGGCATTGCTGAGGCCGTTCGCTGCGCCGGCGAGCGCGACGACCAAGGGAGCCTGCTGGGCTCCGTTGGTATTGATGAGTTGTCGGATCGTCGCCCGCG
The DNA here is from genome assembly GCA_039188275.1 of Planctomycetota bacterium. GTDB lineage: Bacteria > Planctomycetota > Planctomycetia > Pirellulales > Lacipirellulaceae > JBCCQL01. Next base: position 7,942 of record JBCCZD010000127.1, read on the forward strand.
GCTTGGTCCAGATGCTCAGCCACGGGTTGAGGTCCATCTCGCCCGCTGGCGTCGGCACGCGGACGCCCTCCTCCTCGATCGCTTGCGGCGCCGCGTAGGGGTTTGGCGGAACGCCTTTGGTCGGCTTGCGGCCGGCTTGGTCGCTAAAGGAGTCGTTGCCGAAAGACATGGCTGCCCCGATAGGCTGTGGGTGGCGGTTTCAATCTGCCAAGTTTTACGGCCAGCCGAACTCGCGTGCAAACGCCTGTCGAATCGAAAGGCTGCCCTGCTGTGGGCTAACAGGTCAGCCGGCGGACCAGCGAACCACCGCGGCGACCCCCAGCAGCGGGCCAATCAAGACCGCCCAAGCCAGGAGGACCGTGGCCAGGCCGTGCCACGCCGAGAAGTGGTTTACCTCCGCCACCACCTTGCAGAGGATTACCAGTGACCAGGCGCCGATGACCAACACGGCGGCTGCGGTGGCAATCAGAACCGCCGTGGTCCCGTACGGACCGAGCAGCCTGTCCGCGTCATCGTTGAAGTGGAACATCAGCGCTGCGGCCGCGACAAACGGCGCCGCCGCGAACAGCGGCGCTTGAGCCCACGCGTAGGCCGCCTGCACTTCGGCCAGCGTCGCCTGCCCGCCGAGCCAAGCGCCCGTGGCTCGGCAGAGGAACGAGCCGAGCAACCAGAGGACCACGCCCAGCAAGGCGCCAAACACGACCGACGCCAGCAGGCCGCCGAAGAGCAGCTCGGGGGCCCTTGGGCCGAGCACCGAGAGCAGCGCGGCGGCGGACAGGATGGCTCCGCCGGCTGCGGCGAGCAGAAACACCCGTTTGGTGGGGTCGGTGCTGACGATTCGCCAGATCGTGTCTCGGGGCGCAAGCCAGATGCTAACCCACGGGTTGGCGGGCGCGTCTTTTGTGCGGGGGTGCCCCGCCACGGCCGGCACGTGCGGCCGGCGGGCCTCGACCGCCTCGGGCGCCGCGTACGGGTTCGGCGTCGGCGTGGTTGCGCGTTCGCGGCGGAAGAGCATCGCGGCCTCGGTCGTTCCCTGGGCTACCCCTACTGCTTTGTAGGGGATCGCTCGGGCGGCTGCAAACCGTCCGAGAGAGAGCAACGGGCAGCACGGCAAACGTCGCCGCGTCGGCCAACCGGTGTGGTCGCCGTAGGCCGTGCCTCAGACCGCCCCGAGGATCAGCGTGACGTTCTGACCGCCGAAGCCGAAGCTGTTGCTCAGCACCGTCTTGATCGGCACGTCGCGGGCTTCGTTGGGGACGTAGTCGAGGTCGCAGTTCGGGTCGGGTGTTTCGTAGTTGATGGTCGGCGGCGCGGCGGCGTCTTTGATCGCCTTGAGGGAGATGATCGCCTCGGTGGCGCCCGCCGCGGCGATGAGGTGACCGGTCATGCTCTTGGTGCTCGACACCGGCAGCTTGCGGGCCACGTCTTCGCCGAGGGCCTGCTTGAGGGCGAGCGTCTCGACCTTGTCGTTCACCGCCGTGCTGGTGCCGTGGGCGTTGACGTAGTCGATGCCCTCGGCGTTGAGCGCGGCGTCGGCCAACGCCATGTTGATGCAGCTCGTGGCGCCGCGGCCCTCGGGGTGGGTGTCGGTAATGCGGAAGGCGTCGGCCGTGGCGCCGTAGCCGAGCACCTCGCCGTAGACCTGGGCGCCGCGTGCCCTGGCGTGCTCGTACTCCTCCAGCAGCAGCATCGACGCCCCCTCGCCGAGCACAAAGCCGTCGCGGTGCAGGTCGAAGGGGCGGCTGGCCCGCTCGGGCTCGTCGTTCCGCTCGCTGAGGGCGGTCAGCAGGTTGAAGCCCGTGACGCCGAACGGGTGGATCATGCTGTGGGCGCCGCCGGAGAGCATCAGGTCGGCGTCGCCCCGGCGGATGATCTCGGTCGCCTCGCCGATGGCCTGGCTGCTCGCGGCGCAGGCGGTCAGGCAGTTGAGGTTGGGGCCCTCCGCGCCGAACATCGACGCGACGTACGCCACGGGCATGTTGGGCTCCTGCTCGAGCTCGGCGTACGGGTCGAGCTTGGCGAGCCCCTCCTCAACAAACTTCGCGAGGTCGAACTCGCCGTCCTGGACCGACGCCACCATCATCGCGCTAAACGCGTCAAAGTCTTGCTGCCCCTCGCCGGCGCCGAGGTAGACGCCGAACCGGGTAGGGTCGCCGCCCGCTCGGAGGGCGGGGTCGGCCAGGCCGGAGTCCTCCATCGCCTGCTTCGCGGCGCCGACGGCGAAGCGGGTGTGCCGGCCCCGCTTCTCCCACACCGCGGGGTCTTCGCCAACGTCGGCGACCGACCAGTTCTTCACCTCCGCGGCGATGCTGGTCGGGAAGTTCGCGGCGTCGAACAGCGTGGTCTTGCCGACGCCGCTCTTGGCGGCCAGCAGGTTGGCCCACAGCTCGGGGACCGTCGTCCCCAGCGGGGTGACGCAGCCGACTCCGGTGACGACAACACGGTTTCGCATAGCAATTGAGTGGGCAGTAGGCGGTAGGCGGTGGGCAATAGGCGGTGGGCGGTGAGTTGTCGACAGTCGTCGGGTGTGTGGCAGCCGCTTGCGCGCTAATGCCCACTGCCGGCTGCCGACCGCCCACTACCCATAAGCCGGCAGGCCGTAGTCGGTGGGCGCCATCCGCGAGCCGTCCTCGCGGACGCCCACCCGGAAGACGCCGGTGATGTGCAGCCAGTGGCACAGGTCGTCGGGGTCGAACAGCCGGTCGGGCAGCGGGCTGTCGGGGCCGGAGTCGTTCTGGAGCCGGGCGAAGAAGATCTCCGCGTGGGCCCGCTGCTGCCCCTCCACCGAGCCGACAACGCTCGCCTGGGCGCCGATTTCCTTGCGGTGGCCGATCTCGGCCCGGTAGGTGATCGTCTGGCCCGGCAGCACCAGTCCGTCGAATTCTAGCTTGGTGAACTTGGCCAGCACGACCAGCTCTTTGAACCCGTAGAGTTCGCTGACCAGCAGGCCGGACGTCTGCGCCATGCCCTCGGCGATCAGCGAGTTGGGCATCACCGGGTAGCCTTCCCAGTGGTCGTGCATGAAGTCGTCCGCCAACGAGACGCCCTTGTCCGCGGTCGCGTGCGACCCGGCGACGTACTCCGTAAAGCGATCGACCCAGAACCAGCGCATGAGAAGTGGGCAGTGGGCAGTGGGCAGTGGGCAGCATTTATATACTATAGCTTGTTATCATTCCAAATATATGCTGCTAATGAAGAGGCTAAGACTTATCACCATTATTTTTGTACAACTCGAAAAATACTGACTCGGGTACTGACTCAGAAAAGCCCGAAAATGTACTTTAGGTAAAAGTAAAGGTGTTTATCACGTCGAGTTTTTGTCGTTAAATTCCATTGGTTTTATGCTTTGCCATGGAACCCTATAAGAACTTCAAACGTGGGCCTGGTCCATCTGGCCTAAAATCGGCATGAGTACAGGCCAGTTTCGGCCGACTCCGGTCTCTCTCTCTCTCCCTCCCTCTCTCTCTC
>JBCCZD010000128.1:0-11382 GCA_039188275.1 Planctomycetota bacterium
ACCGCCGCGGAGGACGCCGAAGTCATTCCGCTTGGCCCGCCGGCAGAGTCGATCCCCGGGCCTCCGGCGGACGGCGCCGCGCCCGCCGGCGCCGCGGAGCCCTCAACAGAAGAGCGGCTGGCCGAGCTGTCGGTGCGTGCCGCGTCGGCGCTTGAGGTTGTTCAACAAGAGTATCAAGAGCTCCTCGCAGCCGGCCCCGCTCGCCGAGAACACCTCGCGTTGTTAGCTGATCGCAGTGACCTGCTCAACGCGGAAATCGACGTCGCGTCGCTAGCTCCCGAACGCTTCGACGAGCGGGTCGAGCAGGTCCGCGTCGACCTCGACGCAATCACCGGGCGTATCATGGGGCTGGTCGACCCGTCGAAACCACCGGGCGACAGCACGGCGGTCGCCGAGCGGTTGGACGCACTCGCGGCGGCTCTGCTGGAGCTCTCGCTGGTGCAGGCACGCGCGCGGCTCGACAAGATCGATATCGAGCCGACAGACCTCTCGGACGACGACGCCCTGGCGATCGCCTTGCTCTACCGGCGGGACATCAAGAACTCTCGGTCGGCGCTTGTCGACTCGTGGCGGCTGATCAACTTCAACGCCAACGACCTGCGCAGCGACGTCGACCTCACCTTCAGCGGCGACTTGGGCAACGTTGGTGACAACCCGTTCCGGCTGCGAGACACCAACGGCCGCTTGCGGGTCGGGCTAGAGTTCGACGGCCCGCTCACGCGGCTGAGCGAGCGGAACGTTTATCGCCAGTCGCTGATCGAGTTCCAGCAGGCCCGGCGGACCTACTACCAGTTCGTAGACCGCGTCTTCCAAGGGCTGCGGGGCACGCTGCGGCAGGTGCGGCTGAATGAAGTCAACCTCGAGCTCCGCCGCCAAGCGGTGTTGGTGGCCATCACCCAGGTCGACCTGACGCAGCTCCGCCTGTCCGAGCCGCCGAAGCCGGGCGAAGAGACGCAGCTCAGCAGCACCACGGCACGCGACTTGGTTGACGCCCTGGCGGACTTGTTGAGCGTCCAGAACGACTTCTTGAGTGTTTGGGTCAACAACCAGGTGCAGCTCCTTAGCCTCGAGTTCAACCTGGGGCTCATGGAACTCGACGCGGCGGGCCAGCGGATCCCGCTGGCGTTGCCGCTCAAGGACTTCTTGACCGCAGTCCCCTGCCCGTCACCGGGGGGCCCGGAAAGGCTCCCGTCGGACATTCAGGCGGCTCCGGTCTTGCCCCGGGCTCTCAAGCCCGGGCCGGTAGAGCCATTTCGTGACGCCGCGGCCCCGACGCCGCCGCGGGTAGAAACCCCACCCGAGTTCCCGGGCGCCGGGCTGGAATTCACCCCCGATCTGACGCTTTCGCCGCCGCTCGAAGGCCCAGCACCCTCGCTCGAAGGCGACCCGATGGTCGTGCCGGTCAGCTACGATGCCGTAGCGAAATCCATCAAGGTCCGCCGACTACCCACGCCCTGACGCGGCCGAACGATAACAAGTGCACTGGTTTATCGTACCGCCAGAAAGCCCGGCGGTCCGAACGCGACCACGTCCTGACTGGGCGTTTGTGGCCCGTGCGGTCTATACTCGGTTCATGAAGATCCCCCCCCGCAGCCCTCGCCGACGCTCCGTTCGCCCCCACCGTGGCGGCGTTGCCCTGGGCATATTGACCGTGCTCGCCTTGTTGGGCGCCTTGGCGCTGATCAACTACCAGTCGCTCTTCGGCCGACTGTCACCAGGCGCGGCAGGCATTGGGTTAGCGATTTATCACGATGTCGAGCGGGGTGACTTCGAGCTCGCGATCACCGAACGCGGCGAGATCGAGTCCGCCGGCAACACCGAAGTGCGGTCCGGGGTGAAGACAAAGAATCAGCCGGGCTTGGCGATCCTGCGGATCGTCCCCGAGGGGGCCTTGGTCGAAGAGGGGGACTTCTTGGTCGAGCTCGACTCTTCGGCGCTGCAGGAAGAGCGCGTGCTCCAGCAGATTGCCGTCAACACGATTGGCGCGATGGTCGTCGAGGCACGCAACCTGTACGAGACAGCGTTGATCGCAAGGCGTGAGTACCTCGAGGGGACGTTCGTCCAGGAGCGGGAGACGCTTGAGAGTGAGCTGTTCGTCGCCGAAGAGAACCAGAGCAGGGCAATTGAGTACCTCGCCTACAGCAAGAAGCTGGCGGCGAAAGGGTACGTCAACGAGCTGCAACTACCGGCGGATACGTTCGCGGTCGATAAGGCGCGGAAGGAAGCGGACGCCGCGAGGACAAAGCTGCGTGTACTCGAAGAGTTCACCAAAGCGAAGATGCTCAAGCAGCTCGAGAGCGACATCTTGATCGCTAAAGCGAAGTGGGAGGGTCAAAAGAACAGCCACCGCCTCGAGATCGGCAAGCTCGCCGAGATCGACGACCAGCTAAAACTGTGCGTGATCACCTCACCGCGCTCGGGGGTAGTGAAGTACGCCCACCAACGCGACCGCCGCGGCAACAACGACTTCGTCGTTGAAGAGGGGGCGCTCATCCGCGAACGCCAGGTCATCCTCACCCTGCCCGAACTGACGCGGATGCGGGTTGAGATGAACGTCAACGAGGCCCTGGTGCAGCACATCCAGCCGGGGATGCCCGCCGTGGTGTCGCCGATCGGCGCCGATGGCGTGCTGCTCGCCGGCGAAGTCGAGAAGGTCAACCAGTACGCCGAGCCGTCGGGCTGGCGTAAGGCCAATGTCAAAGAGTACAAGGCGTTGGTGCGCATCAACGACCAGACCAGCGACCTGCGGAGCGGCATGACCGCGTCGGTCACGATCCGATCGGTTTTCCTTCCCGGCGTGATTATGACGCCGGTGCAATCCATTTACGACCACGCCGGCGAAGACTATTGCTTCGTGCAATCGGCGGGCGGAGCCCTTGAAGCCCGACCCGTCCGCTGCGGCGTATCGAACGACAGCTTTGTCGTCGTCGAGTCGGGGCTTGAAGTCGCCGACCGCGTGGCGGTCAACCCGCGGGCGCTGGTCGACCTTGTCTCGTTGCCCGACCCGCCAGCGGATTCCGAACCGGCTGCCCCCTCGCCGGTTGGCCCCCCGGCAGAGCCGAGCATCGCCGCCCGCGGCCTGTTCGGCGCAAGCCGCAAAGGTGGCTGATCGCCATGGTTTCCACGGAGACCGCCTTCGCGGTTCGCGTCGAGGACCTGACGAAGACCTACGCGCTCGGCGACGGCGCCGTCCACGCGTTGCGGGGCGTCACGTTCGACGTCCCCCTGGGCGACTACGTGTCGATCATGGGCCCCTCGGGATCCGGCAAGAGCACCCTCCTAAACCTTCTGGGGTGCCTCGACCGACCCACCTCGGGCGATTTCTATCTCGGCGACGTCAACGTCGCGACGATGTCGGACGACCAGCTCGCCGAGGTTCGCTCGACGCGGCTCGGCATGGTGTTCCAGTCGTTTAACCTGCTGCCGGCGCTCTCGGTCGTTGAGAACATCGAATTGCCGCTGTACTACAGCGGGCGGTTCCGACGGGAGTCTCGGCAGCGTTGCGAGGCGCTGGCCGAGCGGGTAGGGCTCGCCGATCGGCTGGGGCACCGCCCCAACCAGCTCTCGGGCGGGCAGCAGCAGCGAGTGGCGATCGCGCGGAGCCTGGCCAACGACCCACGGTTTATCCTCGCCGACGAGCCGACCGGCAACCTCGACTCCGCGACGACCAACGAGATCCTGGAGCTAATGGCGAGCCTCAACGAGGAGGGGCGGACGCTCGTCATGGTGACCCACGAGGACGAGGTCGCCGAGCAGACGCGGCGCACGCTGGTCCTCCGCGACGGCCGGCTCCTGTCCGACACCAGGCGGGCGTAGCCATGCAGTGGGGCAAGACGCTCGTCCTGAGCATGAAGAGCCTGCTGCTGCACCCGCTCCGCTCCGGGCTTACGGTGCTGGGCATCCTCATCGGCGTGGCGAGCGTTATCTGGCTCCTCGCGATCGGCGAAGGCATCAGCCGCGCTTCTCAGGAGCAGATCGCCAACCTCGGCGCCAGGAACATCATCCTCCGGACGATCAAGCCGACCGGGGACGACTTCGACGGCAGCGGCTATGGCCTTACTCGGAGCGACTACGAACGCCTCGTCACGACGATCCCGTCCATCGAGACCGCCCTGCCGATCCGTGAGATCGAGCGCGAGCTGCGTTACAAGACCCGCCGTCTGGAGGGCCGACTGGTTGGCTCAACGCCCGAGTACCCGGAGGTGCTGCGTCTCAAGCTGGCGTCCGGCAGATTCCTGAGCGACATCGACCTGGCTAAGGAACGGAACGTCTGCGTCCTTGGGGCTGGCGTCGCGGAAGCGCTCTTCCCGACCGGCAACCCGCTCGGCGAAGCGGTCATGGTGGGCGACGAGTTCTACCGGGTGATCGGTGTCGCTCAGCCCAAGGCGCCAACCGCCGGGGTGGGCGGCTCGTTCGCGGCCGAAGACTTCTCGTCGGACGTCTACATCCCGATCACGAGCTTCTGGCGCCGCATCGGTGACATGATCGTCACGAGGAAGCCGTCGCTGTTCCAGCGCGACCTCGTCGAGGTGAGTCAGATCTCGCTCCGCGTCGCCGACAAAGACCTGGTGCTCGCGACGGCCGACGTCGTGCGAGAAACCGTCGCGGCGCACCACACGATGGAAGACTACGGCATCACGGTGCCGCTTGAGCTGCTGATCCAGGCCCGTACAACGCAGCTCATGTTCATCATTTTCTTGGGCATGATCGCCGCGATCTCTTTGGTGGTTGGTGGGATCGGCATCATGAATATCATGCTGGCGACGGTTACGGAGCGGACCCGCGAGATCGGTATCCGCCGAGCGCTGGGCGCCAAGCGCAAGGACATTGTGGCGCAGTTCCTGAGCGAGAGCGTCGTGCTGTCGATCGTCGGCGGCGTGCTCGGGGTCCTCGGCGGCGTTTGCTGCCCCCTTTTGACCGGCTGGGCCCGGGCGGGGATGGAGCGGCTGTTCCCCTTGCAGATGAGCTCGCTGCCCGAGTTGATCCGCGACCTCGAGCCGCAGCTCGTCACGTGGTCGATCCCGCTCGCCTTTGCGATTTCGGCGGTCGTCGGCGTCTTGTTCGGCGTCTACCCCGCGACGCGGGCCGCCAAGCTCGACCCGATCGTAGCGCTCCGCCACGAATGAGGCGGCGGTCTGTCGACCGTCGAATCGGCCGCTCGCTTCTGGTTTAGCTCGCCCGGCTCACCCGCCGCTTGCGGAGGGCGCTGCCCCGGAATTGGGACCCAAGCCGGCACGCCGTCCGAGATCAAAGCCCCGCGTCGCCGCCGCGACCCACGCTTCGTTGTCGGCGTACCACCGGACCGTACGCGAGACGCCCTCCTCAAACGACTCGCTCGGCCGCCAGCCAAGCCCGCGGACCCGTGTCGCGTCGATCGCGTAGCGGCGGTCGTGTCCGGGGCGATCGGCAACAAGGCGGATCAGCTTCTTGGTCTCCCCGTCGCGGCGCCCCTCGACGATGCCATCCACCGCCTGGCAGATCGACTCGACAACTTGGCGGTTGGTCCGCTCGGCGCCGGCGCCGATGTTGTACGACCCGCCCGGTTGGCCGAGCCGGAGCACCGTGATCAACGCCCGGCACTGGTCTTTGACGTGCAGCCAATCCCGCACCTGCAGGCCATCGCCGTAGAGCGGCAGCGGCAAGCCCGCCAACGCTCGGAGCGTCATCAGAGGGATCAGCTTCTCCGGAAACTGGTACGGGCCGTAGTTGTTCGACGCATTGGTGACGATCGCCGGCAGCCCGTACGTGCGGGCAAAGGCTCGCACCAGGTGATCCGAACCCGCCTTCGAAGCCGCGTACGGCGAGCTTGGGTCGTAGCGGCTTGTTTCTGTGAAGGGGGCGGCGGCTGCGGTGAGTGATCCGTACACCTCGTCGGTCGAGACGTGCAGGAACCGAAAGCGACCGCGCTCGCCCGCCGCCGCTTCCGACCAGTACTCCAGGCACGCGTTGAGCAGGGCGCCGGTGCCGAGGACGTTGGTTGTGATGAAGGGGGCGGGCCCCTCGATCGACCGGTCGACGTGCGATTCAGCCGCGAGGTGCAGCACCGCGGCCGGCCGCCGCGACCGGAGTAGTTCGCCGACCAACGCGGCATCGGCGATGTCGCCGTGGACGAACTCGTGCCGAGGGTGGTCTTGCACCACGCCGAGCGACTCAAGCCGACCGGCGTAGGTCAGCAGGTCGAGGTTCACGACCCGCGCGTCGGTCTCCGCCAAGAGCATCCGAACGAGGTTGCTCCCGATGAAACCGGCGCCGCCGGTAACGAGCAGGGTCTGCGGAGCAGCGGTCAAGCGGCGTGCCCGGGGGGGTGCGGAGTGGTGCGACGGCGGCGAGGGTCGGCGGCTGCTACCAGTGTACTCGGCACGCTGTCGAGCGTCGGCGGGGGGGACCCACCCCGCGGCGGGCGCCGCGTTGCTAATCGGCAACGCGCTGCCCAAACACGACACGCCTTGCACCGGTCGACGCCGCGTGCGCTGCGGTTTTCGCAGCTTTGCATGGCCCGGCACGGCGGTTGCGACGGGCCTCTGCAACCCCAGCCCTGCACACCAGGACGCCCCGCATGCCGCTTCGCCTGCCCCTCATCGCCAGCGCGACCGTGCTGATCGCCACGCTCGGCGCAGAGACTGCGGTCGCCGCCGAGGTTGCCGTGACAACGGTTGACGGCTTGCTTCACCGCGGCGTCGCTGACACACGGACCGACGCGGACAACCTTTGGCTACGCCGCGACGAGGCGAACCTCTCCTTGGCGTTCTCGGTTCCCTGGTCCGCGGTGGTTGCCGCGTTGGTCGACGGGGAACGCGTCGCGCCCGAGTTGTTGGCTTCGCGGCTCACAGGCGAAGTCAGCGGCCGATCGTCGCTGTCGGTGCTGGTTGGACCGATCGAGCGGATGCCGGCTGCCCCTGTAGCTGGGCACGCACCCACGTTGAATCACGGCGATCAAGTCGCCAGGCTTGAAGTCGCGGCCCGTGTCGGACAGTTCGACGCCGACGCTCAGGCCGATGGCATCGAGGTTGGCATCGCCCCCGCCACGCGGCTCGGGGGGCCGGCCTCCGTCCGCGGCGAGTTGACGATCAAGCTCTTAGGCGTGCGTCAGGTCAGCCGCCACCGGCACGCATTTCGAGAAGTCGGGCGTTGGTCTCAGCCGGTGTCGCCCAGCGACTTCGACGCGGCCACCGGCGCGGCGTGCTACCGCCTCGCGTTTCAAGGCGTCGAACCAGCCGCCGATTGGCGGCTTGGCTCGGACGCCGTGGTGCACGCGTCGCTCGGTGTCTACGGGCAAGGCAGGTTCGAGGCTTCGGCGCCCGTCAGCCTGCGGCAGTTCGATCCCTTGCGTGACCAGCTCCAGCAAGCGACCGGGCGCCGACACTTCCCGGTGGAGCGCGCCACCGGGACGCCACCGCTCGGCTGGCGCTACGGTTCGGCGATCTGGTCCGACCCCTGATCGCCCGGCGCGTCGGCGTCTTCGCCCCGGCGCTCCGCCAGCCGCCGGTCGTTGCGGACTTGCTCGGACTCTTCGGCACGGCGGTCTTCGCCCGAACGCTTCTCGATCAAGCGATTCAGGTCGTCGGGCAAGTCGAGATGGTTAGGCACGGAACGCTCCTGTTCGACTGCGGGTCTGGATCACCTAATCGCCGGCGCCGTTGGGCGTTCAACTAAGCGCGGGGGCGCGAACGGGCGCCGGTTCGCGACCCCGGGCGGTTCGCACGTCTCGCACGGGGCGGGGAACTCATGCTCAACCGGGGGCAGCCGGCGGAGCGTCGCCCAAACCGGCAACGCGGGCGGCCCGCAGCAGGCCTCGTCGTGCGAACAGGCCCACGGCGGGTGTTCCCGCATAACGTCGCTCAGCCGCGGCTCGCTCGGCCGGGGGTAGCGGCACAGCGGCCCGTGCAGCAGCGGTGTGCACACACGGCGCACCTCGTGGCTGTTCCTCGCCATCTGCACCGGCGTGTGCGGCAAGACGTGCGGCACCAGCGCCACGATGATCTCGCTCCTGGACTTCACGACCTGCCGCCGCTGGAAGAAGAACCCAGCGTACGGGACGCTGCCCAGCAGCGGCACCTTGCTGACGCTGGTGCTGTCTCGTTCCTGGATGAGCCCGCCGATCACCATGCCCTGGCCGCTCGACAGCAGCACGTCGGTCTCGAGCTCGGTCGTCTCTTCCTCGGGCAGCCCGGTGTCGGGGTTGACCGAGCCGCTTGAGACCTCCGGCTTGATCCGCATCAGGACGCGGCCGTCTCGGGTAATCCGCGGCGTTACGGTCAGCACGACCCCGACGTCGAGGAACTCGACGCTCTCGAGCGTGCTGGTCTGAGTCGTCGTCGTAACGCGGAAGCCGAGCTGCTCGCCGATCTGGATGCGGGAGTCTTGTCCGTTGATCGCCAGGATACGCGGCGTGGCGAGGGCCTTTGCGTCGGTGGTCGAGATGAGCGCCTCGATCACCGGCGACAGGTCGCCGCCGGTCGCCTCGATAAAAAACCCGGGCGAAGCCGCGGCGTTGGCGAGCCCCGCCGACCGGAGCGTGATCCGGGCGCCCGACGCCCGGGTGATGGCCTGGAGGTCGACGCCCGCCCGCTTGTCGTTGCTGAGGTCAACCTGAAGGATGTGGGCCTCGATCAACACCTGCCGGGGTGGCTGGTCGGCCTGGGCGATGTACTGCTCGATCCGCGAGACGTACGGGTGCAGGTCTTCAACAACGATCTTCTCGGATGTACGCCGGTTGTCGGACGAGAGCGTCTCGGTTAGCCACGACTTGCCGACCGGCGAGAGCAGTCCCTTGACGGTCTGGTCGATGTCGACCGCCGACGCGAAGTCGAGCTCGATCACCGCCACACGCCGGCCCTGCACATCGGGCGGCAACGCCTCGGCGGCGGTGAGGCTGGTGACGTAGATGATGTCGCCGCTGCGTGCCCAGGTGTAGCCACTCGCCGACAGAAGCGAATCGAGCGCCTGCTCGATCGGCACGCGGTCAAGCGTGGCGGTCACGGGCACGTCGGTCGACGAAGCGTAGACGAGGTTCAGCCCCCGCGCGTCCGCGATCATCGCCAATACGTGGCGGAGCGGCGCGTCGCGCACCGCCAACGAGATGAGTCCGTTCTCGTTGCCGACGCGGATCGCCGACTCGTCGGGCGAGCCAGCCAGCGGGATGGTGAAGCTCTTCCGCGCGGCGGGGCTTGGGGCTGTCGCGGGGAGGCCGCCCGGCGCGGGCAGTGTCTCGGCCCCGGTTCCGACAGACTCCATCAGCTTGCCGAGCGCGCCGGTCATTATCGACGGCAGAGACGGGGACGGGAGCGACGGGCCGGCAGCGCCACCCACGCCGGGCGGCGGCTGCGCGCTGACTTCGCCCGCTCCGGCAAGCACCAGGCAGACGATGAGCCTGGCACACCGGCAAGCGGCGCCAATTCTCCCGCGGTCAGAATTACGAGCGTCCTGCTTCACCGTCCTCGGCCGGTGGGGTCCACCGACACTTGTCCCCCCGTTGCGCAACTAGTTTTGAACCGCCCGGCCGCCGTCGACCGCGTTGGCGAAGACAACCCCCCGCCTCGTGATGTCGATGACTTCGAAACCCTCGTGCGTGTCGCCGATCCGGAGTTCGCGGCCTTCGACGGTCGCTACCCGGGACTCGCCGGAGATGACGATCATGGTCGCCTCGGCGGCGGCGAGTGGCATGCCGCCAGCCCCGTTTTTGTCGGCGGCACTCCTCTGGCTCTCCTCGATCTTCCGCCGCGCCCAGGGGGGCTTAGCGAACGGGTCGTTCAGCACCGCTTCGGGCAGGGGCATCGCGGGCCAATCGACGGCCACCGCCCGGCTGTCTTCTAGCCCGGTACCCGGCTGGATCGCCGCCGGGCGGGCGGCCGCGTCCGCCGAACGCCGCGGTCGCTCGCGCCGCTTCGCGACCGGCTTGCCGCCCCCCCCCACGAAAGCGTTGCCCCAGACAAGTACCAGCGTCAGGCCGAGAACAGCGACCAGCGCGATCTTGGCTTTCGAGACGCCCTGTTTTCTTACCGCTTTGCGTTGCGTGCTCATCTTGCTGCGTCCGCAGCGGGGCGCGTCGCGCCCGCCTTGAGTCCGAAGTAGAGGGTGTAAGCGACTTCGAAGGGGTAGTCGGTTGTCCGGTCGGAGGACGAGACGCTTAGTTCCGTGATCTGCTTAGCCCGGGGCAGCCGCTCCATCGACGCCAGGAATCGGCAGATACCGTCGTGGCCGCCTCGGGCGCTGAGGGTCAGGTTCAGTTCCGAATGCGTGGCGAGGTGGCGTGTCTGGCCGCGGCGGTAGTCCTCGATCACCAGCCCCGATTCGCCCGCGATGCGTGTCGCATCGGCAAGGAACTGAGACTCTTCGGCGTCCGTGGGGGTCAGCGCCGCGGATCGGGCGACGCGGGCGTTGAGGTCTTCAAACTCCTTGGTCAATTGGACGTGGGCCCGTCGGACTTGGATGGCGTTGTTCAGCAGCCCACGCAGCTGCTCGGTGCGGTGTTCACAAACCTCTTGCTGCGTAAGCAGCGGGCGGTAGCCGAACGCGTAAGCCGCTGCTAGCACGAGCCCAGTCGCCAGCAGGCCCAGGCTGTGCGCGAGGACTAGGAATAGTTTCGGATGGAGGGGTTGCGTGGGTTGCATGAATCCTGTCGTTGGCTTGCTAGAAGGCGCATTCGAGCTCGAATGCTGTCACCGGCTGCGACGCCAGCACCCGGGAGCCCGTCGACGTCAGCTGGACCTCGTTAAAGAGCCCCGACTTCCTAAGGCGGTCGGCGAACCGGGTGATCGCAAGGTTGTCCCGCGCGGCGCCCTCGAGGGTCAGGACGCTCTGGACCGACGCCGTCGCGACCGGCGGCCGGCGCGTGTAGTCGAGCGACTCGATAAACAAGTCGCCGCCAGCGTAGGCGGCCGCCTGCCCAAGATTCCCGATAAGTGTCACCAGCGACTTCTTCGTGGCCAGGTCTAACGCCAGCTTCTCGTTGGCCGTCAGCCCGGCGACCTGCCCCTTCAGTTTTATGATGTCGGACCGAAGCTGCTTGATCGGCGCGTGCTGCGCTTCAAGGGCGTTGCGGACCTGGGTCGCGGATTGCACGTTCCACAGCTCGACGCCCGCCGCGGCTGCGGCGAAGATAGTGGCCGCGCACCCCACCCGCGACCACAGCGCGATCGCTTCCTTGGCGGTCTGCCGGCGCCGGGCCTTGGCGGGCATGAGGTCGAGGCGATTGCTCATCCGTTCTCCCTACGACGACGCTTCGGCGTCCACGCGAGTGTTGACAACGCTATCGCCGGCCCCAGCATCGCCAGCGGAGCGTGCGAAAATCTCACCAACCCCCGCACCGACCACGGCGCGACCGAGACGCCGGACGCGCGGCGGAGCGACGCCCCGGCGCCGAGGCACGCCCCCCCACCGAAC
>JBCCZD010000129.1:0-11301 GCA_039188275.1 Planctomycetota bacterium
GCGTTCCTTCATCTCGCTCTCGGTCGGGGCGCCCACCTTGATTTGGGCGACGCCGCCGGCGAGCTTCGCGAGCCGCTCTTGCAGCTTCTCGCGGTCGTAGTCGGAGTCGGTCGCTTCGACCTCGGCCCGGATCTGCTCGGCCCGGGCGTGGATGGCGTCCTTCTTGCCGGCGCCGCCGACGATCGTCGTGTTGTCGCTCGAGACGATTACCTTCTTCACCTTGCCGAGGTCCGACAGCTGGACGCCGTCGAGCTTGATGCCCAGGTCCTTGAAGATGGCGTTGCCGCCGGTCAGCGTGGCGATGTCGCCGAGCATCGCCTTGCGGCGGTCGCCGTAGCCGGGGGCCTTGACCGCACAGACGTTGACGATGCCCCGCATCTTATTGACCACCAGCGTGGCGAGGGCCTCGCCGTCAACGTCTTCGGCGATGATCAACAGCGGCTTGGCCGCCTTGGAGACCGCTTCGAGGATCGGCACCAGCAGCTTGGCGCTCGAGATCTTCTCCTCGTAAACGAGCACCAGGCAGTTCTCGAGCTCGGCCTCCATCTCGTCTTCGTTCGTGACAAAGTGGGGCGACAGGTAGCCGCGGTCGAACTGCATGCCCTCGACCACCTCGACCGACGTCTCGGCGCCGCGGCCCTCGTCGACGGTGATGACGCCGTCCTTGCCGACCTTCTGGAACGCGTCGGCCAGCACGGCGCCGATCGCCGGGTCGTTGTTGCCCGCGATCGTGGCGATCTGCTGCAGGCTCTTCTTGTTCTTCACTTCGATCGGGTCGGCGAGCTTGCCGATCGCCTCGCTCACGGCGGCGACCGCCTTCTGGATGCCTCGGCCGAGGGTCATGGCGTCCGCCCCGGCGGCGATCATCTTCAGGCCTTCGCGGAAGATGCCATCGGCCAGCACCGTGGCGGTGGTGGTGCCGTCACCAGCGACGTCGTTGGTCTTGCTGGCCGCTTCCTTAACGAGCTGCGCGCCCAGGTTCTCGTACGGGTCGTCCAGCTCGATATCCTCGGCGACGGTCACGCCGTCCTTGGTCACCTTGGGCGAGCCCCACCCCTTGTCGAGCACGGCGTTGCGGCCCCGCGGGCCGAGGGTGCTGCGGACCGCCTTGGCGAGCTTGCCGACGCCTGCCGCCAGCGGCTTGCGGGCGTCGTCCTCGAAGACCATCTGTTTTGCCACGTGGAGTACCTCCTGAAGGGGAAATCGCGGGGCACGCGACGATTTGATCGCCGTGCCCTCGGGTATGTCAGTCGCGCAGTAGGCAAACCGCCCCGTGTGCCAGTCGCCGGTCGGCGCGCAGGTTTTGGCAGAGCGCCGGAGCGTGCACCGAGAAGAGCAATCGCTATGCCAACGGGCGTTGAGCCGCGCTCGCTCGTGGTTTCGCCGGTTTCCGCGTTCAAAAGGGGGCGACCTCCGCTGACCGACCGAAGCCGCCGTCACAACGTCGGCTGCCAATGTGGCAGCAGCTCGTCGGCGGGCTGTGATAGAATCGGGCTATAAATCAACCCCGCGGTCCACGCCGCCTGCCGACTAACGTACCCGCCAAGGCTTTCGCCGAGGGAGCTTCCGCCGATGGAGCCGATCGAAACGACGCCCAACGACATCCTCGAGGTCCCGGAGGTCCGCGCCGCGATGTGGCGGCTGTCGGTCGATGAGTACCACCGCCTGAGCGAGTCGGGCCACGTCGAGCAGAAGACCGAACTCATCCGCGGCGTGGTGATTGATAAAATGACGAAGTCTCCACGGCACTCTCTTCTGGCTCAACTCCTCGTTGACTGGCTCCGTAACGGACTGCCCCCCGGTTGGCTGATCCGTCAGGAGCAGCCGCTTACCCTAAGAGACTCCGAACCGGAACCCGACATCGCCGTCGTACGAGGCTCGGCTGTAGACTATTGCGACGCCCACCCGGCGACCGCCGCCCTCGCTATCGAGATCGCGGTGACGTCAAACCAGATCGATCAGCAGAAGGCGTCCCTCTACGCCGAGGCGGGCGTCGACGAGTACTGGATCGTCCTCGCCGAGCGGAACGAGGTGCAGGTCTTCACCGCCCCGGCGTCGGGCGCCTACGCCCGCACCAGCCTGCATGGCGCGAGCGACACCCTGACCGTGGCGCCGCTAGGCGGCATCCAACTGCCGCTTGCCACGATCTTCCCGAGCGAAGCTAGCGGGCGCTAAGAAGCAGCGGCTGCTCAAAGGTGCGCGGTGGCCAAAAATCGTTCCTGCTGGCACAAAACGGCGTGGCCAAAGATGGTGCTGGGATTTGGTGATTCACTTGCTAGAGTGAAGATCAGCGCGTTGCACCCTGCTCTCTGGTTTGTCGTAAGTCGTTTAGACTGAGCCGTGCAAGCGGCTTTGAAACCCCCGGAGTGACTGCTGGGAGGGTCAAAAACAGTAGGAGCAGCCCGACCGGTGGCGTTGCCTCTTTTTTTGTGGGCCAACTGAGCTTTTGTGGGCCAACTGAGCTTTTGTGGGCCAACTGAGCCTGCGACACGCGTGCCCGCTAGGGACGCCCCCCCGGGTGGCGTCCGATTGGTCGCGGTTACAGCGACGCCAAGCGGAGGCTCCCCGACGGGTCGTCGATCGTCACGCGGCGGCGCTGGCCTTCGAGCACGTCGATCGTTATGCGAACGGCGTCGGCGGGCAGGCAGGCGGAGACGCGGTCGCCCCACTCGACGAAGGTGAGGCCGTCCGACTCGAAGTACTCGTCGGGGCCGAGCGCCAGGAACTCGTCGTCGTCGCGGAGCCGGTAGGCGTCGAAATGATAGACGGGAACGCGGGCCGTCGTGTACTCATTGACGAGCACGAACGTCGGGCTCGTTACCTCCGCGCGGGGCTCGCCCAGGGCCGCCGCGACCGCTTGCACCAGCCGCGTCTTGCCGGCGCCAAGCGTGCCGACGAGCGAGACCACCGTCCCCGGCGGCAGCACGTCGGCGAGCCTAGTACCGAGTTGCTCGGTCTCGTGCTCGGACGCGATCTCTAGCGTTCGCTGAGCCATGAACCCGGTCGCCACTCTCTCCCGCGGCTTGAGTGCGTCAGCGGTGTTCGTACCCGTTTGGCGGCAACGCGACGCGCCCGCCAGACACGCGATCGATCCAAACGCCGTGGTCGACGACGCCGCCGATGTCCGTAACGCCGCACGCGACGGGTTGCTCCCGGACGATCGCCGCCGCGGCGTCGGGCGGCGCGGCGATGAGCAGTTCGAAGTCTTCGCCGTCGGTCAAAGCATAGTCCAGCGCATCGCCGCCGGCGGCAAGGGCGAGGCGCTCGGCCGCTGGAGAGGCAGGCACGTCGCGGGCAGAGACGACAGCACCCACGCCCGAGGCCTCAGCGAGCCGGTGCAGGTCGATCGCGAGCCCGTCCGACAGGTCCATCGCGGCGTGGAGGGGGTAACGCTCGTTGAGCAGGCGCGCCTCGCGGACGCGTGGAGAGAAGCTGAGGTGGCGCCCCTCGATGCTGCCGCCGAGCTCACCGGTGACTAGCAGTCGGTCCCCGGGCTGGGCGCCCGCCCGCGTCAGCACGTCGTCAGGCGGCACGCTGCCGATGGCGGTGATCGAGACGGCCAGACGGCCGGGCCAAACGTTGGTGTCACCGCCGGCGATTGCTGTGCCGTGTTCTTCGGCGAGGGGCAGCATGCCCCGCAGCAGCCGGCGCCCGACTTCGGGCCAAGTGAGCGAGCCGACGCCGTCCCTGGGCAGCAGCAGCGAGGCCACGACCGCGACCGGCGTCGCCGCCATCGCCGCGAGGTCGCTGAGGTTCACCGCGAGAGACTTGTGGCCGATAAGCTCGGCGTCGGTCTCGCTGGCGAGGAAGTGCGTGCCGTCGGCGAGCAGGTCGGTGGTCACAACGCAGTCTTCCGACGACGCCATGGCGAGCACCGCCGCGTCGTCGCCGACGCCGAGCTTCAGCAACGGGTGCGGCGGCAGGGCTTCACGCAACGAGTCGACAAATTCGCGTTCCATCCCACGAGGGTAAAGGATCGCCCACCAGGTAGCGAGCGGCGGGCCGGCCGCCGACTACCGCCGCGACGTCGTGCGGGTACGCCGGTCGCTCTTGGCGACGTTCAAGTGGCCGTACAGCGTTTCGCTGCCGCGGAGGATGTAGAACTTGAGGGCGCCCATCGACTCCAGGTCGGGCCGAGTGACGATGTAGCGGATGTCCTCGGCAGAGGCGGTCTCCCACTTGTGCATGCCGACGAGGATGTCGCCCCGGCGGATTCCCTGGCGGTCGGCGGCGCTGCCGTCTTTGACGCTGGTCACGCGCATCCCGCCCCGGTAGCGCGAGCGGCTGCGGGTGAAAGTCGACCGCGGTTCGGCCTTGAGAGCTAGGCCGAGGACCTGCCACGCTTTCGGGTCGGCGGGCCTTGTCGTTGCGACCGATCGGCCCCGCGGCGCCAGCGCGAGGTCGACCGCGGTCGCCTCGTCGTCGCGGACGAGCTCGACCTCCACTCCTCGGCCGGTCGGCTTGCCGATGAGCGCGAGCTCGACGTCCAGCGGCCGGTCGGCTTGGCGGCCATCGATACGCTTGATCACGTCGCCGACTTGCAGGCCGCTGCGGTCTGCCGGGCTGCCCGACTTGACGCGGGTGACGATCAGCCGCCCGGCGCCGGATTCGGACTCGACGGTCTCGAGCCCGTGCCACTTATTCTCTAGGCGTTCGACGCTCATCATCTCGGCGGCGATCTGCATCGCCTTGTCGACGGGGATGGCGAAGCCGATGCCCTGGGCGCCGGCCCGCACGGCGACGTTCACGCCGATCATGCGTCCCTCGATCGAGAGCAGCGGCCCGCCCGAGTTGCCCGGGTTGATGCTGGCGTCGGTCTGGATCAGGTCTTCGTACGACTGCGTCTCGCTGACCTGCACGTCGCGGTGGAGCGCCGAGATGATTCCCCGCGTGACGGTGTGCTCGTAGCCGAACGCGTTGCCGACAGCGACGACGGTTTCGCCCGGCATGAGGTCGGATGAGGTCCCGACTTCGATGGTGGGGAGCGACCGGCCGACGCGGATTTTGATGACGGCCAAGTCGGTCCGCTTGTCGTGGGCCACCATATGCGCGACGTACGGCCGGCGGTCGTCGAGCGTGACGTTGATCTGCCGGACGCCGTCGATGACGTGGTGGTTCGTAAGGATGTAACCCCGCGGGTCGATGACCACGCCGGTGCCCATTCCGTTGACCTGCCGCGACGACTCACGGGCGCCGGGCGCCGCTTCGGTGACGGTCTTCTGACCTTGAATGTTCACCACGGCCGGCGCAGAGGACTGCACGGCGCGGACGATGGGCGTCTTGCGGACGGCGGCCACCTCCGCCGCCGAGTGGGGCACGCCGGGGCCGAGCAGCAACACGGCGAGCGACGACAGCACAACAAGGGCACGGGGCTGCGGCATCGTGGAGCAATCGAGGTGGGAGTCTGTCGAGTGATTCCGCAGCGTCCCCGGCGGGGCGTGCGATCCTGAGCGGACTCGGCCCCGGGGCACGCTGAGTCTCGCACGTCTGGGATCGGCCCCGCCGCATTACCGGCTTAAACCGCACAAAACGAGCGCCGCATAGACGCCCCAACTTCACACCGGCCCGGCCATGCCTGCGGTGGACCGAGTGGATTGTCCTCACGCCATCCAGTGTGGGGGCCGCCTACCAGCAGCCGCAGGCAGGGCCATAAGCGGGTCTGCTAGCCGGGTAGCCGTCGCCATAAGCTGGTGGCTGCGGCGAAAAGACGGGGCGCGTCGGCACGGGGAAAAAACGGGGGGGTGGGCCAACGTCGGGCGGGCCCGCAACGCCGGGGTGCGGCTCAGCCGCCATGCACTGGCGGACAAACTCGGGCGCTACAGCTAGTTGGCACTCACAACCGCTGCCGATGAGGCCCCCCTCGCTGGGTCCGACCGGGCAGCCGCAGGCTACGGCGCCTGCCTCGGCGTACTCGGCGTCGCCGCTGGTGCTTGAGAGGTGCGACGCCAAGCGGCCACCGAAGGCGGGGGCGATCCAATCGGCGTGGACCCTTGCGAAAGCGTCGCCCGCCGTCGCGGAGGGGCCGCTGCTGCTGGGGCCGGCATTTTCGGTGGCGAAGCAACCGTCCGCCGCCACGCCGCAACCGCCGATGCTCTGGCCGCAGTCCACGGGCACGCAGACGGCGCACCCGGGAGCACACGCGAGCAACAGACAGAAAGTGAGGCAACGACCCACGCGCACACCGTTAGAACCTAAGGGAAAGCAACCAATGCGAAACGCACCCGACCGGTACAT
Organism: Planctomycetota bacterium; assembly: GCA_039188275.1. Classification (GTDB taxonomy): domain Bacteria; phylum Planctomycetota; class Planctomycetia; order Pirellulales; family Lacipirellulaceae; genus JBCCQL01. The sequence continues at coordinate 6,235 of JBCCZD010000129.1, forward strand.
CGGCAGCCCGAAAAGAGCCGCTCCGGAAAAACCGGCAAAGTCGACGCAGGTTACCGACAAACCCGCAGCTGGAGTGCTAGCGATACACCCGAGACAGCCGCCGCGTCCGGCCGTGGTGATCAGTGATCAGGAGGTCGTCGCCGGCGGTACGCCAACGCATGTTCAGCAGGCTCCCGTCCGCCCAGCGGATGCGCAGCAGGTCTGCGTCGGCGGCGTAGCGGCCACGCAGTCCCCGAACTGGTTGCTCGTAGTCGACGACGCCCTCCTTGCCCAGTTCGTAGTTCTTTTGCCGGTCGTAGCGCAACGAGACTTCGCCGGCGCCGGTGAGCGTTAGGACGGCCCGCTTTGACTTCCAGCTCCCGATCACGGGCGCCGCAGCCTGGTAGGCGGGCGTTACGTCGCCTAAGGCCAGTTGTGGCGGCCTGAGCCGGACGCAAGCTAGCATTGCCTCGGCCTCGCGCTGGCGTTCAAGAGCGAGTTGGATTGGCGTGATGACGTGGACCTCAACACGGCCCCAATCCGTCACGATCCACTCTCGCCAGCCCACGAGGTCGCCACGGCTCGGGTCGGTTGCCGCACCAGGTGGTGAGAACAGCGGCGTACGCGAACGCACGCGAAACCCCTGGCGGACGCCGGTCCAGCCGTCGAGTGTCGCCGGTGTCAAGGCGGTTAGCTCCACGCGGCGTAGGTCTCGACGAATCGCCCCGGCCAACGCGCGCCCGGCAGAGGCCGCACGCCCCTGCTCCGTTGGTCTGCCGACTTCAACGCCGATCCAGAGGCCGTCGGTCAACTCGGCCGGCGTTTGTGGTGGAGCGTGGCGGCTGATCACCAGCAGCAACTGGCGGCCGCGCGGGAGCTCGCTCACCGTCAGCCGATCGTCGTACGCAAGCTCGACCGCTCCGCCGGCGAACAAGGCAATCGCTTGCCCATCGGCGGCGGCGGGCGGGGCCGGCCCGTCGGCGCCGTGCGAAAGCCTCGCGAAGAGCAAGGCCAGGGCAGCGATGATCAACCAGAGCTTCATGCTCGGGTCTGGTGGGGCGATTTGGCGGTTAAGGGCGACTATCGACCGCTGCGCCGCAAGTGAACCGAGGGCGAGCAACAAGAGCCCGGGCCACGTAGCGAAGAACCCGATCTCAGGGGTTCATTAGCCGCGCGATCATCACTATTCTTCCCCGTCGTCCCGGCGTAGGCGGGCGCCGCGAATAATCCCCGCCAGGCGGTGAGAAAGGCGTCGCCGCAACCGGAACGACCGGAACAATCGGCGCCCCTTCAGCGCAGCACCTTTGCTTGGAAGTCGGGCCAGGAGAGTGTATTGGCCACGTCGGCTTTGGTGAGCCCCGCTCGGCGGGCCTGCAGCACGCCGTACCGCATGACGCCGAGCCCTTGCGTGCTATGGGCGTCGGAGCTGATCACGATCGGCACGCCGCTACGCTTGGCGGCCGCGCAGTGCGTGTCGTCAAGGTCAAGCCGGGCCGGGTTGGCGTTGAGTTCCAACAGCTTGCCTTGCTCAGCCGCCGCGGCGATGAGCTGGTCGACATCCACGTCGTAAGGCCCGCGTCGGTTGATGAGCCGGCCTGTCGGGTGCGCGATGATCGACACACTCGCGTGCTCGATCGCGCCGAGCAAGCGGTCCATGATCTGTTGCCGAGGCTGATTTTGGCCGTAGTGGAGGCTCGCGATGACCCAGTCCGCCTCGGCGAGGACGTCGTCCGGCAGGTCCATGCCGCCGGCTTCAAGGATGTCGCACTCGATGCCCTTCAAGATCGCGAGGCCCGCGTATTCGCCCCGGAGCTGATCGATCGCCCGCCACTGCTCGCGGAGCCGCTGCGGCGTAAGCCCCCCCGCCATCGAGACGCGTTGCGAATGGTCGGTGATCGCGATGTACTCAAGACCGAAGGCGGCCGCCGCGTCGGCCATCTCGCGGAGGGTCGCCTTGCCGTCGGTCGCCGTGGTGTGCATGTGGAGGTCGCCGCGGAGGTCGCCCGCTTCGAGCAGCTTGGGCAGGTCGCCCGCTTCGGCGGAGTGGAACTCGTGCCGGGCCTCGCGCAGTTCCGGCGGGAAGCAGGGTAGTTCGAGCGTGGCGTAGACGTCCGCCTCGGTGGCGCCGGCGAGTTGCTCGCCGCGCGTCGGCGAGTCGCCGGGCTCGCCCCCTTCGTCGCGGAAAACGCCCCACTCGTTTAGGCGCAAGCCGCGGTCCTTTGCCCGGCTGCGCAGCACGACGTTGTGTTCCTTCGAGCCGGTGAAGTACTGCAAGGCGGCGCCGAAGGAGGCGGTGGGGACAACGCGGAGGTCGACTTGCAGGTTCGACGCCAAGCGGACCGACATCTTCGTGTCGCCTCGGGCGAGCACCTCGGCGACGCCATCAAACTCGGCCAGCCGGTCCATGACCGGCGCGGGATCGTCGGAATCGACGAGCAGATCAAGGTCGCCAACGGTTTCTTTGCCGCGCCGGTAGCTGCCAGCCGGCTCTAGTTGCCGCACGCCCGCGGCGCCGGCCAAGTGGTTCGTCAAAGCCCGCACGATCTCGTCGGCGTCGCGCCAGTAAATGCGATCACTCGCCCGCTCGGCGAGGGCAATGCCCGACAGCAGCGTTTCTTCGGTCTTCTTGGCGAAGCCCTTGAGCTCGCGGACCTTGCCCGCCTCGCACGCGGCCCGGAGCATCTCGAGCGAGACGATCCCGAGCTGCTTGTGCAGCACCGCCGCCTTCTTTGGCCCCAGGCCCGGCACGCGCAGCAGTCCCAGCACGGTGTCGGGGAGGTCCGCCTTGAGCTCTTCGAGCATCGGGAGCGATCCGGTTGACGCGAGCGTCGTGATCTTCTCCGCCAGGTCCTTGCCGATGCCGTCGAGCTTCGTGAGCTGTTCGCCCGAATCGACGAGCGACGCCAACGGCTCGGGGTGGTCGCCAACCTTCCGCGCGCCGTTGCGGTAGGCGCGGACGCGAAACGGGTTGGCGGCTTGGAACTCGAGCAGGTCGGCGACCTGTTCGAACACGGCGGCGATGTCGCGGTTGGTCATGCCCGGATTGTAAGCGGGCCCCGGCGGGCTACCAGTTGTCGGCGGTGAGCCGGTCCCCGGCGTGCAGCACGCCGGGGCTTTCGCCCGGCGCCAACCGCGTGTTGATAGCGACCCGGTAGAAGTGGTTGAATCGGGGCCGCGGCGACCACGCCGGCAGCGTCGCTTCGCGCTGGCGGGCGAACGCCTTCTGGAAGCCGGGCGTCGGCTCGCCGGTTTCCGGATCGCGGGCGGGCACGACACACCGCTGGCAGATGCCGGTCGCCAGCCATTGCCGGTCGCCGAGCCGGAATCGCCCCGGCTCGCCCCGTTCCGTGACAAGCCGCTCCTCTTCCATCGGTTCGGCACCCCCCGTCCCATCGCTGGCGGGATCGGCGGCGCCGATCTCGAGGTTCGTGCGGAGCCGCCGGCGGGCGTCGTCGAGGGTCCAACCGGGGAACCAGCCGGCAATCACCCGGAGCGTGGCAGCGCTGATGAGGGTCGGCCCGGGGGCGTCGGTATCGTCGGGGAAGCCCCCGTCTCGGTTCTCCATCAGCCGGCAAGCCATGCCGAGGTGGTCGCTCAGAAACTCGGCAGCGGCCGGAAGACCCGTCTCCAAGCAGAACCGCACGGGCGGCCCACCGGCAGAGGCCAAAGCGACCGTCCTCTCATGCAGGGTCCAGACAGCGCGAACCGTGTGGATCGCCGGGGTGCGCTTCCCGTTGAGGAAGCCGCCGTCCTCGTCGACGATGGCGTACCGACGGTCGTCGCAGAGCCAGCCCGCGGAGCCGAATGCCGCGGCTTTGACCTCGGCGCCGTCAAGCGATTTGATCGGGTAAACCACGATCCGCGAGAGCTTGGGCATGACGGGGGTTGTGTCGCTCGCGAGGCGCTAGTCGTCGAACCAGGCGAGCAAGGCCTCGGCGTCTTCCAGGGTGTCGAGAAGCAGGTCCGGAGTGTGTTGCCGCAGCTCGCTCGCCGGCGTGTGGCCGGTGGGGACGGCGACCGCCTTGGCCTCTACGGAGCGAGCGCAACGGATATCGTTGGGGGTATCGCCGATGATCACGATCGTCTCATCGGCGGGCGATGTCGGTCGGCCGTGGCGCCCGCGGGCCTCGGCGACCGCGGCGGCCGCGATGTCGTTGCGGTCGACGAAATCGTCTCCGAATCCACCGATCGCGGGCCGGCCGTTCTCGAACCGGTCCCAAAGCCCGTAGTGCTCAAGCTTCTGCCGAGCCGCGGTCCGCACGTTGCCTGTCAGCAGACCGATCAGAACGTCGCCGCGTCGCTCGAGCGCATCAATCACGGCGGTCACGCCGGGCAGCACCTCGCCGACACAGCGGTCGAGGGCGGCGGCAAGCCGGTCGAGGTAGCCGGACTGGAAGCGGTCCCACGACGCTTGGCTCGGATCGACGCCGTGAAGGCCGAACAAGTCCATGGCGATCGCCCGGTCGCTGCGTCCCGCGAAGGAGACGCCTTGGCTGATTTGATCGACGCCAAACTCTTCGGCAAAGGTTTCGGCAAAGGCTTGCTGGCCGGCGCCGCCGGTCATCACCAGCGTGCCGTCAATGTCGAACAGGCATGCTTTCACTCCGGGAGTCTAGGCCCGCTTCGCGTGGCCGCCTAGGTCGCGGCGGCAAGGCGCCGTCAGCGTCGATCGGCCTGACCACGCTCGCGTCGGACCCGGTTGAGCGCCTCCAAGGCCCGCGGCTCGGTCTGCAGGAAGCGGGTGAGCTGTGTCCGCGTGAGCCCCAACCAGGCAGCCGATGCCCGGTCGTCCCAGTCGAAGCGAGCGAGCGTGTCGAGCGCTTCGGCCAGCAGGGCGGGGAAGTCGGTGTGCTCTTCACTCACGGCGATCCGGCCTGCGCGGACCCGCTGCCGCCACCGCTCGGTGGGCGCCGGCGGTTGGACCGCAGGGGCGGGCGTCCGGTAATCCACGGCCAGACGGGTGCGGAGCCGCCGGAGGGCGACCACCAGGTTTTGCGCCTGACTCCGCCGCTCACTCGCTTCGGCAGAGATACCGGTCGGCTCGTGGGTGAGGATCACCGCGGTCTCGACCTTGTTGCGGTGCTGGCC
>JBCCZD010000130.1:0-11248 GCA_039188275.1 Planctomycetota bacterium
CGTCCGCGACTGGATGAAGCCGGCCCGCGCGGCGATGAAGGAGGTCTGCAAGGCCCGCATGGAGGCGTTCGGCCAGGCGGGCAACGCCGGCAAGATCGACTGCGTCTCGATCGAGCAGTACGCCAGCAGCTACGCGGCGGTTTAAGCGGCCTGCAGCACACCTGACGGCTCCCTAGCCGGCGGCCCGCGGCCGCCGGCTTTTTTGTTGCGCCCGCGGCGATGCGGTATCATGGAAGCATGAGCACCGCCGAAGTACCCGCGACGCCCGCCGCACTCATTACCGCCGATGAGCTTGTTGGGATTAGTCTTCGGCTGCGAAACGAGGGCAAACGCTGTGAGCTCATTAGCGGAGAACTCAAGATCAAGTCGCCCACCAAAGGCCCGCACGGGATCGTCGCTGGCGAAACGCACGGCCTGCTCTACCTCTTCTTGCACGACAAAAACTTAGGCCGCTTGTTCTCCGCCGAGACGGGTTTTCTTGTCTCGAGTGACCCCGATACGATCCGTGCTCCCGATGTTGCCTTCGTGCGACGCGAGAGGTTCGAAGCGGTCGGGCTCGGCGATAGTTTCTTCAAAGAGGCTCCCGCTCTTGCCGTCGAAGTGGTGTCTCCAAGCGAAACTGCTAAGGAAGTCCACGAGAAAGCTCAGATGTGGATCGATTCGGGCTGCGAAGCCGTTTGGCTCATATGGCCCGACGATCAAACGGTCACCGTCTACCGCTCGCTCGACAACATCCGCGTGCTGACGAGCGAGCAGCAGCTCGACGGCGAAGACGTGGTCCCCGGCTTCTCGCTATTAGTCGCCGACCTCTTCACCGGGCTTGGCTGAATAGGAACTGCCGATGCGGCTGCTTTTTTGCTTGATGATGGGTTTCGGCGCCGTGGCCGTGGCGACACCAGCGGACGCTCAACCCGCGAAGCCCGGCTTGCTGATCGACCAAGCGGGGCTCTTCACGCTGTGGTCCGATTCAAAGCCGGTCGTCGTGCTCGACGTCCGGCCGAGGCAGCAATTCGACGCGGGGCGGGTCCCCTCGGCCCAGCACATCGACATCGGCGCATGGAAGGCGGCGTTTGGCGCCGGCGCCGACGCGGCCGGTTGGGGCAAACGGCTCGGCGCGCTAGGCATCGACGCCGAGACGACCGTGGTCGTCTACGATCGGTTCACTTCGCCGAGCGCTTGCCGCGCCTGGTGGCTATTGAAGTACTGGGGCGTTGCCGACGCCCGGGTGCTAGACGGCGGGACCGTGGCTTGGAAAGCGGCGAAGGCCCCGCCGGCGGCCGACCGGCCGCCCACCACCTTCCGGGCGACGCCTCAGCCCGACCGGCTGGCCACCCGCGACGAGGTGCTTCAAGCCATCGCGGCCGATAGCGCCGGCTCCGCCTGCCTGATCGACACGCGGACCGACGCCGAGTGGGCCGCCGGCGTCATCCCGACCGCCAAGCACTCTGATTGGCTCAACTACGTCGACCAACGCACCGGCAAGCTCCGCCCCGCCGCGGAGCTGGAGCGGCTTCTCGCGTCGGCCGGCTACCGTGCGGGAGTTGAACTCGACGCCATCACCTACTGCCGGTCGGGCGGCCGCGCGGCGGTTGTTGCGTTTGTCGCGGAGCTCATCACCGGCCGGCCGGCCGCCAACTACTGGGGTAGCTGGAACGAGTGGAGTCAAACCCCGGCCGGGCCCAGCGTTCAGCCCGTCGCCGCCCCATGATCCGCCGAGACGTGCCACGGGACGGGAACGCCGAGAGCTGGCTGCTGATCTCGCAGATCGAGCACGCGCGTCTCAGCCACCGGTTGGCCGCCGAGTGGACCGGCCTCCTGCCCACGGCCCCACCGCGTGTGCGGGAAGAGTTCCTCGCGGCTGTGCTGCACCATGACGACGGCTGGGACGACTGGAAGACGGACCCGACGCTCGACCCCGAGCGGGGCCGCCCCTACGGCTTCACCGAGATGCCGACCGCCGAGTCGCAGGCGATCTGGACACGGTCGATCGATGCTTGTGAGGCGATCGGGCCGTTCGCGGCGTGGGTCGTCGCGAGCCACTTCATCGCGCTTCAATCGAAGCGGGACGACGACTTCTCGGCGTGGGCCCGTTGGCTCGGCGAGCAGGACCGGCGCCGAGCCGATTGGCTCCGGGCGTGGCGAACCGACGACGCGGAGCACACCGAGTCGCTTGCCGAAGACGGTTTGTACCTGCTGCAGGCGTTCGACTGGCTCAGCCTGTGGCTCTGCTGCCGGGCGCCGGTCGACGCCCGCGACCCGGTCGAGACGCTTGAGCTGGGCGATCGGCAGCGCGGCTTCGGGACGTACACCTTCACGCCCCGCGACGGCGAGATCGAGGTGGCCCCGTGGCCGTTCGCCGGTGAAACGCTCGAACTGGCCGTCAACGCCTCGCGGGCGGCGGCCGGCGTGTACGCCACCGCCGACCAGATGGCCGCCACGCCGACGCGCGCCGCTTGGCGGCTCGTGCCAGCACCGGCGGACGCTTAACCCGGTTGCCGCGGCCGCTTCAGAAGTCGGCCTTGCCCTTGATCCGCCGGCCGGGCTTCTTGCCGGGCGCCGGCCACAAGGCGTACAGGCCGGCTTGGTAGGGCTGCTCGATGCACGCCAGCGCGTGGTCGAGCAACTCGTACTGATCGTTTGGGAAGCTGCGGAGCAACCGGTCGACGGCCGACGGATCGCCGGTCGCGTACTCAACGGGGACCGGGTAGAAGTCACTCCAATGATTGGCGTGCTTGCTGTGAGCGTCGGCGTAGTGCGCCACGGTGGGGACGCGCGACCCGAGCTCGATCGGCGCCCCGCCCGACTCGACTAAGTTGATGCGGACGATCTTCACCGCGGGGAACTCGCCAACGCCCTGCGTCAGGTCGGTCGGCACGGCGAGCAGCGTCGGCTGGACCGAAACAACGACGCCCGGGTTGGCGTCGCCGGACCCAAAGTTCGGCATCCCAAACCGCATGAGGACGGCGGCCCCCGCCAAGCACGCGGGGCCGAACAACCAGATCGGCGTTTCGCCGCCGTCCTTCGTCGGGATCGAGGCCTTCATACCGGCGGCCGTCAGCACGGCCCACAAGCCGACGATAAACAAACAGCTAACGACGCCGATGGCGGGGATCAGCGGCTTGTGCCGAACCCATCGCAAGAAGTTCAAGCGGATTTCCGCCGGGTTGCTGGCGAAGGTTCCCTTGGCGCCGGTCGGCTTGCGGGGCGGCTGAAATGCAGGCTCCGCGGGCGGATCCCATTCGTCTTCGAGGTCAATCGCGGCGGCCGGCTCGCGGGCGGCGCGCTCCGCCTCGGGGGCGACCAGAACGAAAGCGGCGGCGCACTCGGCCGATCGGCATCTGACCTTCCGGCCGAGGTACGCCCTCGGGGCTTTCGCGGTGGCGCCGCAATGCGGGCAAGCGACACGGATCGTGTCCCCGGCTTGTGGGTCTACCATCGAAACGAACCAGAGCAGGCGGCAGAAGAAAGGAGCGTCACGCGGCGCGGAGTATAACCAACCAAGCCCAACGAAGCACGCCCAGCCAAACATACCTAGCCGAGCACGCCGCTCTCGCCCGCGGCTTCGTCGGCATCGACCAGGGCGATCAGCTTCTTGCCGGCCCGCGGCTCGAGCTTGCGGCCCTCGGCGCAGATGGTGAGCTTTCCTTTCTCCGGCGCGGTGAAGAGGAGGAGCGCCGACGGGTAACGCGTGCGGAAGTCATCGATCGTGAAGTCCTCGCTGAGGGTTGTCTTCTTGATGACCGCCCCGGCGGCGAAGCGGAGCCGCAGCGCGTCGTGCGTGACGCCGTCGGCGAAGAGCGTCCGGCCTCGGCGGTGCTGCGGCACCCGCTCTAGGCGTTCGGTCGACGCCGGCGGCGAGAGCTGGTAGACGTTCGCCGAGCCGAATTGCTCGGCGAACTCGGTCGCCGCGAGCGAGTTGACCTCGTCGTTGGGGGTCATCGCCACGAGCCGCCCGATCTGGCCGAAGTCGGTCTCCTCGTGGACGAACTCGCTCCCGATGCTCGCGTAGCAGACAGGCAGGCCGGCCATCCGCGCGTCGGAGATGTTCTGCGGGTTCGTGTCGACCAGCAGCGTGTCGAAGCCCTCCGCCTGGAGCGCGAGGGCGATCTCGCGGACGATTGGCGAGGCCCCCGCGAAGAGGACGCCCTGCGGGTCCTCGCCGGCGAGGCCGAGCCGGCGGGCCAGCGGGCTGAGCGTCAGGCCGTAGACGGTTACCGTGCCGACAATGACGAGGAAGGTCACGAGCACCATCTTCTCCGCGGCGTCGGCGTATTCCGTCTGTTCGAACTGCAACGCCAGCAGCGACGCCACCGCGGCGGCGACGATCCCCCGCGGGTGGATCCACGCCAGCAGCAGGCGTTCGTTGCGGCGTAGGTCGCTGCCGACGGTAGCCAGGCCCGCGGCGATCGGCCGGACCACCAGGATCACGGCGCCGACGAACAGCAGCCCGCCCGGGCCGAGCTCGCGGAGCTGCGTCCACCCGATCGGCACCCGCGACGAGAGCACGATGAACAGCACCGAGATCAGCAGCACTCGGAGGTTCTCTTTGAACTCGACGACGTGCTTGATCGAGACCCGCTCTTGATTGGCCAGCAGCAGCCCCAGTACGGTGACCGTGACCAGGCCGGACTCTTCGCTCAGGTAATTCGAGACGGCGAACACGAGGATCACCAGGGCGAGCACAACCGGGTTCTGCAAGTAGTCGGGCACCAAGTAGCGGCTCAGCAAGCCAACCACCAACGCGGCCGTGGCGCCGCCGAGGGTGAGCCCCACCACGAGCGTGGTGAACAAGCTGCGGAGCGACTCGCCCGCCAGCACGCCGCCGCCGGGCTCAATGTCACCGGTCGCGAAGTGCCGGACGACCTCGAACACGAGCGCGGCGAGGACGGCGCCGATCGGGTCGTTGACGATCCCTTCCCACTTGATGACCGACCCGACGCGGCGCTCGGGCCGGACCTGGCGAAGCAGCGGCAGGATGACGGTTGGCCCGCTGACGGTGAGCAACGCGCCGACGAGGGCGGCCATCGGCCAGGCGAACCCCACCAGCCAGTGGGCGGCCGCGGCGACGCCGATCCAGGTTACGAGCAGGCCGACGGTCACCAGCCGCAAGACGACTCCGCCGGTCTCTTTCACCTCGCGGAGCTGAAGGCTGAGGCCCCCTTCAAACAAGATCACCCCGACCGCCAGCGAGACCATCGGCAGCAATGCGTCGCCGATGTACGGGTCGGGAGGCCCGACGGCCTGGCCGAGCACGAAGCCGAACCCCAGCAGCAGCACGATCGCCGGCAGCTGCGCCCGCCACGCCAGCCACTGGGCGGCAGTGCCGAGGGCCAGCACCGCGGCCAGGTAGAGGGGCGTCTGTTCGTGCATCGACGGGCTCGGCGGAGGGGGCCCCGCGTGGCGCCGGCGCCGGTGGCGCCTGAGCGGGGCTTACCGAGTCTAAGCCGCCGCAGCACCGGGGGCGACCCTTCCGGCCGTGCGGCGGAAAGTTCCCCAGAATCCCCGGAACCTCACCGCCCCGCTCCGGTTTGTTCTACTGAAGCGAGTGACCGCCGGGCAGATTCTCATGGCCCGGCTCTCTCGTCATTCCAAAACAGCGCAGGTCATTCCAAGACAGCACAGGTTTTTCCAAGACAGCACAGGCATAAACGGAGTCGAACATGGCGAAGCACTTGTGGGTGCTGGCGGCGAGCGTGGCGATGGTTTCCGCTGGCCCCGCGTTGGCGGGCGAAGGTGACGCCGCCGAGAATCAAGGCCGTCGGGGCGGCCGTAACCCCGAGCGGATGCAAAAGATCCTGGAGCAATTCGATGCCGACGGTGACGGCCGGCTGAGCCAAACCGAACGGCAAGCCGCCCGGGCCGCCCGCGAGCAGCGGATGGGCGAGCGGGGCGGCCGCGGCGAAGCGGGCCGGCGTGGCCCCGGCGGGCGTGGCGGGATGATGGACCCGTCGGCACTGTTTGACCGCATCGATACCGACGGCGACGGGGCGATCACCAAAGATCAGTTCGTGCAGTTCATGCAGCAGATGCGGGCCCAAATGGGGCAGCGCGGCGGCCAGGGGCGAGCCGCCGGCCGCGTCGGCGGGCGGCGCGGCGCCGGTCAAGGCCGGGGCCGCCCGCCTGCGGAGTCTCCGAACGAGATCAACTGATCCGGGCCAAGAAACGAATCAGCTCTGTTTCGCCCTTGGCGGAATGCCTGTCGGCCCGGTCTCGCGCAACCCCATCCCAGCGTGCGAGGCCGGGCCATTTTTGTGTCGCCGCCCGGTCGCTCTTCTCGGTCTCGCCGGCAAAATCGCCCCGTTCGGAACCGCACGGGGCGACAATCACCGCCCCGCGCGGTTTGCTGCCGCCGGCGACGGCAAATATAATGGGGTCGTTGGCGTAACCCGGCTGCCGGGCGTCGCCTTTCTGGATGGACCCTCTGCTCGTCGGCGGCCAACGCCGCCGCCCCGCCCCGCTGGATTGCCCTATGCGACCGGTCCGTCACGCTCTGGTTGTGCTTGCCGCGTTCGCGCTATCGCCGGCGGCGGCGTTAAGCCAAGCCCCGGGCGGCCAACTCGCCCCGCCCGCAGCGCCGCGGCTCTTCGCTCCCGGGGTGCTTGAAGTCATCCCGCCGGACCTCAACCCGGAGGAAGCGACTTCCGTTCACGACATTGTCGAATTGCGGTCAATCCGCGGGCTCAACTGGTCGCCACAACTGCTCGCCAAGTCCGAGACGATCTACTCGAAATCGGCCGACGTCCGTTTCCGCCGCGGCGTTTGGCAGCTCGAATTCGCGTTCAAGCCGCTGCGGATGATGTGGGTCCAGCTCCCGAAGCCTTCGGGCGAGATGGAGAAGCGGCTGCTCTGGTACCTCGTCTTCCGCGTCACCAACCGGGGCGACGCGATCACGCCGACCGAAGAAGAGGGCGGTTTCTTCGACGCCAAGAAGGCGCCCGCGGGGCCGCAGCGGTTTGTCTCGCAGTTTGTGCTCGAGGGGCACGATGTCGACGCCGCGGGCAACAAGCTCTACCGGGCGTACCTCGACCGCCTGATCCCGGCCGCCATCGAGCCGATCCGCCGCCGCGAAGTGCCGGGGCGCAAGCTGCTGAGCACCGTTGAACTCGCCAAGCAAGCGATCCCCATCAGCACCGAGGACAACGAGCAGAGCGTGTGGGCGGTCGCCACGTGGACGGACATCGATCCGGAGATGGACTTCTTTAGTGTCTTTGTCCGCGGCCTGACCAACGCCTACCGCTGGGAAGACCCGGAGGGCGCCTACCGAGCGGGCGACCCGCCCGGCAAGGGCCGGCGGTTTGTGCGGAAGACGCTGCAGCTCAACTTCTGGCGGCCCGGCGACCAGTTCTTGCCGCACGAGTCGGAGATCCGCTTCGGCGCCGCGCCCGGCAGAGAAGCCCTGTACGGCGTCGGCGAAGGGGTTGCTTATCGGTGGGTCTATCGGTAATGTATGGGGCTCGGCCAAAGGCCTTTCCCAAACCGCTGTCCCCCAATCCTCGCACCGCGCCATGGCCCACAAAAAAGGACAAGGCTCCAGCCGCAACGGACGCGACTCGAACGCCCAACGCCGCGGCGTGAAGAAGTACGGCGGCGAGGCGGTACAGCCCGGTTCGATCATCATCCGCCAGCTCGGCAACAAGTACCACGCCGGCAAGGGCGTCGGGCAGGGGAAAGACTACACGCTCTTCTCGTTGATCAACGGCCGCGTGATGTTCGACCGCAAAGGCAAACGCGTCAACGTGGTCGCGGCGGATGCCAGCTAGCTAACCCGCCGGACGACTCTCGCCGCTGTGGGGGAGTATCCGGCTTGGGACGATGCTGAAGACTCGCTCTCAGCGGGCTGAGGCATAGCGTTGAGGTGGCGTTTTGCATCAGAAACGGCGGGGCAGTCACGCAAGTCAGGCTTTCTAGTTGCTGAACTGCGGAAGAGAGCGCCGCGTCTTTGTCGGCGTCTCCCGCGCGGCCGCCACGCAACCAATCAGCAGCGGCGCCAAGCGACAGCACAAGTGTGTTTCGGTCCAGCACGGCGTTCGACCTATGGTGTGCGTTGACCAGGCCGCCCCTTTCATTCTCTGGTAAGCAGAACCAGACGCGGCGCCATCTCCCCATCCCCAACGTTATCCCCTTATCCCCCTACCGTCGCCTCCGCCGGCGCGGGGAACTCGACCGTCGCGAAGTAGTCGTCGAGCGTCTCGGCTCGGCGGATTTGCTGGATACTGCCGTCTTCTTTTAGCAGCAGTTCGGCCGAGCGCAGCCGGCCGTTGTACTGAAAGCCCATCGAGTGGCCGTGGGCGCCGGCGTCGTGGATGACCACCAAGTCGCCCGCCTCGGCGGGGGGCAGCTCGCGGTCGATGGCGAACTTGTCGTTGTTCTCACACAGGGCGCCGACGACGTCGACCGTCTCCGTCAGTCCGCCCTCTTTGCCCCCGTCATTGGATTTAAGGACGCTGATGTGGTGGTAGGCGCCGTACATGCCGGGACGCATCAGGTTGGCCATGTTGGCGTCGACGCCGACGTACTTCTTGTACGTCTCTTTGACGTTGATCACCCGCGAGACGAGGTAGCCGAACGGCCCGGTGATCGCTCGGCCGTTCTCCATCAGGATGTTGGTCGGGGCGAGGCCGGCAGGCTCGAGGATCTGCTCGTACAGGTCGCGGACGCCGTGGCCGAAGGCGGCGATATCGAGCTCCGTGTCGTCCGGGTGGTAGGCGACGCCGATGCCGCCGCCGAGGTTGATCGACTCGATCCGCACGCCCGCCTCGCGGTGGACGAGCACCGACAGCTCGAACAGCATCCGGGCGGTCTCGAGCAGCGAGTCGAGGCTCCGCTCGTTCGAGACGACCATCGTGTGCAGCCCGAACCGCTGGACGCCCATCGCCGCGGCCCGGCGGTAGCCGTCGAGGATCTGCGGCCGGGTGCAGCCGAACTTGGCCTGCGCCGGGTCGCCGATAATGACGTTGCCCGCCTTCTCCGGCCCCGGATTGAAGCGGAAGGAGATGACCTCAGGCGTCGGGATCTGGTCCGGCGCGTTTCTAGCTGCGCTCTCGCCGAATTTGTCCAGGTAGATCGGCGAGTCGAGGTTGATCACGGCGCCGAGTTCGCGCGCCTTGGCGAGCTCCTCGACGCTGGTGTTGTTCGATGTGAACATGACCGACTCGCCGGCCAGGCCGATCCGCTCGCAGAGGATCAGCTCGGCGAGGCTCGAGCAGTCGGCGTCCGAACCCTCTTCGCGCAGCAGCCCGACGATGTGCGGGTTGGGCGTCGCCTTCACCGCGAAGCACTGGCGGAAGCCCTCGTTCCACGCGAACGCGGCCCGCAGCTGACGCATCCGGCCGCGGATGCCCGCCTCGTCGTAAAGGTGGAACGGGGTCGGGTGCTCGGCGGCGATCTGCTCGAGCTCGTCGCGGTCGAAGGGGAGGGTCTTGTCGGCCATGGCGGGGGTAGGGCGGCGTGGCGGTTCGGCGGCTATCGGTTCGGCTGAAAAACAAGGCCGGCGGCGGGGGGCACGCCGCCGGTTTTCTATCTTACGATCCGTTGTGCCGACCGACGAGGCCGCTCGCCTAGCGGCGCCGGCGTGCGGGGAACCCCGCCGCCGCGACCGTGAGCCCCATGGCGAGCGCAGCGGACGCCGGCTCGGGGATGGCGAGCCCCGGCACCAGCAGGCGGTCGCCTCCGTTGATCATCACGACGCTGACGTCGAACGTGAAATCGAGCTTCAGCTGGGCGCCGCCGATGCCTTCGTTGACAAACGCCCCGGCGTCGCTCGTGACGCCCAGGCCGTAGTCGACCCCCTCCTGCAACGAGACCGGCAGGTCGTAGCTGAAGCTGGCGGCGTTGCCCCCCTCGCTGTTGGGCGTGAAAGAGAAGTTCGGGTTCAGGTCGACGTCGTCCGACGGGTCGCCGTCGCCGTCGCCCATCGAGAAGTCGTAGAAGAAACCGCTCGACGGGTCGTCGAGGTAGAAGCCGTCGAACGTGGTCATCACCTGCACGTTGTCCGGGTCGGTCACGTCGACCAGGAAGACCGAGAAGCCCTCGCTGCCGCCTCCGTTGCCGGTCGTCGCGACGTCGCCGCTGAAGTTGACCGTCAGGTGGGCTTGGACCGCGTCGCCCGCGCCGGCGCCATCGACGCCGAAGACGGTGTAGCCCTTGGTCTTAGCGCCGAGGTTGAGGAAGCCGGCGCTGGGGTCGGTCTGCCCCACTTCAAGCACCTTCCGCTGGCGGATGGAGAGCTGCGACAAACCCTCCTTGAAGCTGCCCTGCGCGTAAGCGGTGTTGGTCGCCCAGCTGTCGATGGCGCCGTCGGGCGGCGTGGAGGAGAAGAGGTCGCTGAAGGCTGTGCCCTCCAGTTCCACCTCGGCGCCCGATGAGAAGCTCTCGTCGAAGCCGATCGGGAGCGTCAACCCGGCAAGGTCTTCTTCGCTCGCCTGAAAGCCGTTGAGCCCCGTCGAGAACTCATCGAACGCGGAGTTCGTGTAGGTGAGTTCGGATGCGAAGCCGGAATCATGGCCGAGGAAGTTGTCGCTCGCGTAGTCGAACTGCGAGCAGTCCATCGTCGTTGGCGGGAAGTTCGCGGCCGCCGAGCCGGCGAACGCAGCAATCAGGAGGGGCGCGTAGCCCCAGCGGGAACAGCTCATGAGGACCTCGTTGCTTGCGAGTCAAAGGAGTGAGAGTCGACACCAAACCGCCTTGCGTTGCGCCCCGGAGCGGGAGCGGCAAGCGGTTGTTACTCGGGTGGACTCACTGGCAAGCAATCGGGCCCAGGGGGAGAATTCGGTACGGCGTGCGGAATAATAGACCGAGGCTGTGGTCGAACGCCAGAAAAAAAGCCCAGGCGGCGAAAAAAATCTAGCCCTAGGCGAGCAAGCGGCGGTAGGCCCTGGCGTAGTCGTCGGCCATGCGGTCGGCGGAGAAGCGCGTCCCGGCGGTCTCACGGGCGGCGTCGGCGAGGCGACCGCGATAGGACGCGTCGGCGAGGAGGTGCTCGGTCGCCCGGCCTCGGGCGGCCCGCGCGCCGGCGGGGCAGAGGCGGCCGTCGGCGCCGTCGGTCAACGCTTGCCGGCAGCCCGGTGTGTCGTCGGCGACGACCGGCACGCCGGCCGCCATCGCCTCGACCACGGCAATCGGCGCCGAGCCTTCGTCCCCCGCGTGCCAGTAAACATCCGCGGCGCCGAGCAGCCGCCCTACGTCGCGACGCGAGCCCAGGAACCGGACCTGGCCGGGCTCGCCCGCCAGCCGGGCGAACCGCGCCAGC
>JBCCZD010000131.1:0-11238 GCA_039188275.1 Planctomycetota bacterium
CGTGATCGCCGAGGGCGGGGCCTCCGCCGCCCTCGCCGCCAGCATCTTCCACTTTGGCGAGTTTTCCATCGCCGAGACCAAGCACGTGATGAGCGACCGTGGAGTCCCGGTGCGCATGATCTCCGGCCTAGGCGCCCAAGGGCGTGCCTGAGCGCTCGGCGGCAAGAGTTGCGTTGTTGCGGCGAACCAACGATCAAAACCTTCGCCGAACTAATTGAACCGACAGCAAGGCCCCCTCGATGCGGAGTGATCAGCCACGCCACCGGCCCGAAGACCACGACAGCATTTTGGCGCCGTCGCTGCCCTCGTTCGGGACGGTCGCCCGGTTCGCGGCGACGCTGATCGGGCTGACGCTGATGATCGCGGGGGCGTGCTACGTCATCTCTCTCGCGACGATGCTGCTCAAGGCGATTACCGACCCGACGGGCGTCGCGGGTCTGGTCGACACCTGGCAACAGGCGGTCGGGCAAGAGTCGCTGCAAGTCAACACGGAGCAGGTCACTTTCAACGGGTCGCGTGTGCTCGCGATCGCCGTTCTGGGCGGCCTCGTTGTCGCCGCGGGCTGGCTGCTGCTGTCGCTCATCACGACCGGAGCGAAAGTGGTGACTACCGTGTCGGCCGAGCGCAAGTCGCTCCCCAAGGACGCACGCCGCGGCGGGTAGCGGCGCCGCCCTGACCGCCGGCGGAGCGGGCCGTTCACGCCGCGGCGTTCTCTGCTATCTTCAGGCTCAACCCCGGCGCGAACCTGCGTTCCCGCCGGCGGCTCTTGTGGGCGCCCCTTGTCGTCGGGTAGGCCCGCCGCCCGCCCGCCGCCGCCGCCCCGCACCCCCTTTCAACGCCCGCCATGTCCGCCTTGTTCCGCGCGTACCTGCGAGCGTACGAGGGCCTGCCCGCCGCCACCTGGACGCTCGCCGGCGTGATGTTCGTGAGCCGCTGCGGGACGATGTTCTTGCCGTTCCTGGCGATCTTCCTCCGATCGCAGCAGGACTACTCCGCGTTCGAGGCGGGCAAGATGCTGGCGGTCTACGGCCTGGGCGCCGTGATCGGGACGTACCTCGGCGGCCAGCTGGTCGCACGCGTCGGGGCGATCCCGGTGATGGTTGGCAGCCTGACGCTCGGCGCGCCGGGGTTCTTGGCGCTGCCCTACTGCGAGTCGCCTCGCTCGCTTGTTGCGGTGCTGCTCTACCTGAGCGTTGTGCGAGAAGCGGTGCGGCCGGCGCTGGCGACCGCGACCAGCGACTACAGCCCGCCCGAGATGCACAGCAAGGCGTTCGCGCTCAACCGGTTGGCGTTGAACCTCGGCATCTCGATCGGCGCCGCCGTGAGCGGGCTGCTCGCCGCGTGGGGCTACGCCTGGCTGTTCGGGTTCAACGCCGTGGTGGGGATCGTCTCCGCGGCGATGGCCGTCTACGCCTTTGGCTGGCGCCCGCCGCCAACGCACCTCGGCGCCAAGCATGCGGTGGCGCCGGTGACGGCCGGGCCCTGGCGGGACGCCCCCTTCTTGGCGTTCCTTGCTCTGCAGCTCATCGCCGGGCTTGTGTTCTCACAGCTCATCGGGGCGATGCCGATGTTCTGGGAGAAGGAGTGCGGCATCGACGAACGTGGCATCGGCTTGCTGTTCGTCGTCAACACGCTGATGGTCGTGACCCTCGAGATGCTGGTCACCGACCGGTTGCGCGGCCGATCGCCGCTGCCGATTGTTGCGGTCGGCAGTGGCCTGGTGGCGCTCGGTTTCGGTGGCTCGGCGCTGCAGGGGTGGGCGGCGCCGGGCGGCTATGTGCTCAGCGGCTGGTCGCTGGCTTGCGGCTTGGTCGTGGTGTGGACGGCCGGCGAGATCCTCTCCGCACCGTTCAGCATGGCGTTCGTCGCCGGCCGGAGCGCCGGGCCAACGCGGCCGCTCTACATGGGGATGAACGCGGCGTCGTTGTCGGCGTCGAACGTCGCGGCGCCCCTGGTCGGCGGCTGGCTCTACCAACAGAACCCCTGGCTGCCCTGGTGGTGCTGCCTGGCGATGGCCGCCGCTTTACCCGCTGGGTACTTGGCGCTCAATGCCGCGGATCGACGCCACCGCTCGGCCGCCGAGCATCGCCTTGAGAACGGCCTAGGCGTGCCGGCGCCGCGCGCCGCCGGCAACGAAGCAAGCCAGTAGAGCCAGCGCCGCGGCGCCGGGCTCGGGCGCGAGCGTCGCGGTGGGGCTCGCGCCCGACAGGTTGTCCCGCCAGATGGTGTAGTCGGCCGCATCGACGCGGCCATCGCGGTTGCCATCGGCGAGCGACGCGCCCGTGGCGCCAAACTCGCTCCGCCACAGCATGTAGTCGGCCGCGTCGACCAGGCCGTCTCCGTTGTAGTCGCCCTCTTGCGGAGCGGCGGTAATGACCCGCAACTGGGTGAGCGTCGACTCGTCTGCCGAGATGTCGAACGATAGGGTGCGGCCGTCTGTGGAAATGACAAAAGTGGCTGAGCCCGCCGCGGCAACCGAGCGGTCGTCCGCGCCGAACGCGGCGCCGGACCCGAGCAGAAAGTCGGTTGCGTCGAGCGAGGCTTCGTCGACGATTAGGCCGAGGATCGTGGCGCCGAAGGTAAACGACCCCTGCAGGACAGCGTCGACGCCCGTGTCGGTGACGGGGTCGAAGTGGAGCAGGTAGCTGGAGATTGTCTCGCCCGCATCAACGGCTCCGCCGACGAGTTGAGCAAGCCCGTCGACCGTCACGGTCAGCCCCGGCGTGGCGGCGGCGTCGAGCGACAGCGAGGCGTCGAGCTGGTCGAGCCGCTCGTGGATCACGCGCACCACGCCGTCTTGCTCGAAGGCGCCAAGGGCGGTGGAAGCGGGGCGGTTCGCCGGTAGCGCGGCGTCGCCCGACGCGGCGCCAACGCCCAGGCCGGCGTGGCTCAGGTCGTCTTGGAACGTGGCGAGCACCTCGCTGCCGGTGAGGGCGAAGTTCTTCATGCCGAAACCGGCGAGGTCTCCGCGGAGCCGACCATTCACAAAGGGCCGGTCGCCGGGGCCGCCGTTGCCGCCGCCCGGCTTGGTGAAGAACTCTAGCCCCCCGAGCGTGGAGAACTCGAAGTTGTCCCAGTCAAGCGGCGCGTCACCGACGGCTTGCTGCCGGCCCGCCGACACGCCGTTGATGAAGAGTTCGATGAAGCGGTCGCTCGGGTCGTCGTTGACGACCGCCGACAGGTGGACGAAGTCGCTCAGCGGGTCGGCGAACCGGTCAATCGCCGCGGTGACGGCCAGGCCCTCGCCCGCGGGCGTCGCGAGGCGGAAACGCAGGTCGTTGTGGCTGCCGTTGTTGTCGGCGTCACCGATCGAGAGCGACAACCCCTGCGTGTTGCCCCCCGCCCCCAGCAGGTACTGCTCCGCGGAGAGCGTGTCGAGTCGGACCCACATCTCGAACGTCGCGGAGTGATCCGAATCGATACTCGGGAAGCGGAACTCCCCGACGTGGAAGAACCGGCGTTCCAGGCGGGTCTGCCCGTCCATCTCAAAGGCGAGCTTGGACACGCCCGGCTGGAAGGCCCCCGAGTCGGCGACGTTGGCCGGCCCGGGACCGCCCCACTTCCAGCGCTCGCGGTCGATGTAATCGATGTCTTCTTCGGAACGCCACCCCGCGGCGATCGCCGCGGGGCCCTGGGCACGCCACTCAAGGGATATGTCGTCGCGGATGTCGTACGCAAGCGAGGCGTCGACATCCTGCAAGTAGTTCGTCAGCTTGGCGTTTAACCGATTGGTCATCTCGGGCATCTGCGACGCCAGGTTCAGTGGCGAATTGGGGTCGATGCTCTCGCGCGGGTCCGCGGCGAGGTTGAACAACAGGAGTTCGTCGTCGGCTCCGTTCTCGCCGTAGACCCGCACTAGCTTGTAATCACCGTCCCGCACCGCGGAAACAGGCGTCGCGGGGCCTGTCTCCGGCAGGCTGCCCGCGTAGTGTGGAAAGTGGAAGAAGAGCTCGCCGTTGGGCGCGTGGTTGCGCACTAGGCTGGTAGCTCCGCCGGGCAAGACGCCCCCGTTCTCCGACAGCGGCAAGAGGCTCACGCCCTCGGTGCGCGAATCGGGCGCGCCCTCCCCGCCCGCGATGTCGTAGACGGTCGAGAAGAGGTCGACCGACGTGATCGGGACGTCGCTGCGCGAACCGCCGGGGATGTTGGGGCCCGCGATGATCATGGGTATGCGGACCCCCCCCTCCCAGAGCGTCCCCTTGCCGCCGAGCAACGGCTCGTTCGCGCGGTCGCGGCCCTCAACGCCGACCGGCGCCCCGTGGTCGGCGGTGAAGATGATGTAGGTGTTGTCCGCGACGCCCATCTGATCGAGGCGATCCATCACGACCCCGACGCTCGTGTCGAGGTCTTCGTGGGCCGCCGCGTAGCCGGGGTCGTAGTGCCGCTCGCCCGGCGGGAGGGCTTGGTACTTGGCCAGCGTCGCGGGCGCCGGCGAAGACAGTTTGACCGAGTCGTGCGCGATGGTCGCGAAGAACGGCCGGCCGGCGTTGACCTCCGCCTCGGCGAAGTCCATCGCGTCGTTTGTGTACTGCAAAACTCGCGCGGGGTCGTCCGCGGCGCGGGCGCCGTTGTACACGATCTGCGAACTGTGGAAGCCGGAGCTGCTGGCGGTCGGCCACCAGTCGTACTTGCCGTAGAAGCCGTTGCGATAGCCGTGGCCGAGGTTGTTGATGTGGTCGGCGATCGTGCTCTCGTCGGGCAGGCTCTGGCGTGGTTGGGGGGGCGTCAACGGGAAGCCGTTGTACTTGGTCCTGAAGTGGTCGTTGGTGTTGCTGCCCCCCTGCCTGAGGTCGGTTACGTTGAGCTGGGCCGGGCTGATGCCCGACATGAGCGCGGCCCGCGATGGCGAGCATATCGGGCCGGCGGAGTAGCCGTTCGAAAAGACCACGCCCTGCGACGCGAGTTCCTCAAGCCGTGGCGTCTGGTGGAAGTCGCTCGCCGACTCAGGGATGTTCGTGTCCATCGTGATCGAAGTCGACGCCCAAGCCATGTCATCGACGATGATCATGACGATGTTCGGGCGGTCTTCTGAAGCGGCCAGCCCGGGCAGTGTCAGGGCGGAAAACGCCGCCGCCGCTTGAACTAAGAATGGTCGTTGTCTGAGCATGAAGGCGGCTTGGGGAGGTGCGGTCGAAGGCGTGCGCAGCTGCTGAGCGTTGCGATGGTGGGACTGAATCACGAGGCGGCTAGGGGCCCCGCAAGAAGTCCGGCAAAAGCTGTGCAAGGACTCGAACGGCGTCCCGTCTAAGCCGGACTCCCTCGGCGTCAGCCAGTATACTGGCGGCCCAGGGCAAGGCGAGGATTGGAACAAAAAAGCCTATGGCAGCGGGCGTTTTATTGCCCGCACGCTCCCCCCGCTGACGCGATCCGTGTAAACTAGAGGTTTATTGATGGCTGCGCGAGCAGCGGGACATGGCACTAGCGTTAAATCGCTAAACACGGTGCTCCCGTCGGTCGGCCTGTCTGGTTCCTTGCTCACGGGTCAATAGGGCTGCGAGGGGCTTGCACCGGCACTCGGCTCCGTCGAAACCGCGTTTCAGAGAGGTCTTCATGGCGAGTGTCGCCGATGCCATCAAGAGCGGGTTGATCCCCAACACGCAGGAGTTGGAGATCAACAAGCTGTTCCGCGCCTGCGTCAAGCAGGAGGCGAGCGACTTGCACCTGAAGGTGGGCAACCCGCCCATGGTCCGCGTTAGCGGCACGCTGCGGCCCCTGAACCGGCCGCCAATTGATGACGAGGAGATGGTCCGCCTGTGCTACCCGCTGCTGAGCGAGCGGAACCGCAAGATCTTTGAGAAGGACGGCGGCGCCGACTTCGCCCACACGCTGGACGTCGAGGGGACCCAGTGGCGGTTCCGGGTTAACCTGCTGCAGCAGCTCGGGCACATGGGCATGGTCGCCCGCCGGGTGAACTCTTGGATCCCCGACTTCGAGGGGCTCCACCTCCCGCCGTCGGTCGCCCCCCTCTGCACGTTCGACCAGGGCATGATCCTCCTGGCCGGCGTCACCGGCTCGGGCAAGTCGACCACCATCGGGTCGATGCTCAACTGGATCAACCACAACTACCGCAAGCACATCCTCACGCTCGAAGACCCCATCGAGTTCGTCTTCACCGAGGAGAAGTGCCTGATCAATCAGCGTGAGGTCGGCCTGGACGTCGTCGACTTCGAGGTCGGCATGAAGCACGCGGTGCGGGAAGACCCGGACATCATCCTGGTCGGCGAGATGCGCGACCGCGAGACCTTCATGACGGCGATCCACGCCGCCGAGACCGGCCACCTCGTCTTCGGGACGATCCACGCCTCGAGCGCCGCGAGCACCATCGGCCGGATCCTGGACCTCTTCCCGCAAGACATGCACCCGGCGTTGCGCAGCGCCATCGCGATGAACATGAAGGGCATCATCGCCCAGAAGCTGCTAAAGAGCATCAAGCCGGGCGTCGGCCGCGTTCCGACGGTTGAGGTGATGACCTTCACGCCGCTGGTGCGCAAACTGGTGCTGGAGGAGCAGGACCACAAGCTGGGCGACGCCATCCGCATCGGAGCCGAGGACGGCATGCAGGACTTTACGCAGAGCCTGAAGAAGCTTGTCGACGACGAACTGATCGACCGGGCGACCGCCATGGAAGTGGCGCCTAACCGCGAGGCGCTCAAGATGGCGCTAAAAGGGATCAACGTCGCCCAGGGCGGCATCCTGTAGCGAACGCGCTGCGCGTTGATCGCGGCGGTGGCGTTCTCGCCGGCGCCCGTGCGAGCCGGCCGGCGTTCGGCGGCGACGCCGTGAGTCGTGTGGCGGGGGCGGAATAGGGTCCGGGACTGAGAAGCGGCTCGCGAAGTAGGGGCTTGGGGATGCGGTTCTGGCTGCGGCGATTTCTACTAATCTTCCTGGCGACCCTCTTGCTGGTGTCGGCCCCGTCGCCGGGCTGCGCGCAGCCGGTTGAAGGCAACTTCTCAGCACAACCGTCGGGCGGCGAAACGACGGAAGACGCCGGAGGCGGAGCCGACGACCCAGGTGCGGCCGATAGCGACGCGTCCAGTGGCGACGCGTCCAGTGGCGACGCGTCCAGTGGCGACGGCCCGACGACGCCCGCCGCGAGCAAGCGGACCGATAAGTGGAACGACACTTACTCCATCTACCGCGAGAAGAAGGGCCACGCGAGCTGGCTCTACCCGCCGCTGATCATCCTCGCGTTCCTGATCTGGGTCCGCACCGGCGACTGGATCAATCGCGACGCCCAGGTCTACGAGCTGGGACACGAGACCTGGAACCCGATCGTGCTCCTCGCCGGGCTCGGAGCCTTCCTGACGACGTTGTTCTTGCCCTTCGCGGCGGTGTTGCCGCTGATGCTGCTGGCGTCTTTCGTGCCGCTGGTCGCTTATGCCATCAAGCACAACCAATCGGTCGAGTCACACCAAAAGGTCTTCACCAAGGACTGGCTCCGCTGGGAGCTCGCCAAAGTGGGCGCCATGGTCGGCATGAAGGTCGAAACCGAGAAGCCGGCCGATTACGCCAAGGGCGCGGCGGTCGAGTTCTCCGCCCGCGGCGGCGGCGACGTGACGAAGGACAAGGCCAACCTGCTCAAGGCCCGGCAGTCGCCCGGGTTTGTGTTAGCAAAGGAGCTGGTCGCCCAGATGGTGCGGCGCCGAAGCGAGCGGGTGCTGCTCGACTTCCGTGCCGACTCGGTCGGCGTCCGCCACTACATCGACGGCGTCTGGCACAACGGTGAGGCCGTCGCCCGCGAGGACGGCGACGTGATGCTGGCGGTGGTCAAGCAGATGGCCAACCTCAACCCGGCCGAGCGGCGGGCGAAGCAGGCCGGCGAGATCGGGGCCAAGTACCAGGGGGGCGTCTACGACCTCGAAGTATCGACCCAAGGCGTGAAGACCGGCGAGCGGGCGGTCGTCGCGATGCGCGACACCAAGCAGAAGTCGCTCGCCAGCTTCGCCGACCTGGGCATGCGCGATAAGATTAGCGCCCAGTGGGGCGAGGCGCTCGGCGCCGAGTCGGGGCTGCTGGTCGCGTCGGCCGAGCCGGGCGCGGGCGTCACGACCCTGGTGGACGTCTCGCTGATGGAGACCGACCGCCTGATGCGGGACTTCTTCTCCATCGAAGACGCGGGCGCCCCCGAGCGCGACATCGAGAACATCGTCGTCCACACCTACGAGGGCTCGAAGGGGCAGACGGCGGCCTCGATACTCGAGAAGCTAGGCCGGCTGTACCCCAACGCCTACGTCTGCCGGGACATCTCCGACCCGGCAACCTCCAAGGGCCTCATCGGCGAGGCGAAGGACGAGGGGCGTTTGGTTCTGACGAGCGTGGCGGCGCGCGAGGCGCCGGAGGCGCTCCTCCGGCTGCTGAAGAACAAAGCCCCGCACCGCGACCTGGTCGAGACCGTCGCCGCGTCGATCAACATGCGCCTGATCCGCTTGCTGTGCGACGCTTGCAAGGTCGCCTACGAGCCCTCGCCCGAGTTGCTCAAGAAGCTCGGCATCCCCGCCGGCAAGGTGACCGCGCTGTATCGGGTGCCGAACGAAGAAGAGGTCAAGAAGCCCTGCGAGAAGTGCGGCGGTGTGGGCTACTACGGCCGAACCGGGCTGTTTGAGCTGCTCATCGTCGACGACGGGGTCCGCCAGGTCTTGCTCAAACAGCCGAAGATGGAGACGCTCCGCAAAGCGGCCCGCGCCGCGGGGATGCGGAACCACCAAGAAGAGGGGATCTTGCTGGTCGCCAAGGGGGCGACCTCGCTGCAAGAGCTCCAACGAGTCCTCAAAGGGTAACCCCGCCGCCCCCGCCAACGCAGCCCGCTACCCGCCGGGGCGCCCAACCCGCCGCCGCTTCTACAACACACGATACTGGCAATGCTGTTCGGACTCATCATCGGCTTCACCGTCTTCGCGGCCTTCGCGATGTTTGTCCGCGAGGGCCTGTGGAGCAACACGATTGCGCTGATCCAGATCATGATCAGCGGGCTGATCGCCTTCTGTTTCTACCCGCCGTTGACGGTCCTTGTGGACGAACAGACGGACGGGCAGTACACGTTCCTGCTGGATATCGTGATGCTGTGGGCCATCTACTGCGTGACGCTGGTCGTGCTCAAGATCGTCACCGAGTCGCTCTCAAAGAAGCGTATGGCGTTCGTACCGGAGCAGCTTGACGATTTCGCCGGCCCCTTGGTGGGGCTTGCTGCCGGCGTGCTGCTCGCCGGGTTTGTCGGCGCCTCGCTGCACCTCGCGCCGCTGCCGCGGGACGGGCTGGGGAACGGCATGAACTACAAGCCGGGCGAGCTCCGGTCGGCCCCGTTGTACGCGCTGGACGTCCTGTGGCTGAACGTTGTTGAGGGGGCTTCGGCAGCGGGTTTCGGCGGGTCGCCCGAGTTCTCGGCGGAAGAGTTTGTCAGCGTATACGGCGACCGACGAGAGACTTACGAGCGTGCGCCCGGCATGCGTGTCGAACGGGCAGGCGGGCGTGCAAACCGCTAGCGAGCGGCGGCCGACG
Organism: Planctomycetota bacterium; assembly: GCA_039188275.1. Classification (GTDB taxonomy): domain Bacteria; phylum Planctomycetota; class Planctomycetia; order Pirellulales; family Lacipirellulaceae; genus JBCCQL01. The sequence continues at coordinate 9,496 of JBCCZD010000131.1, forward strand.
GTGCTTTCTCTGGGCTTGAGGGATTGATGGAAGCGGACGCGTCTGTGAGTGGGGTAGCCGACGGCGCCGACCCGGAGTACCGGTCGCTCAGCGGGCTGTCGCTGGTCTCGCTCGTGCTGGGCCTCGCGTCGCCCGCATTTTTCGCCGCCCCGGTCTTGGTGGTCATCCCCCTGGTGGCGATCGTGCTGGCGATCGCCGCGCTGCGTGCTATCGCGGCAACGCCCGAAGTGCTGACCGGACGCCTCCCAGCGCAAATCGGCGCGGCGATCGCCGCGTTGGTTCTGGGCGCCGGCTTCACGCAGGGCGTGGTCGTACAGCGGCTGCTCTCTGCCCAGGCTGAGCCCGTTTCGAGGCGCTGGGTCGAGTTGGTGACGACCGGCGAGGTCGATCAAGCCTTCCTGTTGACGCTCTACCCCGGCAACCGCGTCCTGGACCCCACGGCGCTTGTCGGGCCCGACGGTCAGACCCAGGCGGGGGCCATCCAGGCGTACGCGTCGCGACCGGTCGTCGTCGCGCTCCGTGAGGATCGCGCCAGCGAAACCCCGCGCTCGGTGCGTTTGATCGCGTGCAGCGAAGCGGTTTCCTACGGAAAAGGCCGGTTGGGGATCGCCCACACCTACGAGGTTGATGGGGGCGGGACGCCTCGGCGTGTCGAGCTGTCTCTTGAGCGACTGCCGCCCGGGCAGGGCATGGCAGGTCGCTGGCGGGTCATCGACGCAAAGTTTGTGGGCGCCAGCAGACCCTAGGCGGCGTCGGCGGAGTCTGATCGACCCACGTCGCTAGTCGTTTTCCACCGTCGCCGGAGCGTCCGGGGACCGCTCGGGCGCCCCGGCGCCCTCTTCTCTTCCCGAGCCGGAAAAGTCTACCAGAATCCCGCCCGCTGCTGGCAAAAAGCGAAGGAACGGCAGAGCTGGGCGTGCACGTGGGTTGGCGGAGCCGTCGATAGACCTTCCGAGGCGGTAATCGGCCCAGGTGGCGAGCGGCGTTGCTAGCTGCCCCGCCGCCCGACACGGATGTGCGTATTCCCCGCTCGCAGGCGCAAGGGCGTCGCGAAAAACCCCGAGAAGGAGTCTGAAGGTGAACGTTGCAAGATGGACGATCGGCTTGGCCGTGATCGCCCTGGGCGCCAGTCCCGTGCTAGCCCAGTCGGCGGTCCAAACGGCCTTCAACTACCAGCTCACGAGCTGCTGCGAAGAGCCCAGCTGCGGTTGCGATGAGCCCAGCTGCTGCTGTGAGGAGCCCAGCTGCGGTTGCGACGAGCCCAGCTGCTGCTGTGACGAACCCAGCTGCTGCTGCGAAGAGCCCAGCTGCGGCTGCGATGACGGCTGCTGCGGCGACGAGTGCGGTGACGCCTGCTGCGGCGACGCCTGCGGCTGCGGTTCGACCTGCGGCCTGGGCGGCTCGGGCTGCTGCCTGCTGGGCGGCGGCTGCGACCTCGGCGATCCCTGCACGCTGAGCTCCTACATCCTGGGCGAAGACAGCTGCTGGGACTTCGGCATGTGGACCCAGATCGGTTACCACAGCGAGCAGACCCCGCTGTCGACCGACTTCGGTGACGTCCTCGCCTTTAACGACGTCCCCGACCAGCTGAACCTGCACCAGCAGTGGTTCTGGTTCGAGAAGAAGGCCGACGGATCGCGTGGCGGCGACTGGGGCTTCCGAGCCGATATCCTGTACGGGACCGACGCGTCGAAGACGCAAGCGTTCGGCAACCCGCCCGGCGAGTGGGACTTCCAGAACGGC
>JBCCZD010000132.1:0-11238 GCA_039188275.1 Planctomycetota bacterium
AATCATTCCCATAATGGTAAAGAGCACAGTGCCTACAGCTACTGCTACCAAACTCTCAAATACGAAGACCGCCAATAGATTCAAAATTATATTAGCGCTAGTCATCACCAATACTTTATATAGATTCAGTTTAGGTTTGTTGATGCTATCTAAAAGAACCCCTGTAAACCTATCTATAGGCAATAACATAATGTATGCTGAAAACACCCTAAAAATCAAGGTCAGTAAAGGCAAAGAATCTCGATATTCATCACCTCCCAAAAACAGGACCATCTGCTCGGCAAATACAAAACCGCCCAAGGCTACAGGAAAAAACAACAGTGTAACAATCCCCACATAAGAATAGAATATTTTTTTTGCACCAAGCACATCACCTTCTACGGACTTTTTGGCCATTCTTGGATAGGCGGCGTGCCTTCGCCGGCGCGGGCGCCAGGCAGCAGCTCGGCGAGGGTAGGGCCGGCGTCACTCAAGTCGTTCTCCTTCGGGCCATGTCGGGCACGCAACCCGCGAACGGCTACTCCCAGCGGAGCGCCGCAACCGGGTGCATGGCCGACGCCCGCCGGGCGGGCAAGACACTTGCTTTGACCGCGATCAGCATCGCGCCCGCCGCGATCAAGGCGACGGTCCACGGCTCGACGATGGTCGGGATCTTGTGGAAGTAGTAAATCGAAGGGTCAAAAACCGGACGGCCCGTGAGCCTGCCCAGCAGGCCGGCGATCTCGTTGATGTAGCGCACGAAGAGCAGCCCGCCGATGACCCCAACCCCCGCGCCGACGACGCCCAGCGCGAGGCCGTAGCTCATGAAGATGCCCATCACGCCGCCGCCGCTGGCGCCCAAGCTCTTGAGCACGCCGATGTCGCGGGTCTTTTCCACAACAATCATGTAGAAGATCGCTAGGATGCCGAAGCCGGCGACGGCGATGATCATAAAGAGCAGCACGTTGAGGACGGCGGTCTCCATCTGCACGGCCGCCAGCAGGGCGCCCTGCTTGTCTTGCCAAGTGCTCACGACGTAGTTGTGCGCCGGGAACTCTTTGCGGATCAAGTCGCGTACCATCGCGGGGTCGACGCCCTCTTTGACGGTGATCTGGATCGCGTTGAAATTTGCTACGCCGGTAGACAGGTCGAGCAGACCCGTGCGCGGGTCGATCGAGCAGGTCGCGGTGTCGATCATGCCGCGGAACTCTTGCAGCTTGCGAAGCGGGACGAAGACGAAGGAGTTGTCGTACTCCATCATCTTGCTCTCGTAGAAGTCGACAACCGTGAAGTGGGCCGACATCGGCTTGGGCGGCCGGCCGGCCGACGGGTAGGTGATCTCGACGTCGTCGCCCGGCAGCTGGAGGAACGCCTCCTCGCCTTCGGCGGTCCGGTAGCTCGCCAGCGCGATCCCCAAGACGCAGCCGGTGTGCTGCTCTTTGGCGGGGTTGAACGTCTCGACGGCGATCGCGCTGCTCCCGGAGAACGGGTCGAGCGCCTCCGCCGCCGCCGCTCCCGGCTTGCTGGAATCGGCGGCCCCGGCGCCCAGGCCCGCGTAGTCGACATCCGGGTACTTCGCCCGCCGATACCGCCAACCCGCGTCACGCATCTGCTCCCGCGGCGTAACGGCCGTGGGGTCTTCGGCCTGCGGGTCGAGGGTGTCGTAGCCCGAGTCTTTGAGGTCGAAGGCGAGCTTCTCTCGGTTCTCCGGGTGCTGAAGGTAGCGGCCGAAGTCGCTGACTGTTGAGTACGTTTCCTCGTCGATGCCGATCAGGTTGATCTGCTGCGTCCGGTACTGGTTGCCGATGTAGTAGCCCAGCATCGCCGGGACGTGCGCCGTTGGGCTCATCCCCTCGATGTGTTCGCCGGCGACGCGGCGGATCCGCTGCATGTGCTCCTCGGCGTTGGGGGCGCCGTCCAGGTTGCGGCTCTCCAAGACAAGGTCCGAGAGGATGCCGTGGATGCGGTCCTGCATCTCGTGGGTGAAGCCCGCCATCACGGCGTTGACGACAACCATCGTCGCGACGCCTAGCGTTACGCTGACGATCGACGCCAGGGCGATGTAGCGCGTGCAGAGGTAGCGCCAGCAGAGCAGGAGCTTGTACATGGGTTCCGGACCGGCGGTCGGGCGATTGAGGCGGCGGCGAGCATCGCGTGGGCGGCGGAGTCTAGAGCAGACCGCCGAGTCACCGCCAGAGGAGCTTTGGTCAACCCGGCCCGCCGTCGTGGCTGCTAGCAGCAACCGATCATCGGTCCGCCCGCCGGAACGAGTTCTTGCGTGTTGAACCCTGTCGACAAGGCACGCCCAAGACGACGGGGTCACCGTTCACCGCAAACGCCGGAAGCCGCTCGGCGAAACGCCGAAGACGTTCTTGAACTGCCGCGAGAAGTGGAAGGGGTCTTCGTAGCCCAGCTCGGCGGCGAGCACACGGATCGGCCGGTCGTCCACGACAAGCTTGTCCGCCGCCGCGTGCATGCGGAGCCACAGCAGTCGTTGGTAGGGCGTCTGTTGTGAGAAGCGTTTGTAGAGCCGGCAAAGGTAGGCGGGGTCGACCCGGCATGCTTCCGCGAGGTCGCCAAGCGACCGCAGACTCGATGCATTCCGAACCAAGTAGGCTTCGCAGCGTTCAAAGGTCAGCCGTGCCCCGTCTCCCGCGGCGGCCCCCGGCGAGGCCGCAATCTTGCACAGCAGATAGCGCAACAGGGCGACGCAGAGCCGGCTCCCACTAGGTTCACCACGCGACCCATCGCGCAGCAGCGCTTCAAACAGCCACGGCAGGTCGGCGCCGCGTGGCGTGCTGATCACCGCGGGGGGGCCGAGGCCCGCGTCGTCAAGCAGGCGCTGGGCGTCACGCCCCGAGAAGCTCACGAAGTGCTTGGCGAGTGGCTTCGCCGCGTCGACCTCGATCGCGTGCGTTACGCCTGGCGCGTACGTGAACAGTGAACCCTCGGCAACGCTGCGCCAGCGACCGTCGAGGCAGACCCGCCCGCGCCCGCGCACCACCCATTCGAGGACGAAGTAGGGGAAACCCTCGCGTTGAATCGCGTAGTCGGGGGCGCACTCCTCGTACCCGCCGCAAACGATCGTCAGCGGCGCACGCTCGCGTGGCGCAAGGTCAAGATAGTAACGCCGAGCCGAACGCACACGCCGGGCGAAGAAAGGCGGCGACGACGGCAGGGGCGGATGCTCGAGCTGATCAAAAATCGACATGCCCCCACAAGAATAGCCATGGAGCCAGGCTGCTACCAGCGAGTAAGATCGCAAGGCATGTCGGCGTGATCATTGCCACATGACGCCGGTCTCTCCTCTTCCCGGGCGGAACTTCTCATGACGGACAATGGGCAAGAATCGACAGCCTCCGCGGCGCCTGTCATCCCGGCTGCCTACGCCGTCCCCTTCGCGTTGGTCACGACGCTGTTTGCGCTATGGGGCTTCGCTAACGACATCACCAACCCGATGGTGAAGGCCTTCAAGAATGTGCTCTTGCTGAGCAATTCCGAGAGCACGCTCGTGCAGACCGCGTTCTACGGCGGCTACTGCGTCATGGCGATTCCGGCCGCGTTGTTCGTGCACCGCTTCGGGTACAAACGCGGGGTCTTGCTGGGGCTCGCGCTCTACGCCGGCGGCTGCCTGCTGTTCCTTCCAGCCGCGGGCACCATGTCTTTCGCGCCGTTCTTGCTCGCCTACTTTGTGATGACCAGCGGCCTGTCGTTCCTGGAGACAACGGCCAACCCGTACATCCTCGCCATGGGGCCGTCGGCGACGGCGGCCCGGCGGCTCAACTTCGCCCAGGCTTTCAACCCGATGGGATCGCTCGCCGGGATGTTCGTCGCCCGCGACCTCATCCTCGCGAGGCTCGACGACACCGGCGAAGGGGCGCGGCGAACGCTCGCGGATTCCGACCCCGAGGCGCTGGCCGCGATCCAGCAGAGCGACCTCTCGATCATCACCGGCCCCTACCTGGTGCTCGGCGTCGTCGTGCTCTTGGTGCTCGGACTGTTTCTTGTGGTGCGCTTACCGGCTGGCGAATCGGATCAGCAAGGGGACCAGCGATTGCAGGCGACGATCGCGCGGCTGTTCCGGAACTACCGGTACCTTGGCGGCGTCATCGCCCAGACATTCTACGTCGGGGCGCAGATCACTTGTTGGACCTTCATCATCCAGTACGGCGTTAACGAGCTGGGGATGCCGGCCGCGGAAGCCCAGTCGTACAACATTGTCGGCATGGTCATCTTTGTCAGCAGCCGATTCGTCTGTACGTACCTGCTGAAGTTCTTCAACGCCGGCGCACTGCTCGGGGGGCTGGCGGTTGCCGGCGGGCTACTGATCCTCGGGGCGATGCTGCTCACCGGCAAGCCGGGGCTGTGGTGCTTGATCGGCGTCTCGGCCTGCATGTCGCTGATGTTTCCGACGATCTACGGCATCGCGCTCGAGGGCCTGGGCGACGACGCGAAGATCGGTTCAGCGGGACTTATCTGTGCGATCGGCGGTGGCTCGGCTTTGCCCCTGTTGCAAGCGTGGATCATGGACGGCGAGCCCTGGACGGCGGGCGGCGCCTCTCTGTCGGCGACACGGGCGTCGTTCGTCGTGCCGCTGGTCTGCTTCGTAGTCATAGCTTTTTACGGACTCGCTGTCTTCTTCTCAGGCCGCCGAGCGTCGGAACGGAGCGGCGCGGCCGCCTCTTAAACTCTTGTTGATGTGACATGCTCGAACCCACACCCGCCCGCATCGGCATCCGCGCCACGATTGATGGCCGCCTCGGCGGTGTCCGCGAGTCGCTTGAGTCGCAGACGCTGCGGATGGCGCACACCGCCGCGGAACTGATCACCGCCAAGACGCACCTCGCCGGCGGCGAGCCGGTGGAGTGCGTCGTCTTCCCACAGACGATCGGCGGCGCCACCGAGGCCGCCCAGGCCGAACGCTGCTTCCAAAGCCAAGGCGTCGGCGCGTCGCTAACGGTGACACCCTGCTGGTGCTACGGCTCGGAAACGATCGACCTCGACCCGCACCGCCCCAAGGCCATCTGGGGCTTCAACGGCACCGAGCGGCCCGGCGCCGTGTACCTCGCCGCGGCCCTCGCGGCCCACACCCAGAAGGGCAGGCCCGCCTTCGGCATCTACGGCCGGGACGTTCAGCAATCCGAAGCGACCGACGTGCCCCCGGACGTCGCGGAGAAGCTGCTCCGGTTCGCGCGGTGCGGCGTGGCGGTCGCTCAGATGCGAGGGCGGTCGTACTTGTCGATCGGTGGCGTCTCGATGGGCATCGCCGGGTCGATCGTGGACGCCGACTTCTTCGAGCGCTACCTCGGCATGCGGGTCGAGTGCGTCGACATGATCGAGGTCGAACGGCGCATCACGCGGGGCGTCTACGACCAGCAGGAGTATGAGACGGCCTACGCGTGGGCCCGCGAGCGCTGCACCGAGGGCTTCGACGCCAACGAGCCGGCCAGCCGGCGTAGCCGCGAGCGGCTTGACGCCGAGTGGGAGACCAGCGTCAAGATGGCGCTGGTCGTGCGTGACCTGATGCGCGGCAACCCCCGCCTTGCCGAGGCGGGGTACGGGGAGGAAGCCCTTGGGCACAACGCGATCGCTGGCGGCTTCCAGGGCCAGCGGCACTGGACCGACCACCGCCCCAACGGCGACTTCCTCGAGGCGGTGCTGAACTCCTCCTTCGACTGGACCGGCGTCCGGCAGCCGACCATCATCGCCACAGAGAACGACGCCCTCAACGCCGCGACGATGCTGATGGGGCACCTGCTGACCGGCGCGGCCCAAGTATTCGCCGACCTCCGGACGTACTGGAGCCCCGAGGCGGTGGAGCGGTTGACCGGCAGCCGGCTCGAAGGCGCCGCCGCGGGTGGGCTGCTCCACCTGATCAACTCGGGGCCGGCCGCCCTCGACGGCACGGGCGAGCAGTCCGTCGACGGCCAGCCGGCAATCAAGCCGTGGTGGCGAGTGACCGAAGACGAAGCCGACGCCTGCCTGCGAGCCACCACCTGGCACCCGTCGATCACCGAGTACTTCCCGGGCGGCGGTTGGTCGACGCGGTACCGGACACGCGGAGGCATCGACGCCACGATCGCCCGGCTAAACCTGGTCGAGGGGCTCGGGCCCGCGTTGCAACTGGCCGAGGGCGTTACCGTCGACCTCCCCGACGACACGCACGACGCCATGGACCGGCGGACCAACCCAACGTGGCCAACCACGTGGTTTGCGCCGCGCCGGTCGACCGGCGTCTTCAGCGATACGTACGAGGTGATGAACCACTGGGGCGCCAACCACTGCGTGATGATGCCGGGCCACGTCGGCGCCGACCTCGTGACCCTCGCGTCGATGCTCCGCATCCCGGTCTACATGCACAACCTTGGCGGCGCCACTCCGTTTCGCCCTTCCGCGTGGAACGCCTTTGGCGTTGAAGACCGCGAGTCCGCCGACTTCCGTGCGTGCGCAACTTACGGCCCGCTGTATCGCTGACCCGCAGAACGCTGACCCGCAGAACCAAGCCAGGCGACTAAGAACGATGGCAGACCAACCGACACGCCTCGAATCGCTAATCCACCTTTCCCGCTGGTTGGGCGAGCCGGCACGCGACTGCGTCATGCTCGGCGAAGGCAACACCTCGACCCGGCTCGGCGACGAGTCGTTCCTCGTTAAGGCGAGCGGCGTCGAACTGGCTCGTGTCGAGGCGGCCGGCTTCCTTGAGGTCGGGTTCGCCGCCGCATTGTCCCTGCTGAGCGAAGAGCTGGACGACAAAGCGGTGAAGCGGGGGCTCAACGAGGCGAAGGTCGACCCCGATTCGCCGTTGCGGCCGTCGGTGGAAACGGCCCTGCACGCCGTGTGCCTGTCGCTGCCCGGCGTCGAGTTTGTGGGCCATTCTCACCCGACGGCGGTCAACGCGATCACCTGCTCAAAAGACTTTGAGGCGATCGCCCAGCAGTGCCTCTTCCCGGACCAGATCGTCGTGTGCGGCGCCTACCCGCTGCTGGTGCCGTATGTCGATCCGGGAGTCCCGCTGGCAAGGGAATTGCAGGGGCGGCTCGCCCAACACGTTGAGCAGCACGGGCGGCCGCCGAAGTCCATCTACCTTCAAAACCATGGCTTCATCGCGCTAGGCGCATCGGTCAAGCAGGTGCAGGCAATCACCCTGATGGCGGTCAAGGCCGCCAGGATCGCCGCGGGCGCCATCGCCTGCGGCGGCATCCACCCGATGAGCGAGGCCGACGTCCGCCGGATCGACGGCCGCGACGACGAGCACTACCGCCAACGCGTCATCGAGTCCTCCTCAACCGCCTGAGGCCGGCGGGACAGAACACAACGGGGCGCGTTGCGGCGCCTCGTCACCGCGTTAGAATAACTCTCATGCGGGCGTAGCTCAGTGGTAGAGCGCTAGCTTCCCAAGCTGGATGTCGAGGGTTCGATCCCCTTCGCCCGCTTTATTGCGAGGGTCCTGTCGGGCTAGCTCTGCCTTATCACGTTCATGGGCGAGGGCTTTTCGTCTAAGAGCAACCGATCGGCGATGGTTTCGCCAATCACCAGCGAGGCGGTCGCCGCCGGCGAGGGGGCGTTCACCACGTTCAGCACGCGGCCGGATCGCTCGATCAGGAAGTCGTCGACCAAGCCGCCGTCGGGCGCCACGGCTTGGGCGCGGATCCCGGCGGGCGCCGGTTCGAGGTCTTCGGCGCGGATGTCGGGCGCCAGGCGTTGCAACGCCCGCACGAAGGCGCGCTTGCTCACACTCCGCCACGCTTCGCCGGCGCCCATCCGCCAGTGCTTGGCGGCGAGGCGAAGGAACCCGCCGTAGCCGAGCGACGCCGCTAGGTCGCGGGGGTTAATCGCCGCCTTGTTGTACCCTTCACGCGCGAGCGCGAGCACGGCGTTGGGCCCGCACTCGACGGCGCCGTCGATCATCCGTGTGAAGTGGACGCCCAAGAACGGGAATCGCGGATCGGGCGTCGGGTAGATGAGGTTTCGCACCACCCGCCGGGCGTCGCCACGCAGCTTGTAGTACTCACCGCGGAAGGGGACGATCCTGGCGGCGGGCCGGCCCCCCGTCATCGCCGCGACCCGATCACTCTGGAGCCCGGCGCAGTTCACCGCCTCACGGGCGTCGAACTCGCCCGCGGTCGTAGCGACCCGAACACGGCCACCGTCGCCGCGGAGGCCGAGCACTCTGGTCGACGTCGCAATCTCGCCGCCCGCGTTCTCGACCAACGCCGCGAGCTGCTCGGTAACGGCCGCGTAGTCGACAATCCCGGTCGATGGCACGTGCAAGGCCTCCACGCCCGCGGCGTGCGGCTCGATTTCGCGCAAACGCTCGGGGCCTATCCGTTCACAGCCCACGCCGTTGGCGGCGCCGCGACGCTCGATCTCGTCGAGGGCGCCGCGTTGCGCGTCGTCAACCGCGACGATGACCTTGCCGCAGCGTTCGTAGCGGACCCCTTGCTCATCGCAGAACGCTTCGAGTCGTCGTTTGCCCTCGACGCAGAGCCGGGCCTTCAGCGACCCGGGCCGGTAGTAGATGCCCGAGTGGAGGACGCCCGAGTTGCGCCCCGTTTGATGCGTGGCGAGGCGCGGCTCTTTCTCGAGCACCGCGACCGATAGACCCGGTCGCCGAAGCGTCGCTTGGTAGGCGGTGGCGACGCCGACGATCCCGCCACCGATGACAACCAGGTCAAAAGACTTCATGCTGGCGCCGCTGGCCTAGGGCTTCACTCCGCGCAGCGGCCGGTCGAGCTTCGAGGCGACGCTCTGCACCTTGCCTCGCAGCCTGCCAGCGGCGCCGTGGCGGTAGTCGATTTTGGCCTGGCACGTGACGCGGTCGAAGTCTTGGGCGAGGAGCTCGACGCAACGCTGGAGCAAACCGAGCACTTCGCCCAGTTCCCCTTCGATGATCGTCCCCATGGCGTGCAGCTCGTAGGGCAGTCCGCTACGATCGATGAGGTCAACGCAAGCGGCGACCGGGCCGCTTACGCTATCGCCGGCGCCCATCGGCACGACGCTCATCTCTAGCAGCACCATGGCGCCAGCACTCCGTTGGTGGTTCGGCTCGGCAAGGGCAAGTCAGCAACGATGGCCTTTCGCCTAGGCCTCCCAGCTTATCGGCTCCTGGCGCCAGCGTCGACGGCTACCGCTAGCCCGGCTGGATAGCACCCTCTTGCCCTGCCGATAACAACGGGGTGTTTGGCCTGTCGAGCGTCGTGGCCTTCCGTTAACCTCCGCGGCCGCGTCCCGATTGCCGGCGACGCGAATCAGCGACGCAAAGTAAACCGCCCACCGACTCCTCCGGCCGCCCTCGTGCCGGTACGCTGACCGCCCCACGAAGCTGACCGATGGCGACCGCACCAAAGATCGAACGCCGGCAACGCAGGGTACGCCCCTTCGCCGGTCTGCTGTTCGCAGTGGCGATCGTAGCCGCGCCGGCTCGGGCGGACTCCGACCCCCACAGCGACCCTTTCCTGCACTCGAGCTTCTACGGGCCCGCGATCAACCCCAGCGAGGGTTCGGACGGACGGGTAGCGACGGCGCTCTTCGACGATTCACACACCCCGCCCGACGAGAACGACCGGGGCCGCCTGGTCGGTGGAGATCGGCTCGACGTCACGCTAGCCGGGTACGGCCGATCGGTCGACGGCTACCGCACCCCGCCCGGCGCTTATACCTGGCAGGTGCTGCCCGACGGGCTGATCTTCCGCTCCTACATGGCGGGGCCGCGCGAGCCGCGGATCGCGACCAAGTTCTTCAACAACTCCGGCACGCTCGAAGACAGCCAGACCCTGTGGGACGGCGCCGTCGGCGGCCGGCGTGGCTTGTTCCGCTACGGCACCGGCGACCCGCTACGTCCCGAGGGCTGGCAGGTCGACATCGAGGGCGCCGCGATGGTGCGGCTGAACATTGACGAGAACCGCGACCTCGACGCGTCCGACTTCCGGTTTGGCGTCCCGATCACCTACGGCGCGGGGCGCGTGCGGTACAAGACCGGCTACTACCACGTCAGCTCTCACTTGGGCGACGAGTTTATCACCCGCAACGGCAACTCGCGTGTCAACTACGTCCGCGACGCTATCCTGTTCGGCGTCTCGTACAACCCGACGCCGGCGTGGCGCGTGTACGGAGAGACCGCCTACGCCGTCTTCACCGCCGGCGGCGCCGAACCGTGGGAGTTCCAGCTCGGCGTTGAGTACCACCAGCCCGGACCGACCGACATCTACGGCACGCCGTTCTTCGCCACGAACGCCCACCTGCGGGAAGAGGTCGACTTCGGCGGCGACTGGACCACGCAAGTCGGCTGGCTGTGGCGTGGCGTCTCCGGCAGCACGCTGCGGGTCGGCCTGCACTACGTGAACGGCAAGTCGACGCAGTACCAGTTCTTCTCCGATAACGAAGAGCAGATCGGCGTCGGCGCCTGGTACGACTTCTGACCAGCCGGAGGCTAGCCGCGGCACGCGACGCTGCTAGACTAGCGGCGCCATGCGAGTCCTCTGCCTCGAGACGACCTGCGACGAGACCGCAGCCGCGGTCGTTACCGACGACTTCGAGGTCCTCGCTGCGGTGGTCGCCTCGCAAGAGGCGCTGCACGAGCGGTTTGGTGGCGTCGTCCCGGAGATCGCCTCGCGCGCTCACGTCGAGCGCGTCCTGCCGGTGATCGACGAAACGCTCAAGCAGGCGAGTCTGCGGCTCGATCAGCTCGACGCCGTGGCGGTCGCCAACACGCCCGGGCTTTCGGGGTCGCTGCTCGTCGGCCTGACCGCGGCGAAGTCGCTGGCGCTCGCACTCGGCGTGCCGCTGGTAGCGGTCAACCACTTGCAGGCCCACATCTACGCTTGCCGGCTTGTGGACGGGCCCGGCGTGTTCCCGTGCGTTGGGATGATCGTGAGCGGCGGCCACTCGAACCTCTACCGCTGTGACGGGCCGACCGACTTCACGCCGCTCGGCGCTACGATTGACGATGCCGCGGGCGAGGCCTTCGACAAGGTCGCCAGCCTGCTCGGCTTGCCCTACCCCGGCGGACCTTCCATTCAGAGGGCGGCCGCCAGCGGCGACCCGGCTCACTACCGGTTCCCGCGGCCGCTTCTGGAAGATGACGCAAGGCTCGCGTTCAGCTTCAGCGGGCTCAAAACCGCCGTCCGTTACCAGGTCGCGGGCCCGGGCAATCCCCTCGACGGGGCGGCGGCGCGACTAAGCGATCAGGACGTCGCCGACATCGCCGCCGGGTTTCAAGAGGCCGTGGTTGACTGCCTGGTCGGCAAGGCGGAGCTGGCG
>JBCCZD010000133.1:0-11189 GCA_039188275.1 Planctomycetota bacterium
GGCTACAAGTGGGCCCGACTGGAGTCGAACCAGCACGCCCTTGCGGGCACATGCCCCTCAAGCATGCGCGTCTGCCTATTCCGCCACGGGCCCATTTTGGCCAGCAAAAAGCAGCACCAGCCAGCTCCAAAGTCTAGCCGCTGCCCCCCGACCGTCAAGCGAGCGCTGGAGCTAGCGTTCCTCGCAACGTAGGCTGACTGGCGAGTCGTGTCGCTGGTCACGCTCGGCGCGTTGGCTCAGCCCAACCGCCACGAAACCCGATTCTCACGCAACCCGATTCTCACGCAACCCCGAGGCCCGCGTTGCTCATCGCCGTCGATATCGGCAACAGCCGCATCAAGTTCGGCCGCTTTGACTCAGCGCCCGGCTCTGATTGCCAACAAGCGGCCCTCGCCGGGGCGTTGCCGATCGCCGGCCCCGCGCTGCCGGAGCCGATCGATACGCTGACGCTCGAAACCCCTGTCGAGCCCGGCTCCGGGGCCGCTGCGGCGTTGCACGCCTGGCTGGCCAGCGAAGCGGCGACGCGGGTCGTTGTCGCCTCGGTCAACCGGCCGCTCGAAACAGCGCTGATCAAGACGCTGGCCGGCGCCGCGGGGTTCGCCGGGCCGATTGTTTCTCTGTCGCCGACCGACTTGCCGGTCGCCATACACGTTGAGCACCCGGAGCGTGTCGGCGTCGACCGGCTGCTGGGCGCGGTCGCGGCGAACCGGCTCCGTCGCGCCGGGCGGGCCGCCGTGGTTGTGGACCTCGGCACGGCGATCACCGTCGACCTGGTCGCCGCCGACGGCGCCTTCGAGGGGGGCGCCATCCTGCCGGGAATCGCCATGGCGTCCCGGGCGTTGCACGAACGGACCGACGCCCTGCCCGACAGCGGGCTAACGGAACTCGACGCCTCGCCCGACGCCGTTGGCAAGAACACCGCCGGGGCAATCCACGCCGGGCTGTTCTGGGGGGCGGTTGGCGCCGTCCGGGAGCTCATCGCCCGGCAGAGCGACCGCCTCACGCATTCGCCGCACGTGTACCTGACCGGCGGCGCGGCGCCGTCGGTCGCGCGGCTGCTGGGCGGGCCCGACCTGGCGGTGCGCTACGTTCCGCACCTCGTGCTGTCGGGGATTGCGATTGCCGCCCCGTCGCTAGCCGCTTCCCCGTCGCCATTTGCGGCCCCGTCGCCACCCGATAACCCGTCGCCACCCGCCGATCGACCCGCGCCGGGCGCGACGCCATGAGCGGCGGCACGACAACCGTTTGCGTGCTCACGCCAATGGGGCGGAGCGCGGTCGCCGTGGTCCGCGTCGCCGGCCCCGCGGCGGTGATGGCCGTCGATGCGAACTTTGCCGCAGCGAACGGTAAGCCACTCGCCAAGCAGCCGATCGACGCGGTCCGCTTCGGCCGGTGGAGAGCGTCGAGCAGCGGTAAGGGTCCGGGCGAGGAGCTGATCGTCTGCCGCGTCGAGCAATCGGTGGTCGAAGTCCACTGCCACGGCGGCTACGCCGCGGTTCGCGCTGTCGTGGCAGCGCTGGTCGAGGCGGGCTGTTGCGAGGCCTGTTGGCATGGCGAAGCCTTGGCCGGTCGGCATTGGATCGAGATCGAAGCACGCCAGGCCCTCGCCACGTGCGTTACCGACCGGGCCGCCGCGGTGCTGCTTGACCAAGACAACGGCGCCCTCGCCGCGGCGTTGGAAGAGATCGTTGAGCGGATCGACCGCGGCGCCCTCGCCGACGCGGCCACGCGGTGTGCCGCCCTGCTACGCCACTCGCCAACCGGTTTGCACCTCGCGTCGCCGTGGCGGGTGGTGCTGGCCGGGCCGCCGAACGTTGGCAAAAGCAGCCTGATCAACGCGTTGGTCGGCTACGAGCGGGCGATTGTTTTCGACCAACCGGGGGTCACCCGAGACGTGGTGACCGCCGCCGGCGCGGTCGATGGCTGGCCGGTCGAGTTCGCCGACACGGCGGGCCTACGCGAGCCGGGCGACGCGATCGAGGCGGCCGGCGTAAGCCGCACGCGCGACACGGCTCGCCGGGCCGACCTGCTGGTGCTGGTTGAAGCGTTCGGCGGCGCCGGCACGCCCCCGCCTGGCTTTGCGTCGACGGGCGTGCTGCTCGACTCGCTGGGCATCACCCAGGGCCCGCCGCCGGAGCGGGTGCTGCGGGTCGCCAACAAGTCGGACCTCGCGCGCGACGACGGCGCGTGTGCGGCCCTCCGCGTCAGCGCTGCAACGGGGACCGGCGTCAAGGAACTGGTCGCCGCGATCGGCCGGCATCTCGTGCCAACTCCTCCGGCCGCGGACGAAGCCGTCCCGTTCACACCGCGACACGCCGAGGCGTTAGCGGCGGCCGAGGCGGCGCTGCGGCGCGGCCGGGCGGACGCCGCCCGCGCCGCGGTGGTGGCCCTGCTAGCGGCTTGCTGAGTCAACCGCGTCCTGTTCGGCTACGCGATTGCGTGCGACTTTGATCCAAGTCGAGGGGCCGATTGTGACGATTAGGGCGAATGCGACGGGGTCCGCATCGGCGTCCCCGCGAGCTACCATCGAAACACGAAGCGATCGATGCACGAAACCTCAATGCTCACGCTGGCCGTCGTTGGCCTTCTTGCCGCCGCCGCGCCGGGCGCCGCGCAGTCGCAGAACGACATCTACACGCTCCGGCAAGAGCTGAAGAACGACTCCTACTTGTGGGAGCCGATGGTCAAGAAGAGCCTGCCGGCCGCCACGCCGCGCCCGGTGCTCATCAACCCGGCCGGCCGCGCCAACCGCGGCGTCACGCGGGCGCCGCTGACGCCGGCTGCCGAGAGCGTGCTCCGCTTCTACGGTCGTCGCCCCGCCGCTCCGGCACGGCCGGTCGCGCCGCGGCGGTTTGTGTCGCAGGCCACGTTCGAGCAACCGGCAAGCAGCGAGTCGGCCGCCGACAACGACGGCCGGCCGTTCCGCGGCGCCAGCTCGCGGCCAACCGTTTCGGCTTACCTCGAACTCTACCGCGAGGAGTTCGACGAGGCGTCGCCCAACTACTACGCGTTTGTCCGCCCGCGGCTCCAGCAGGAGCAGCGGTCGAGGCAGCAGCAGCTTGAGTTGCAGCGGCTACGCCGGCGGGGCGGCGCCCCCCGCCAACTCGGCGGCGGGCAGCAACCAACGGGCCCGCGCGAGAGCCGCGCCGCGGCGGCGGGCAACGCCTCGCGGTACGGCGACACCGGGCAGTTCTACAGCAACTGGACACGCTGACGCCCACCGCGGCGTTTGCCTTACGAGCGGCCCCGGCGGACAATGATCGGGCAGTGTTCTTGCGCCCGACCCGCCCCGGAGTTGACCGATGAAGCCTCGCCCTTTCCATGCCGCCGGGCCGCTGGCCCCGATGGTCGCCGCCGCCTGTCTCGGCGCCGCTTGCCTTGTCCCAGGTGAAGGCGCCAGCGCGCAAGGAGCCGAGGCCGATGAGGCGGGCGACACGCCGCTCACGCCGGCCGAGCAAGCCTTCGCCAACCAACTGACGGGGGCGACGCTGGTCGGCAACTTCACCGTCGGTGACGGGGGAGCCGCGAAGCCCGAGCGGTACGAGATCGGCGAAGTCCGCAGAGTCGGGACCGGGCAGTGGCTCATCCCCGCGCGGATCGTCTACGGCGACAAGAACGTGATGCTTCCGATCACGCTTCCGGTCGAGTGGGCGGGCGACACCGCGGTGATCAAGGTCGACAAGGTCGGCTTCCCCGGGCTGGGGACCTACTCGGCCCGCGTCTTGATCCACGACGGCCGGTACGCCGGCTACTGGCACGGCGGCGGCGCCGGCGGGCACCTGTTCGGCACGATCATCAAGCCGACACCCAAGGCGCTCGAGCAGCCCTAGCGCGGGCCCTCGATCCGCGCCGCGGCGATTGCCGCGGCGGCGGTGGCGGCGGTCTCGGTGCGAAGAACCCGCGGACCCAGGCCGAGCGTGCCCCACCCGCTGGCGGCGGCTAGCGCGACTTCTTCCTCGCTGAATCCCCCTTCGGGCCCGATGCCGATCGCCATGCCGGCGGGGCCTCCGTTTCCCGCCGGAAGGGGCGGGCCCTCGGGGTGGGCGATCCACTTTGCCCCGGTGGGGGCGCCTCCGCTCGCGAAGCCTCGCCAGGCGACCGGCTCGGCGATCTCCATCAGCCGGTTGCGTCGGCACTGTTTTGAGGCCTCGACAACCGCCCGGCGGAGCTTCTCGAGCCCGCCGCTCGTCGGCTTGGCGACGCTCCGTTCGGTAAGGAGCGGGATGAAACGGGTGGCGCCCAACTCGGTCAGCTTCTCAACCATCCACCGCTGCCGGTCCCCCTTTGGCAGCGCGGCGGCGATTGTCAGCGGCGCCGGCAGTTCGCGGTCCACCGCTCGGCGGGTGAGCACGGTCAGCTCGACCTCGCGGCGGCCGCCACGGCGTACCTCGGCGTCGAACTCGGCGCCCGAGCCGTCGAACAGCACCACCCGCGCGCCCGCTTTCGCCCGCATGACGTGCAGCAGGTGGTGCGCTTCGTTCCCCGCCAGCACCGCCACGTCGCCGGCGATCGGTTGCTCGCTGAAAAAACGTTCGCTCACGGTTGGCGGCTTGTCAGCATTGAGTCTTTGGGTCCACCGTAGCCGGACCGCTCCGCGGTCCGCACAACGCTCGATCAAAGCCGGTCATGGGGTTACCGGACCGCGTGGCGGCCCGGCTAGGAAACGATCTCTTGGAAACGACTTGCGAAATGCCGTAGCGGCTGTCGAGCCTTGTCTCTGTTTCTCTGTTTCTCGGGCGTGCGGACGTGCGGGCATAACCGCCGCTAGCGTACACCAATCGATCGCGACCTATCACTCATCACCGGTCGCCAACGCAGCCGATCTGTGACTCTGGGGGGCGTGCGCTTCACGGACGATGCTAGCACGCTTGCTCCCGCGTCTTCCCAGCGCGGCGCCCAGAAACGAGTAGCCAGCGATGTACCTGTCTCATTGGGGCTTGAACCAATCGCCCTTCGCAACCGCGGCGGGGCTGAGCCCTGCGTACCCGAGCGAAGCCTTTGACGAGGCGGCAGCGCGGATCGATTACTTGGTGTCGGAGGGGCGCCGGGCCGGCGCCCTGTTGGGCGAGGCGGGGCTCGGCAAGTCGACGATTCTCGGCGCCGTGGCGGCGATGCTCGCCCGGCGCGGCGCCCACGTCGCGATGGTTGACGCGGTGGCCCTCTCGCCGGGCGAGTTACTCTGGCAGGCGAACAGCCAACTGGGCGCTCAGCCCGATGCGGGCGACAACCCGCCGCGGCTGTGGCGGCGCCTCGAGGACACCCTGAGCCATCACCGCTGGCAGGGGCAAGAGTCGGTCCTGTTGGTGGACGACGCCGATCAGGCGGGGCCCGACGTGCAGCGGACGCTCGCCCGCTTGGCGGGGCTCGAATCGGCGCCCGGCGCCCGCTGGACCCTTATCCTCGCCGCGCAGCCGCAGCGGCTCCAACAACTCGGCGAGCAACTGCTGCACAAGATTGACCTGCGGATCGACCTCTACCCGTGGACCGAGCAAGACACCGCCGGCTACGTGCAGCACGCGTTGATCGACGCCGGCGGCCTCGACCCGGTCTTCACCGACGCCGCGCTCGCCCGGCTGCACCACCTGGCGGCCGGCGTACCCCGGCACGTGGTTCGGCTGGCCGACTTCGCCCTGGTCGTGGGCGCCGGGGCGGGGCTCGAAGAGGTTACCGAAGCCGAGGTCGCCACCGCTTTTGAGCAGCTCCGCTGGTCGCCGCCAGCGGCTACGCATCTGGTATGATCGGCGCTGCGTTTGAGCGACCGACCCCCGGTGCAAGCGAGGCGGCCCCATGGCGAACGAAGAGCTGCTCGAATCCTTGAGCCACCTGCACGACGAGCTGGAGCAGCTCGGCCGGTCTCAGGGCGAAGAGGGCAAGATCGATCCGCGGACCAGGGCAGCGCTATCGGACGTCGCCGACGAGCTGCGGCGGCTGCTCGACCCGGAGGACGACACGACGGCCGATGACGTCGACGCTTCGAGCGAAGGGGTTCGCGGCTACCTGCTCGAGTTCGAGGCCGAGCACCCCCGCCTCGCCGAGGCGTTGGGTCGGCTTGCCGATGGGCTGGCGAACATGGGTATCTGAGCCACGACACCGGGCGCCACGACACCGGGCGCCACCCGTTGGGTTGCGACGGGTTGTGACGGCCCGCGTGGCGGTCCGGCTGGTGGAGTGGTTCCCGCGGATGATGCGTCGGCCGGCGTCAGCTTGAAGTGCCGGTTGTCGGCTCGCCCGCCATGAGTTCTCGCACGACGCCGTCGTACCCGCGGGTCACGTGGGCCCGTGACCGGTATTCTTCGTCCTGCATCAGCGTGCGGTGGAGCTCGGCGAGCTTCGGGCCGGGCACGCTGGGGAACAGGTGGTGTTCGAGGTGGTAGTTGACGTTGACCGGCGACACCAGCCAGCCCTCCCACCAGCGGGGCACCACGGTCCGCGTGGCGCGCAGTTCTTCGGAGTTGTCGGCGCCGACGTGTTCGGCGGTCGCCCGGAGCCGCATCGCGAAGTTGACAAGCGTCATGCCCGGCACGAGGTAGACCCCGACGACCGCCGCCGCCGCCCACGGCGCCGTGGCGAATGCCCACCCGAACGCCGCGTACACGGCGATCATGTTCAGCACGTACACCACACGCGTGTGCAGCGGGAAGGCGGGCGTCAGCGGGTCGCGCAGGTGGTAGAACGGCGCCCAGTGCTGGTACATGATCCAGCCCCGCAGCAGGTTCATCCCCGTGGCGCTGCGGATCATCACCCACACCATCTCGCGGCCGTTCTTGGGCCACTCGAACCACTCCTCGTCTTGCCGCTGGGCGGCGAGGTCGCAGTCGTCCTCGGTGTTGGTGAAGCGGTGGTGCTGGTAGTGCGTCTTGCGGTACAGGCCGGTCGTCATGCCGATTGGGAACGCGAGGAAGACGTCGGACACGACATCGTTGAGCAGCCGGTTCTTGAAGAGGGCGTAGTGCACCGCGTCGTGGACCAGCACGCCCATCGCCACCTGCCGCGAGCCGACCACGCAGCCGGCAATGACGAAGACCCACCAGCGGGGCATCCAGACCGCCCAGGTCATGACGCCGATGATCGGCAGCCAAACCGAGGCGATCAGCAGCGCGCTCCGCAATCCGCTCACGCGCGACAGCCGCCGGACGGCCTCGATGTGTCGGGCACGCGGGAACCGCTTGAGCGGCGCCGACAGCTCGGCGGCGGGCGGCGTGTCGCGGGTCTTCGGCTCGGCGGTGCTCACGGTTTGTCCCTCGGCGAAGGGCTGTCTGTCGGCCTCTACTTTACCACGAACGAGCGGTGTCGATGGATACTGCTCTCTAACCGTCAACATTCTCGCTCGGAGCCATCGCCAGCCGGACCGCCACGCGGTCCCGCTGGGCGGATGTACCTCTATCGAATGGCTTTGTTGCGGCGCGCCGCTGCCGCCGCGTCACGGCGATGACGCGGCGGGGCGGCCCTTCCAAGCCACCTGGCGGCCCGTCAGCGAGGCCACCAGCGACCACCACTGGATCGCCAAGAAGAGCAGCACACTCGCCGGGTGCAGCAGCGCGGCGAAGAAGGGTTCGCGGAAACGACGGACCGCGTCGAGGCGCGGCAGGTAGCTCAGAAGCAGCGCGGCGCCGGAAAGCGCCTCCGCGGCCGCCGGCGATGGCGCCGTCAGGCAAGCGACAAAGAGCCCCATCGGCGCCACCTGGCCGCACGCCAGCAGCGCCGTGACCGGGACGATCAGCCGGGGGCAGGCGATCCCCTCGTCCGCGTTCTTCGACAAACCCCGCCACGTCGCCCCGGCGCCGCGGTACATGCGGACGCTCGCCAGGTCGGTCGCGTCGAAGACATCCACCGACAAACCGTTCTCCAGATACACCCGTGGCAGCTTGAGCCCGTCGTGCCGCGAGGCGCGGATCGCTGCGTGGCCGCCCGACGCGAGGTACGCCGATCGGGTCGTTACAAAGAGTTGGCCGCAGCCCGCCGCGAACTCGGGCAGTTGTGCCCGCCGCAGGTGCCGGAGCGACAGGAAGCCGAGCAGCACGAAGTGGATCAGCGGGATCAGCATCTGCTCGACCAGCGACCCGGTAAGCTGCCGGGGGAAGCCGCTCAGGAGGTCGACGCGAGCCCCTTCGCCGCCCCCGCCCATCCGCTGAACGATTCGCCGAAGGGCGCCCGGCTCGAGCCGCACGTCGGCGTCGAGGAAGAGCAGACGCTCGTTGCGCGCCTCGCCGGCGAGCTGCCAGCAGGCGTGCTGCTTGCCGTTCCAGCCGGTCGGCAGCGTGGCGCCCGTGATCAGCCGCACGCGTGGGTCGCGCTCGGCCGTCCCGGCGACAATCGCCCCCGTGCCGTCGGTCGAGTGGTCGTCGAGCACGACGACCTCGGCGTGCTCGTCGCCGCCGCTAAGTGCCGAGGCGATGCAATCGGCGATGTTCTCGGCCTCGTCCCGCGCGGGGATCAGCACGGAGATGGCGGCCTCGCCGCCGGCGTTCGGGCCCAGCGCGGGTGCGAGCGTCCGAAAGACGCCAACGTTTCGGAAGTAGAAGTAGGCGGGGATCGCGGCGAAGAGGAGCGAAACAGCAGCCAGGGCGGTCATCATGGTTGCGGCGTCACGTTTGCAGCTTCTCGCCGTGGCTAGCTTGGTAAGTCTTGCCGGTAAGCCGGGCGCGGAGCCGGCGGACCTGCTCGTAGAGGCCCCCGACGCCCGACTTGCCGCCGTGGATGACCTCGAAGGCGTCGACCCGGCGGGCAAGCGACAGCTCGGCCAACTCCACCTGGGCCGTGCGGAGCCGCTCTTCCAGCAGCGTCCCCCACGCCCCTTTGTTTCTCGACGACTCCTTACCGTAGTTGACGATCTTATCGTAGTTGACGAAGTCGCGAACGCGTACCGGCTCGCCGAACCGGATCAGCACTTCCGGCAGGCTTTCCTCCCAAAACGGGTACTCGATGGCCAGCGGCAGGAGCGTCGCCGGCCGGTCGCCCTCGGCGACGCCGGCCGCGAGCTTGGTCGCCAGGTGCGCGAGGCCCGGTTCGAACGGGACGCGGTTGTCCCGCGGGTCGCAGAACCGGCCCTCGGGCGTCATCCAGAGGCTCGTGCCGGGCTCGTCGAGCGCGGCGACGGCGGTCCGCAAGAACTCCACCGCGCCGCGGCGACTCGACCGGTCGACGCCGAAGAACCCCATCCGCTCGAACATCGGGTACCGCTTGATCGCCTCGGCCTCGAACGGGGCGATCACCTTCCGCTCGGCGAAGAACCGCTCGGCGAGGAAGATCGCCACCAGCGGGTCCCACCACGACGCGTGGTTGAGGTAAACCACCAGCCGCGCGTCGGCGTCAATTCTCGGAACGGTCTCCTTGCAGACCGCTACCGAGTGGAAGTGCTTCCGCAGATACCCACGGACATACCACTTGAACCAGCCGACAATCCACGGCGAGTAGCGGGCAACAGCGGCGGGCTGGGGGGGATTAACCACAGAGGCACAGTGGGCACAGAGACGGCAAGCGGAGGGTCAAGCTTCATGAGGCAAAGCAAAACCGCCCCAATAGTTGTCGATAGATTTTTGAGCCACGACATCATCGACCCAATCAGGCTGTTCACTCATAAAACGGAGGTAGAGGTAGATGGTGTGGGATTGCTCAATAGAGAAGTACGCGAACCGACCTTAGTGATGATTAGGGTCGAGTGTGTAGACAACTTGATCGACAACGAACGAGTCGCTTTTATCGTAGTTACGAAGTGACCACCGCATCCACGCCGGCACAAACGAGAGCCAGCTTTCGATGTCGGCGCCGTAGAACGCTTTGCCACATGACTCGATATCTATGTCGTCGAGATCTGCCCAATGGGGATTCGTGGGATTTCGGCGTTGCTCCTCAAACGGTTCGGCCGAGGCGTCTTCGGCGGCATTGGCTTGCCGCAGGGTCAAGGGC
The DNA here is from genome assembly GCA_039188275.1 of Planctomycetota bacterium. Classification (GTDB taxonomy): domain Bacteria; phylum Planctomycetota; class Planctomycetia; order Pirellulales; family Lacipirellulaceae; genus JBCCQL01. Next base: position 9,907 of record JBCCZD010000133.1, read on the forward strand.
CACGGTTTCATGCTTCGGAAAGCCGTCTCGATTCGGGCGATGACTTCTTTAGCTTGTTGATTCACGGCGTGTCGTCCTCCGTGCCCTCCGTGTCTCTGTGGTTCCAACTAATCGATTTCTCACCGGCGGGCGATCGGGCTATGATTAAGGCGTTCGCTCGATGCCGCCAAACTGCCGGGGATTTTCGATGAACCACACCGCCATGCTCGAGCTGCTCGACGCCAGGCCGTTTGCTCCCTTCGAAATCATAACGTCCGGCGCCCAGGTCCACGCGGTGCGTCATCCTGAGAACGTGGTGCTGACCAAGACCCGGATCGTCGTCGTTGACCCGGAAGCCGACACGATGTCGGTCGTGCCGCTGCTGCACATCACCGAGGCGAGGTTCCTTACATCGGCCGGGGCGTGAATCCCTGCGTAAAACCTTAAACCGCAGCCGCCCCCGTCAGGTCTTGGTGCAGCGAGTCGGCGGCGATCCAGCCGCTCATCAGCACCATCGGCATGCCCGGGCCCGGGTGGGCGGCGCCGCCGGCGAGGTACAGGCCCCGCACGTCGGGGCTCCGGTTGGCCGGCTTGAAGGCGCCGAAGAACCGGCCGTGGCTCGCCAGGCCGTAGATGGCGCCGCGGGGCACGTGGTAGCGGTTCTCGATCCCCTCGGGCGTCAGGTGGTGCTCGCAGGTGATGTGCTCCTCGATATCCTCCATACCGGCGGTCCGCTTCAGCTTGTCGAGGATCGTCTGCCGGTACCCGGGCAGCATCTTCGACCAGTCCTGCCCGTCGCGGCGGTAGGGCGTGTGCACCAGGATGTAGAGCGCTTCGTGCCCCTCGGGCGCGACGTCCGGCTCGGTGATGGCCGGGGCGCAGACGTAGCACGTCGGGTCGGGCGCCGGCAGGCCCTTGTTGTAGATGTAGTCGAACTCCTCGTGCGGGTCACGTGAGAAGACGAAGTCGTGGTGCAGCAGTTGGTCGTACCGCTTATCGAGCCCCAGGTAGAGCACGACGCCCGAGCAGGCCGGCTCGTACTTGCGGCGGCCCAGGAACTTCTTCGCGGCGGAACTCGCGCGGGGGCCGCCCAGCAACTCGTCGTGCGTGAAGACGCTGTCGGAATTGGAGACCACCGCCTCGGCGTGGATGACCTCGCCCCCTTCAACCTCGACGCCGACGGCGCGGCCTTCCTCGACAAGGATCTTGTTCACCGGACAGTCGGTCCGCGCGTCGACGCCCAGCTCCCCGGCCAGCTTGGCGAGCGCCTCGGGCACGGCCCGGGTGCCGCCCATCGGGTACCA
>JBCCZD010000134.1:0-11136 GCA_039188275.1 Planctomycetota bacterium
CGCCGGGTACCCGCTTCTCCGGCGGGCGTGGCTCGCCGGCTAGGGAAGGCTGCTTGGCGGGTATACGATCTACCGCATGAGCGATCGGCAACCGGCACAACAATCGCCGCGGCGGAGGACCATGGCGGTCTGGTTAGCCACGGGTTTTGGCGTTGGGCTTGTCGCGCCAGCGCCGGGAACGATCGGAGCGCTCTGGGGGCTGCCGTGGGCGTGGTGGCTGACCAGCGGCTCGGCGCCCGCTTGGGCTTGGCTGAGCGTGCCGATCGGGGTGCTGCTCGGCGGCCCCCTTTGCGGTCGGGCCGCCCGCGACCTCGGCGGCCACAAGGACCCGGGCGCCGTCGTCTGGGACGAGATCGCCACGGTGCCGCTCGTCTTCGTGCTGGCGCCCAGCGTCGGCCCGTGGTGGTTGCTGATCGGGTTTGGCCTGCACCGGCTCTTCGACATCACCAAGCCGCCCCCCTGCCGGCGGCTCGAGCGCCTGCCCGGCGGCTGGGGTATCATGCTCGACGACGTAGCGGCGGCGGGCTACGCGGCGATCGGTTTAGGTGGACTAAGGCAGCTTTGGGGGCTCCTCTAGCCGGACCGCCACGCGGTCCGGGGATGGCTGGCTGCGTGCGCCTCGAATTGGATCGAGTGGCGACGCGGCTGGCGAAAACGTAACCGCGCGACCATCGTCTTCTGCCCGCTGCTTGCAAACCGTAGACTAGTCTGATGGCAGCGCAGATCATCAGCGGCAAAGCACTCGCCACGACCATGCGGCTGGAGCTGGCGGCCGAGGTCGCCGACTTCATCCAGAACAACGCCGCCGTGCCCTGCCTGGCCGCGGTGCTGGTAGGCGACGACCCGGCGAGCGAGGTCTACGTCCGCAACAAACGCCGGGGGTGCGAGGCGGCCGGCATGGACAGCCAGCTCCACCGCCTGCCCGCCGACGCCTCGCAGGACGAGCTTATGTCGCTCGTTGGCAAGCTCAACCGCGATCAGGCGGTCCACGGCATCCTCGTGCAGTTGCCGCTCCCGCATCACATGGACGAGGAGCGGGTTCTTCGGGCGGTGAGCCCGCCAAAAGACGTTGACGCATTCCACCCCGAGAACGTGGGCCTGCTGGTGCAGGGCCAGCCGCGGTTCCTGCCTTGCACGCCGGCGGGGGTGCAGCAGATGCTCATCCGTAGCGGCGTACCAATCGAAGGGAAGCACGTGGTCGTCATCGGCCGGAGCCACATCGTTGGCCGACCGCTGTCGATCATGCTGTCGCAGCTCGGCGAGGGCGGCAACGCCACCGTCACGCTCTGCCACAGCCGGACGGCCGACCTGCCAACCCTCACGCGGCAGGCGGACATCGTCGTTGTCGCGATCGGCCGAGCGGGTTTCCTGACGGCCGACATGGTGAAGCCGGGCGCCGCGGTGATCGACGTCGGCACCAATCGGGCTGAGGACGGCAAACTGGTGGGCGATGTCGACTACCAAGCCGTGTCCGATGTCGCGGGCTGGATCACGCCCGTCCCGGGCGGCGTTGGCCCAATGACCATCACGATGCTGCTGTTCAACACGCTGGCGGCCGCGCGGGGTTTGGAGGCGTAGCGGGTGCGGTTTCCGTGCAAGTTGCTTTTGCGGCCGGCCGTGATATTCTGGCGCCCGTTGTCCGGTTCGACCTATTTCTGCGCCTTTACCATTAGGGCATTTGGCCGGGGCGTCGCGGCGCGTTCCTCCGCTCCCGAGCTGGCTCGCCCCCCCTGTTAATCCACCGATCGCAACCCACCCGCAGAGAGTCCTCCCGATGAGCCAAAAAAACGGCGCCTTTTCGCTTGTGCGTCTGCTCGTAGTTGTCGTTCCTATCCTGCTGATCGCGTATGGCGTTCAGTACCTTGCGAACGACGAGAAGGCCACAGCGCAAGAGGAGCTAAACTCCGACATGCTGGCTCGGCTGCTCGGCACGGCGGAGGCGGGCCCCGACTCGCCGATCGCCTTCACCGACGAAGACGGCGACCTGGTCTGCGACTCGCCCGCCGAGGATGCGTGCGTGACACCCGAGAAGCTCATCTTCTCGTACATCGCTGAGAAAGAACCGGGCGAGACCCCCACCCACTGGCAGGGGGTGCTCGACGCCTTGAGCAAGCGGCTAGGCATCCCCGTCGAGTACAAGATCTATACCAACAACAAAGACCAACTGTCGGCCCTCGCGTCGGGCGAACTGCATATCACGGCGTTCAACACGGGCGCCGTGCCGCTGGCGGTCAAGACCGCGGGGTTCGTGCCCGTCTGCACCTTCGGGAGGGCCGGGGAGGAAGGAGACGAGTTCGGCTACACCATGCAGTTTATCGTTCCGGCGGACAGCCCATTGACCAGCCCCGGGGACCTCAAGTCGACCGGAGGCGACCGGACGAAGGTCACGTTCGAGACGCCTACCTCGAACTCAGGGTGCAAGGCGGCCCTGGTCTTGTTGATGGACAAACACGGCCTGCTGCCCGAGCAGAACTACGACTGGGGCTTCTCGATGGGACACGAGAGCTCGATCCTTGGGGTCGCGTCCGGGGAATTGGAAATCGCGCCGGTCGCCAGTGACATCCTCGCGCGGATGCAGGCAAACAACGAGTTTGACGCTGAGAAAGTAAAGACGATCTACACCTCCGAGCGGTTCCCCCAGGCGGCGATCGGCTACGCCCATAACCTGGCCCCGCCGATCCGCGAAGCGATTGCCGAAGCGCTTCTCGGCTTCGAGTGGGCGGGATCGAGCCTCGAAGGGAACGAGGGGGACCCGGGCGACGATCGGTTCGTGCCGGTCGACTTCAAAGAGGACTGGGCGAACGTCCGCCGGATCGACGAGGCCGTCCGCGACGCACGCAACGCCGGCTGAGCCCAACTCACCTGCGCGGACGTTGTGCCGAGTGACGGCTCGGCATCGGCGATTCACCGCTGGGCTTCGTTGCGTTGCCGCTGGGCCTCGTAGAACAATACCGCGGCGGTCGCGGACAGGTTAAGGCTGTCGGCGACGCCCCGCATCGGGAGGCCGATCGCCCGCACCGCTTCGCGTCGCCACACATCGGTCAGGCCGGTCGACTCGGCGCCGAGGATTACCGCGCAGCCGGCAGAAAAGTCGGCCGCCGTGTATTCTTCGTCGGCGTCGGGCCGAGTCGCGTAGAGCGGGACGCGGAGCGTCGCGAGCCAAGCGACCGCCGCTTCCGAGGACGCCACGGCGATGTTCGGCTTGAACACGGCGCCCGTGCTCGCGCGGATCACGTTCGGTCCGAACAGGTCGATCACGGGGTCGGCTACCACCACCGCGTCGAAGCCCGCACCGTCGGCCGATCGCAGCACCGCGCCCAGGTTGCCCGGCTTCTCCACGCCCTCGATGACCGCGACCAGAGGCCGCTGGCCAACGGCGTGGCTATCGAGCAGGTGCTCGAGCGGACGCCGGGGCGTCGTGGCGATCGAAACAACCCCGTCGAGCCGATCGCCGTACGCCAGCTTCTCAAAGACCTCCACGGAGGTCTCGAGGACTTCGACGCCCGAATCCCGCAGGGCGGTGGCCGCGGCGGCCGAGTCGGCCCCGCGCAGGAGCGGAGGGCAGACGAACGCCTCGACCAACCGGGCGCCCGCCTCGATCGCGCGCAGGGTCTCGCGGGGACCGTAGACGAGAGTCCGTTGGCTCGCCTCACGCGCCTTCCGGCTACGCAGCGCCGCCGCCTGTTTCACGCGCGGGTTGTGGCGGCTCGTGATTAGCTTCATGAAAACGTCCGCGGCGAACCGATCAAACGCGGGCTCGACGGAACCCAGCGCCCCCACTCCGCTCATCCTAGCGGCCGCCATGGACTTGTTCACCTACGGCACCCTTCAGTTTGAAGACGTTTGGTCACGCGTCGCGGGCGCCCCGTTGCCGACCGTCGGTGCGCGGGTCGACGGTTACGCCGTTTACCGCGTCGGCGGCTACGAGTTCCCCGGCATGACGGCCGAAACAGGCGCGGTCGCGGTCGGTACGGTCTATTTGGGTGTGGAAGAGCGTGCCCTCGCGGCACTGGACGCCTTCGAGGGCGAGTTCTATGAGCGGGTCCGTGTCCAGGCGGCGTGTGCCGACAGCATTCAACGGGCGTGCGATGCCTATGTCATCCCGCCGGCTAAGTCGCCGCTGCTGACGGCGGAGCCGTGGGCGGCCGAACGGTTCCTGGCGGACGGCGGGCTGACGCGATTTCTTGCCCGTTACACCGGTTTTCGGAAGCGTGACTGACCAAGGCGAATAGAATAAGGACCCTCCGGCGCGAGGCCGCCGCTCCCCATCAGGTCCTGCCCCCCCGGCCCTCTCCCTGAACGCCCCCCACGGTCCCCTTCACGCATGCTCGACGCCGACGAGATCATCCGCGTGCTGAACCTGAAGCCGCTGCCGCTCGAGGGTGGGTTCTACCACGAGACGTTCCGCTCGCCTCTGGTGGTGACCGAAGAGGCGTTGCCGATCGAGTACGAGGGGAACCGCAACGCGTCCACGGCGATCTACTTCTTGCTGACGCCCGGCGAGCACTCGGCGATGCACATCTTGCCGTCGGACGAGGTCTTCCACTTCTACGTCGGCGACCCGGTTGAGATGCTCCGCTTGTACCCCGATGGGTCGGGCGACGTCTCGGTGATGGGCGTTGACCTCGCGTCGGGCCAGCGGCCGCAGTTGGTCGTGCCGGGCGGGGTCTGGCAGGGGTGCCGGCTGGCCGAGGGCGGGCGGCTCGCGCTGCTGGGCTGCACCGTAGCGCCCGGCTTCGACTTCCGAGACTTCCACGTCGCGACGCCGGTCGAGATGCTTGACCTCATCGACGAGTACGAGGCCCAGGCGTGGCTAACCCGCCAGCTCGGCCCGAGCACTACGCCTTAAGCCGTTGCGCCGGCGGCAGCCGCCCGCGGCGTGATGCTGCCATTAAAAAAGACGCCCGCTGATTGCTCAGCGGGCGTCTTGGTGTAGCTGGTTGGTGTAGCCGGTTGGTGTAGCAAGGACTCGCGGCCGTCGGCACTAAGCGACGCGGCGGCGTGTGACGCAGCCGCCGACGAGGGCCAAGCCTAGCAACAGTCCGGACGTAGGCTCGGGGATTCTTGAGTCGAAGATGCGGACGAAGTCGACTTCGAAAAGGTTGTCTTGAGTTTGTGAGTTGCTGTTTCCCGCCGCGCCTCCGATCGGATCAAGCCTTAGCGAGGTGATCGTCGGCAAGGTATAACCGCTGATATCGACGGTCACCGTGAAGAAGCCATCTCCGGAAGGCACTGCTTCGAAGAAAGAGCTAGCGGAGAAGGTCGGCGCCGAGGGGAAGTTGGGCGCGACTGCAATCCCGACAGGGTTAAACTCGGGAATTACAACGACCGGTCCGTTATTGAAGTCCCCGGTCTCCCGGACTCGAAAAACCAGCGTGTCCCACGTCTCTCCAGTGGGCAATGCTAAGTTGTCCGCCAGGATTAGTTGCGGGTCGTTGCCACCACTAGCCGTGGCATTCAGCGAGTCGCCATCGGCTGTGAGCCCTGAGATGACCGTAGCCGCGGGGCCGCCTACACGGGGGCCCCACCCTTCCGTGGCGCCGGGCGTGTTGAACTCATAGGAAGCGATGAGAGCGGCAGAGGCGGGCGTGGCCACTGCTGCGGCCGCGACAAGGGTCGCGGCGAGGGTCAAGTTGAGTGATCGCATTAGGCGACTCCCGGTTGTGCTTTGCTCTTAGCTGCGAGCGCGGACAGTTGGTGGAATCTCGATGAGGAATCGGAGATCAGTCGTGACCAACCCCGAAACGAGCTTCGGTAAGAATAGCCGACGAAGTTGCAGAAGACGGAACTCCGTTTAGTATCCGCGCTGGATCTGCGAATTTCACCAAAGAAGTTTTGGGAATTTTGTAATTATCGTCCTCGCGAATTCGTAGTGATTCGCTGCCCTTTCAATCACCGAGGTAAGACGATCCTCCAAACCGCCCAGCACTAGGCGGTTTCGGCCGCTCTGTTCAGTACGGCTGGAGAACGTCCTGCCGGTCCACGTCCTCCAGCCCCGGGAAGCCGTGCTGCGTGATCTTGGCGCCCAGGGCGGTCACTTGCTTGAAGTACTGGTTCGACGGGCGGCGGCCGTCGAGTTTTTGGCGGAGGTGCTGGCAGACCAGGTCGGCCGCTTCGCGGACCAACTCGTAGCCCGCGTCGCTGGTGACTTGCTCCCGCGCGGCGTACATGCTGGTCGCCAAGATGGTGATCAGGTCTTGGCAGCGCTGGCTCAGCTCGGCCATCCGGCACTGGCGGTCGGCGAGCTTGAGCTGGAACTTCTGCATGGCGCCGTCGATCTCGAGCGCCATCTTGTGCAGCCGGTCGCAGGCGAACTCCGCGTGGCGGCGGAGACGCGGCGGCATGTCCGGCAGCCGGGGCGACGCGGCGCCCGCCAGCCGGCGGCCGAGCATCCACTTCGCGTACGGCATCGCCACCGGCGCCAGCTTCATCGCGTGCACCGGGTTCAGCGGGTTCGGCTGCGCGATGCCGGCCGCCGCGAGCGCCTTGCCGATCGGCTCGTAGTAGACCTTGCCGTGGTGCTTCACAAGCGACTTGAAGAACGCCATGCCGAGCATCTCGCCCTCGCCCTCGTAGATGCACGGCGCGAGGAAGTCGTGGATGTTGTCGCCCAGCTGGTGGCCGTGCAGGAAGCTGCGGCCGCCGTGGGTCTTCATCATCAGCTCAATCGCGGCGTGCTTCTGCGCCTCGGAGCCAAAGATCTTGGCGATGATGCACTCCATCTCGCCGCGGTAGCCTCGGTCCAAGAGGTCTGCGCACCAGGCGACCAGCGCGTCGCAGCCGACGATCAGCCCGGCGAGCTCGCCCAACCGGCGGCGGACGAGCTCGCGCTCGGCGATCGGCTCGCTGTAGGTCACACGGTACTCGGCCCACGGGATCATGCTGGCCATCATCTGCCGCATCGTGCCCGCGGCGTTCGCGCACAGCGACACCCGGCCCAGGTTCAGCCCGTGGTAGGCGATCGTCAGCCCGTCGCCGCGGCGGAGGCGTAGCAGGTTCTCCTTCGGCACGCGGAAGTCGCGGAAGACAATGCCGCGGTTGTAGAGGTGCCGGAGCGCATACAGGCCGTACTTATTGAGCTGGAAGTGCTCGTTCTCCTCGGCCGGCAGGTCGACGATCAGAACGGCCGGCTTGCCTTCGACAAGGCTGACCAGTCCGATGGTGCGGCCGGGGCGGACGTTGGAGATGAACAGCTTCTCGCCGTTGACGACGTAGGCGTCGCCGTCGAGAACGGCGGTCGTTTTCAGCGCGGTTAGGTCGCTGCCGGCGCCCGGTTCGGTGAGGGCGAAGGCACTCAGCTTCTCGCCGCTGGCAAGTTTGGGCAGGAAACGCTGCTTCTGGTCCTCGTCGCCGAACGTGTTGACGGGATCGACCGCGCCGATGCAGCCGTGGATCGACGCCAAGCCAGCGATCGTGCCGTCGACGGTCGCCATCCGTGCGAGGAACGCGGCGAAGCTCGAAAACTTGGCGCCGGTGCCGCCGTAGCGCTTGTCGACCAGCAACCCCCAGTAACCGACATCGGCGAGTTCTTGGAGCACCTCTTCGCGCAGCTTGCCGTCGTCCGCCGGGTCGCCGCTCGAGCCGTCTTGGTGGTGCAGCGTGCCGGCCGCCTTGTGGCGCCGCACGACGGCGATTGACTCGTCCATCACCTTCTGGACTTCGGGCGACGGCTTGGCGGGCGTGCTGAGGAACTCGTCGGCGGGGACGCCCCGGTCCCACACCGCGCGGTGGGCGGGGCTGTTGACGGTTTGGTACTGTGGAGCGAAGAGCGCCTCGACCTGGTCGTCGGCCTTGTCGATCGCGCCGGTGCGGCGGGCCTCGTCGTCGCTCTTGCCGCCGAGCTTCAGCGCGGTTTCGGCGAACGACGCGTTGTGGTCGGTGCCCGGGTCGTCGGGCAGCGGTGCGTTGGCTGCCGTTGTTTCCGAGGCCGCGCCGTTCGGCTTGGCCGCCGCTGCGTGGTGATCGGTGCCGGGGTCGCGTAGGTCAGTCGCCATTGAGGTCCTCCGCAGATGGAGAAGGGAGCAGGCGGCTGGCATTACGCCGCCCGCAGCAACGCCGCTACTGAACTATACGCGGTCCTCCGGGGTCGTGGCGCCGACAATCCGATAAGCCGTTTTCTGGGAAGAGCTTATAGCGATGCGGTGGGGCGCAAAAAACAGGGGCCCCGCGAACGGGGCCCCTGCTGTGCGGCCGAACCGATCGTGCCGCTGGGGTGGGCTAGTAGCGCCGCCGGCGGAGGCCCCCGACGATCAATCCCAGCCCCGCCAGAGCCGCGGCCGCCGGCTCGGGAACCCGTGTGATGGTGATCGTCGCCACCACCTCGCTGCCGGTGTAGAGGTCGTTGATCGTCAGCCCGGACGGGGTCCCCGTACCGATGAACTCCGACAAGTCGCCCGCGGCGCCGATCAGGCCGCCAATGGTGTCCGTGGCGTCGCCAGGCGTTGTGCTGAACGCGGCGCCGAGGCCGTCGTTGTCTTCGGTGCCCGAATCGAGCAGGTCGCTGGCAAGAACCTGGATCGTGAACGTGCCCGACGGGTCGTTGATGTTGCCCGCGGCGTCGAACACCTGGAACTCAAGCGGGTCGTCGTTGCCGAGGAACGTGTCGTTTGACGGGATCACCATCGACGCGAACGAGAAGTACTGGTAGGCAACCGTGTTGATCGGCGTGATGAACGCGGTCCCCGTTTCGCCGGGCTCGATCACGGGGGCGGCGCCAAAGCCGCCGGGCGCCCCGACCACGCCCTGCCGGTTGCCGGGTTGGCCCGAGGCGGTGAAATCGGCGACCAAGCCATCGACGATCCCGTCTTCGGCGATCGCTTCGATAGAGCCCGAAGCGGCCGAGCCGACATCGAACGAGTCGAAACCTCCGTTCTGGAAGGCAAACCAGACGGGCGTAAGGGTGAAGTCCGAGGCGCCTTCGTTCGTCACGGTGATCTTAAGATCATCCGGCGTCGACGGGGTCGCCGTGGAAGCTTGGCCCAGCGCGGTAGACGTTGCAAGCGCGCCGGTAGCGGCGGCAATAAAGGCAGTAGCGTGAAGTAGTCGAGGCATCGTTGTCTTCCTCAAATTTGTGTAGTGCGCACCGGTAGCCGGGACGCCGAACGCAGGAAAAAAACAGAGACGCCGGCGCCCACGCGGGCGGGCCAGCGGGTCGCAAGAGGCGGGCTATTCGCGGGTCACTAGCAGCCGGAAGGGTAGCGGCGGGTTGCGACAAACCGGGCCACGATTGAAAACAGCCTCGGTTGCCCGCCGCGGGTCCGGCGGGCTGCGGGCGTTAGTCGCCGCCAAGTGCGATCGACTACAACCCGGCTTAAGAAAAGATCAGAAAAAGCCGGCCGCGATCCGCCGCCAATCGCCAAGCTAGCGGTCAGCCCGCTCGTCCGCTTCGCGTACGGCGTCGCCCAGCTTCGCGGCGATACGGCCACGGACCTCGTCCGGCATCTGGCGGAGCCGCACAGCGCGGGCGCGGGCCGCTTGGTCGACCATCCGCATTTGCTCGGCGGCCTTGCGGCAGTAGCTGCAACCGATCTGGTGTAGCCGGACCGACCAGCGTTCGACCGGCGTCAGGTCGCGGCTGCGTGAGTCCGAAAGCAGGCGCGTCGACTCCTCGCAGCGGAGCGTCAGCAGCATTTTGACGGCTCGCCAGAGGGACACGCTACTTTTCCTCAAACCAGCGGGTTTGCAGCAGCTTGCGCAGTGCGACGCGGGCGCGGTGCAAACGGACGGACAAGTTGGTCGGCGTGACGCCGAGCAGGCTACAAGCTTCTTCGGTCGTAAGGCCGTCCATCACCACCACCGCGAACGCCTCGGCGTGGGCCGGCGGCAGCTCGGCGAGGCACGCGTCGAACACGGCGGCGAACTCCGCCGACTCGATCCGGCCGCCCGCCGCTTCGCTCCAGTCCACCACGTCGAGCAGGCTGCCGTGCTCGTCGAAGAGGGCGGTCTCCGCCTCGCCGTCGCCCCTCCGCCGGGCGGCACGATACCTGTCCACGATCTTACGCCGGAGGATGCTGACAAGCCACGTTTCGACCTTCGATTGCTGGTTGAATCCGCCGTATGCGCGGATCGCCGCGACGAGGGTCTCTTGAACCACGTCTTCGGCCGCCTCGGCGTCCCCGCCCAATCGGCTCACGGCGTAGGAAAAAAGCAGATCACCGTGCTCGGCGAGCCACTCTGACGCGAAATGGCGGCCATCGGCATCGCTCGAACCCGCGCCGCGCGGATCGAGGCCTTGGGGATCGACCTCGGGCGGATCAGGCGGGTCGGGCATCGGGGCCTGCGGGGCGATGATTTCTGCGGGGCGCCGGTGGGGACAAGCGGGGCGAGGATCGCACCGGCGCCGCCCCTTCAGCAAACTTGCCAGCCAAGCAGTCGTCTGTTCGCCCGCTCACAAATCGGCGCGAGTCCCTTCCGCTGACGGCCTCCCCGCGAGAAACTGCGGCTGCGAAGTCCTAAGCCCCCGACTCCCCAACGGAGCCCCTTCCCCATGCACGACCCCCGCATCGACCGCCTCGCCGACGTGCTGCTCGACCACAGCTGCGAGCTGCGCACGGGCGAGACGATCCTGATCGAAGCGATCGACCTCCCCGAATCGGACCTGGTCTGCGCCCTGGTGGAGGGCGCGGCGGCCCGCGGCGCGACGCCGCTCGTGGAGATCAAGCAGCAGCTCGTGCAGCGTTCGCTCTTGTCGAACGCCACCGAGGAGGGGATGAAGCTCGCCGGCGGGCTCGAGCGCCACCGCATGGAGAAGGTGCAGGCTTACGTCGGCGTCCGCGGCGCGGCGAACGCCAGCCAGATGAACGGCGTGCCCGCCGAACGCATGGACCTCTACCAGGAGCACTGGCTGAAGCACGTGAACGAGTACCGCGTGCCGAAGACCAAGTGGGTCGTGCTGCGGTACCCGACCGACTCGTTCGCCCAGGCGGCCGACATGCCGACCCGCGACTTCGAGGATTTCTACTTCGAGGTGTGCACCGCCGACTACGCGGCGATGCGCGAGGCGCAGAAGCCGCTCGTCGAGCGGATGGCGGCGACCGACCGCGTGCGGATCACCGCGCCGGACACCGAGCTGGAGTTCTCCATCAAGGAGATCCCCGTGATCCCGTGCAGCGGCGAGCGGAACATCCCCGACGGCGA
>JBCCZD010000135.1:0-11079 GCA_039188275.1 Planctomycetota bacterium
CACAACGTCAGCCGCCTGATCGGGGCGCCACCCGGCTACGTCGGCTACGAAGAGGGGGGCCAGCTCACCGAGCAGATCCGCCGCCGGCCGTATGCGGTGGTGCTGCTCGACGAGATCGAGAAGGCCCACCCGGAGGTCTTCAATATGCTGCTTCAGCTCATGGAGGAGGGCCGGCTGACCGACTCGTTTGGACGCAACGTCGACTTCCGCAACACGATCGTCATCATGACGACCAACGCGGGCGCCGAGGTCATCAAGGACGGCGCAGGGTTTGGTTTTCAAACCACAGGCGACGATGACGATGCGTCGTACGAGTCGACCAAGACGCGCGTGATGGACGAGATTGAGAAGGTCTTCCGCCCCGAGTTCATCAACCGCGTCAACGACATCATCGTTTTCCGCCACCTGACCAAGGACAACCTGAAGGAGGTCGTCGATCTCGAACTGTCTAAGGTCCGTGGCAGGCTGGCCGAGAAGGGTCTGGCGATCGAGCTCTCCGATGACGCCAAGGATTTCCTTGTCCGGAAGGGCTCGAACACCGACTACGGCGCACGGCCGCTTCGCCGCTCCATCGAGCAGTACATCGAGGACCCGCTCGCCGAGGAGCTGCTCAAGGGCGAGTTCGCCGGCAAGGACACGATCAAGGTCGAGGTCAAGAAGGTTGGCGATAAGAAGCAGCTGAACTTCGAGGGCCTGAAGACCAAGGCGGACGAGCCGGAACCGGTCGGCGCCGGCACAGGCGCCGACGACCGGGGCGACTCCGCGACGGAGTAAGCGACCCCCGGCGATAGTCTCAGAAACTACGGGCCGCCTCGCCGCGAGGCGGCCCGTTCTTCATTTTCCCGCCGACAAGCGCCAACCCGGCCCGAAGCCAAGAGCCCACGCCATGCCCGGCATGCTCGCCAAGCTGGCCACTCGGTACCCTTGGAACCTCGTGGCGCTCACGGCGGCGGTCGTAGGTGTCTGGTTGTTGGGGCGGTTGATCTGGACCGCCGCGGCGGTCGCCGCGGTGGCGGTGTTGCTGGTGGCGACCTACGCCCTGGCGCGGCGCGACCTGCCGGTCCTGCTGGGCCGGGGTGATTCGCGTCCGTGGCTCGTGCGGCTACGCGAGCAAACATGGCCACCGCTTCGGACGCCGATCGGGCCAAGGATTCCTCGACCGCTCGCGTACTTGCTCGTCGTTCTGGGGTGGGTCTGGCTCCTCACATAACGCGACAGAACGCTAGCAGACGCCCGGATAGGGCTCGCGGCGCGATAGGTTTTCTCAAGCGGTAGAATCGTCAAAGTCGAAGATCGATTCTGAGGCGCCGCATGCTGCGCGCCCGCCGCTCCCGTGGATACGCCCCAGCATGTCGAGTGCCGATACCACTGCCGCCCCACGCGAGGACGCCCCGCCGCCCGGCAGGCTCCATAGTGTGAACGACCAGATCGCCGACCTGGGCGAGGTGGTCGTGCAGGCAGTTGAAGAGATCGGCGATATCACGATTTTCGCGTGGCGGACACTTGCTTGGCTGACCCGGAGGTGGCCAAGCCGCGACGTGCTGTTCAGCAGTCTGCACCAGATAGGCGTCCGCAGCCTGCCCGTCGTTGCCCTGACGGGCACGTTCATCGGCATGGTCCTCGCCGGGCAGGCGTACTACCAGTTTCGCAGCTTCGGCATGGAAAACCGACTCGGGGCGATGATCAACCTTTCGATGTTCCGCGAACTCGGCCCCGTGCTGGCGGCGACCATGCTTTCGGGACGCGTCGGTAGCGCGATCGCGGCCGAGTTGGGGACGATGCGTGTCACCGAGCAGATCGACGCCCTCACGAGCATGGGCGCCAACCCGCTGCGGTACCTCGTGGCGCCCCGGTTCCTGGCTTGCCTGTTCATGATCCCTTCGCTCACGATCATGGCCATCTTCATGGGTGTCGTGGGCGGCGCCTTCTACTGCATCTACGTTTTTGACGTCGATCCGTACTTTTACTTCCAGAACGCTCAGCAGGCGGCCGGCGCCTGGGACCTGTTCTACGGTGTCTTCAAGAGCGGCTTCTTTGGCGCCGCGATCGCGATCATCAGCTGCTACCGGGGCTTTCACTGCGCCCCAGGCGCCGAGGGAGTCGGCCGGGCGTCGACGATCGCCTTTGTGCAGTCGTTCGTCGTGATCCTGGTGCTCGACCTGGGGCTGAGCATCGTGCTCGACCGCCTCTACTTCTTCTTCTGGCCGGGGGCCTAACGCCGTGGTCGACGCCCCGCGAGAGAACCATCCGCCGTCGTCCTCGCCAGCGGACGCCTGCCTGATCGCCGCCCGCCGTGTCACCGTGCGCTTTGGCCGGCAGGCCGTGCTGAGCGACGTGACGATCGAAACGCCGCGCGGCCAGACGTTGGCGATCATCGGCGAGAGCGGCTGCGGCAAGACGGTGCTGCTCAAGACGCTGATCGGTCTCATCGAGCCGAGCGATGGTCGGGTCGAGTTCGACGGGCAGAGGCTCGATCGGCTGGGCGAGCAGGCCCTCACGAAGCTGCGCACACGCTTCGGTTTCGTGTTCCAGCAGGCGGCGTTGTTCGACAGCATGTCGATCGCCGACAACGTCGCCTTCCCTCTCCGTGAGCACCGCCGGCTAGCCCGGGCCGAGGCGTACGAAATCGTCGTCGATCGGCTTTCAGAGGTTGGACTACCCGCGTCGGTGATGGTCAAGAAACCGGCCGAGCTATCGGGCGGCATGCGCAAGCGGGTCGGGCTGGCACGCGCTCTGGTGATGCAACCCGAACTGCTGCTCTACGACGAACCAACCACGGGTCTGGACCCCATCATGAGCGCCGTGATCAACGAATTGATCGTGCGGACCCGCCAGCAGCACAACGTAACGAGCATCATCGTCACTCACGACATGCACAGTGCGCTGACGGTCGCCGACCGCATCGTGATGCTGATGCCCACAGCCCGGCTCCGATCGGGGGCGCAGCAGGTGGTCTTCGACGGCACTCCGGCGGAGGTCCGGGCGTCGACCGACCGTCACGTCCGGCAGTTTGTCCGCGGCGAGGCCGGGGAGCGTCTCACGGAGATGAACGCCGGCTAACCGCAGAAACGCTGGCCTACCAGGTCAACCAGAGATACGACCGGGAGCGGGACATGGAAGACCGGAACCTCAAGTGGCGCGTCGGCGTCATCGCGGTCGTGACGCTTGTCGTCGCCGCGGTGCTGATCGCCGCGAGCACCAGTTTCGACCTGCCGTTCGGCGTTGGCCAGTACACGGTTCAGATCTTCTCCAAGAAAGCCCCGGGCGTTGGCCGGAACACGCCGGTGCGCCGTGACGGTGTGCTCATCGGCCGCGTCGACTACACCGAGTCGGCGCCAGGGGGCCGCCTGATCACCGTTCACCTGAACCAGGGTGAGCCCGTCCTGACGACCGACGATTGCCAGATCCGCCCGTCGTCGCTCTTCGGTGACGCGGTGATCGAGTTCACGCAGACCGACCGCAAGGGGGGCGCCGCTCTTACGGAGGGCGACACCGTCAACGCCAACGCCCTGCGCGACCCGATCGACGTCATCACCAACCTGGACGTCAACAGCTCGGTCGAGTCGCTAGGCCAGGCGGGTGAAGCGGTGGCGGAACTCGCCACGCGGATCAACCGCATCATCGGCCAGGAAGCGGACGGGCAGCGCCTCGGCGAGTTGCTCGACAAGGGCGTCGCCGCGATGGACGAGTTCTCCGCGACCATGAAGCAGGTTTCCGACGTCGCGGCCGACATCGACGCGATCATTGGCGACGAGGCGACGCAGCGCGAACTTAATCGTGCGCTGGCGTCGGCGCCCGACTTGGTCGACGAGCTCGACGCGGTGATCCAGCAAGCCGCTAAGACGATCCAAACGCTCGACGGCGCAATCGTTAGCGCCAAGCAGAACCTCGACAACATCCAGGGCCTCACCGAACCGCTCGGCGAGCGGGGGCCGGAGCTAGCCCAGTCGGCCATCGCGGCCCTCGAAAACCTTGAGCTCGCGGCGGGCGACATCTCGCGCTTCGCCA
Organism: Planctomycetota bacterium; assembly: GCA_039188275.1. Lineage (GTDB taxonomy): Bacteria > Planctomycetota > Planctomycetia > Pirellulales > Lacipirellulaceae > JBCCQL01. Next base: position 4,009 of record JBCCZD010000135.1, read on the forward strand.
AGTCGCTTGGCGAGAGCGAAGGCACGCTCGGCAAGCTGGTCAATGACGCCGAGTTGTACAACAACGTCAACACCACGGTTTACAACGCCAACCTCGTGATCGCTCGCATAAACGAGTTGGCGAAGCAGCTGCGCCCGATCCTAAACGACGTGCGCGTGACGACCGACAAGGTCGCCCGCGAACCGGGCCGGCTGCTGGGCGGGGCGCTCAAGAAGGGGCCCGGCGTCAAGTAGCCGCGATCGGTTCCGGTCGCCTAGTAGCGGAACGGCGGGGCCGGAGCCGCGGGTGTTGGCGTTAGAGTTGGTGGGGCGAGTGCCGGCAGGCCCGGCCCCGAGGCAAGGGTCGCTGTCGTCGGGATCACGACGGATGGCCCCTGGGCCTGTGTCCTCAGCTGCTCCCCCCGTCCGATCAACTCGTCGGCGGGGATCACGCGCTGCGGCATCAGGTTGAAGGCGACGGTGCGGTTGTCGCGTATCTTCATCGGCACGAGGTTTTCACTGATGAAGTCGACGCCCGGTATCTCGTACCACGGCGTCGGGATCGGCTGGTTGACGGTGAGCGTCTCGTAGCCGGGCTTCACCATCCGGATCTCACGTGTCCCGTAGTACGTAAAGTCGACCGAGCACGGCGACGTTCCGATCTGCTGGTTGTCGACGTACACCAACGCACCCGGCGGGTTGGTCCGCACGGTCAACCGTCGGCGGACACAGCCGATCGATGATCCGACCGTGATCGCTAGCACGCACAGAAGCATCGGCGTGGCTTGGCGTTTCGCGTTGTGGAGCGGTCGTGGCATGGGCGGCGGAGCGTAGCGGCGAGGGCCCGGTCGGTCTAGAGCGGCCCGGGGCGGTTTGCTGTGCCGTGCGGCGGTTGCCTGGGAAACCGCCGCCGTCGGGGCTAGAATGAAGCTGGCCTGCTAGCTCTGCAGGCCACCTACCCCCGCTGGGGCGAAGCCGCCGGCGCCCGCGCATCGTGACGCGCTCCGAGCCCGCCGCCCCTCGCACGATGCCCGATGCCATGCCGAGAGCGACCGACAAACCCTTCCGCGTCGAGCACGCGACACTCTCGGACCTGGGGATGCGGCGGACCAACAACCAGGACGCCGTGGCGGTCGACATCGAAGCGAACGGGTCGGGCCGCCGGGGCGCCGGCTCGCGCGGCGATGTCTTCATGGTCGCCGACGGGATGGGCGCCCACGCCGCTGGCGAACTCGCCAGCAAGCTTGCGGTTGATACCATCCCACACGCCTACAAGAAGCAGGCCGATCTGGCGCCGCAGGCCGCCCTCCGCAGGGCGGTGCGAAAAGCCAATGAGCTGATTCACGCGAAGGGGCAGAGCAGCCACGAGTTCAACGGCATGGGGACCACGTGCAGCTGTCTGCTCTTGCTCGACGAGGCGGCCCTGGTCGCCCATGTCGGCGACAGCCGCGTGTACCGCCTGCGCGGTGATCGATTGGAGCAACTCACCTTCGACCACAGCCTGGTTTGGGAACTCGCCGCGGCGAGCCGGATCACGGCCGACAAGGTCCCCGCTTGTATCCCGAAGAATGTCATCACCCGCTCGCTAGGCCCGCACGACCACGTGAACGTGGACCTTGAGGGCCCCTTCGAACTGCGAGACGGCGACACGTTCCTGATCTGCAGCGACGGTTTGACCGCCGTTGTCGAAGACGACGTCATCGGCGCCATCATCGGGGCGATAGAACCCCAAGACGCGGGGCAGACCCTGGTCGACATCGCCAACCTCCGCGGCGGGCCGGACAATATCTCGGTGGTCATCGCTCGCGTCGGCAAGAACGACGCCCGCCCGGCAGCCGGGGTGTCGTCGACGGCCTTGCCAAAGGTCAATCGCCTGGAAGCGGGTGTGCCGCCCGCCACGTGGGCGACCGCCGGCGCCTGCGCGGTCGCAACCGCTTGGTTCTGGTCGCAGCAAGAGTATGCGTGGGCCGTTGCGGCCGGGGTGGGGCTTGCAGCCTCGGCGCTGATTGCGATGTGGCAACGCGGCGACGTGTCGGCGGCCGACCCCACTACCACCTTGGGCGGCCCGTACGGCGACGGGCCCTACCGGCATGTCGACTGTGTGCCGGGCGAGCCCGCCGCCGTGGCGATCGGCGCTGTAGTCGAAGAGCTCGCCGCGCTCGAAGGCCGCGACGCCTCGGAAGGCGGCCCGCCCGTCGACGATTGGCGGCAGTTTCACGAAGACCGGCACAAGGCCGTCCACGCCGCCGAGCAGGGCGATATGGCCGTCGCGGTGCAGGGCTACGGGGCCGCCGTAAGGGGGTTGATGGAGCAGGTCCGCGCAAATCAGACGGTCGACTACGACCCGATGGCCAGCCCGGTCTCGCCCTACGCCGCGGGCCCTGCCGGCGAGGGCGAAGAAGGAGGCAACGACGGGGCGACGAGCTAGCACTGGCCTGGCGAAGTGTCGTTCTCACGGGGCGGCGGGGCTGCTAAGCTCCCGCGTCGACCGCCCGGCGCCGCCGGGACGCCCCGCCCAATGCGACGCTGGCAGCCCACGGTGCGAATCCTCACCCGTTACGTCATCGGCGACCTGCTCACCGTCTTCCTGTTGACACTTGCGGGGATGACAACGCTGATCTTCGTCGCGATGATCGGCAAAGAGGCGGTGGACAAGGGCCTCGGCCTCGGGCCCTTGGTGCGGATGACGCCCTACCTGCTGCCCCAGGCGATGCAGTTCGCCGTGCCCGGCACGATGCTGCTAGCGGTCACCAGCGTTTATGGCAGGATGGCGTCGAGCAACGAGATCGTGGCGGTTAAATCGATGGGCATCTCTCCGTGGGCGTTGGCGATGCCAACCCTCGTGCTCGCCGCGCTGGTCAGCTTCGGCGCCGTGCTGCTAAACGACGTCGCCGTTTCATGGGGCCGGCTAGGCGTCGAGCGGGTTTTCGTCGAGTCGATCGAGGAGGTTATCTACGGCCAGCTTCGGGTCCATCGAACTTACCGCGACGGCAACCTCAACATTACGGTCCGCCGAGTTGAGGGCCGTAAGCTCATCGAGCCCACGCTCACAGGTTTCTTCGGAGACTCCCAGGAGCCAACGGTTGGCGCCGCCGACTGGGCCGAGCTCGAGAAGCTCCCGGGTCGGCACGAGGTGGTGATCCGCTTGCACAACCTTGAGCTGGCGATCGACGACGGGGGCGTCGTGTTGCCGACGACCACCGAAGGCGCCTTCTCGCTCGACAAACTCGCCGGGCGGAACGGCGGCCGCAGCCCGTCGACGTACGCCCTGGCGGAGATCGGCGAAGCGATCACGCGGACCTCGACCGACATCGAGCAGCTCCGCCAAGATCAAACGGCCCGCGCCGCGATGGCCATGATGACCGGCGAGATGGAGCTGCTTTCCGAGGCAGGCTGGGCCCCGCTCGATCAGTCGCTCCGCTCGGCAGCCTACACCCGCAGCCGCCTGCACGCCGAGCCCCACCGCCGCTGGGCGACCGGTTTCAGCTGCCTGGCGTTCGTCGCCGTGGGTATCCCGGTGTCGATAATCATGCGCAAAGGAGAGTTCCTGGCGAGCTTCTTCATGTGCTTCGCGCCGATCCTGATCGTTTACTACCCGCTGCTGATGGTCAGCGTCGACAAGGCGAAGGGGGGCGCAGTCCCGCCCGCGAGCGTTTGGGTCGGCAACGCCGTGCTAGCACTCTCCGGCTCATACCTGATGCGCCGGGTCATCCGCTACTGACCCGGCCGGCGGTCAAACGTTGACCGCTCGTCGAGGCCCGGCCGTGCTGGAAGTGAGATTGCCGCCGCCGCGCCGGCACTGATACACTGCCCAGCCGCGGGGCGAAGCGTGGCGTCACGGAAGACGCCGCACCAGTTGCGGGAAACGGTTGTCTGTTTCGACAAGCCCCTCGGCGTAAGCCAAGTCGGCAGAAACCCCGGCGGCGACACGGAGGTCGCGCGTGCTCTCGACGCTATCCATCCGCGACAAGCTGCGCCTCGGACTCGGCCTGCTGGCCACGAGCACGATCGTTCTCTTCATAGCCGCGCTCTACGGCCTGTACGCCTATCGTGGGTTGGTCAAGTCGCTCAGCGCGCGATCGACCGAGTTGCCTCTCGCCAACGAGCTGAGCCAACACGTCGCGAACCTGCGGGTCATCGTTGGCAAGGCGCGGGAGCGCATCGCCTCGCAGGAAAAAGGCTACACCGACTTCGAGTACCCCGGCCTGGTGCAGGTCGTTCCCGAAGGCGAACCGGGAGACGACCCCTGGGACCTGAAGCTACTACGGGAGGAGTACCGCAACGAGTTCGAGCAGGTGGTCGAGTCCCGCAACGCCTACCGGCAGAGGCTCGACCTAAACGTCAGCGGCAACTCACGAATCGGCGACGACCGCCGAGAGCGAGAGACGCTCGCCCAGATCGATAAGCTGATTGCCCGCATCGAAGCGGAGAGCCCCGGCGAGAGCCTCATCCTCGACGGCCTCGCCGGCATCGGCGGCGAGACCGAGGGGCTGGAGGAAGCGATCGAGTCGCTCCGCGAGCTTGCGAGCGAGCTGCCCAGCCACCTGCACCACCGCCTGGGCGATCTTGCCGGGGAGGTTGCGACGCAGTACCGGGTGGCAATCCCCGTCGCTTGGGCAACGCTCGTCATCACCGCCGGCCTGCTGCTGCTCGCGATCCAGCTGTTCCGCAAGACGGTCGCCCGGCCGCTGCGGGCGCTCGTCGACGGGTCACGCCAGGTCGCTGGCGGCAAGTTCGACCACCGCATTCGTCTCGACTCAAGCGACGAGATGGGTGAGCTCGCCGATGCGATGAATGCGATGACCAAACGCTTCCAAGAGACCCGAGACGACCTCGACCGCCAGGTCAAGCAGCGTACTCAGCAGGTCGTCCGAAGCGAGCAGCTCGCGAGTGTCGGGTTCCTTGCCGCGGGTATCGCCCACGAGATCAACAACCCGCTGGCGTCGATCGCGATGTGCAGCGAGTCGCTCGAGGGACGCGTGAAAGACCTCGCCGCCGACCAGCCGACCACGGCGCCAGAGTGGGAGGTCGTCGGCAGCTACCTCGACATGATCCAGCGCGAGGCGTTCCGCTGCAAACAGATCACCGAGAAGTTGCTCGACTTCTCGCGGATGGGGGACTCGCAACGCCACCCGACCGAGCTGCGCGAGTTGGTCGGCGGAGTTATCGAGATGGTCCGACACCTCGGCAAGTATCAGGACAAGCGGGTCACGCTTAGCGACGGGCCGCCGGTCGTCGCGGAGGTGAACCCGCAAGAAATGAAGCAGGTCGTGCTCAATCTCATCACCAATGGTCTCGACAGCCTCGACCCCGGCGGAGAGGTCATTGTTGAACTAGGGCGCGACGGCGCGGCGGCACTGCTCGTCGTCCGCGACAACGGCTGCGGCATGTCGGACGAGGTTATCCGGCACCTGTTCGAGCCCTTTTTCACGCGGCGGCGTGGGGGGCAGGGCACCGGGCTCGGGTTGTCGATTACCTACCGCATCATCCAGGAACACGGAGGCGAGATCGAGGCCTCCAGCGGCGGCGCAGGCCGCGGCTCGCGGTTCACCGTCACCCTGCCCGAGCACGCCGGCTCCCAACTCGCCGCGGCCTAACCGCGCCGCCCGCCTCGCAGACTCCATCGCAAAAACCGAAAGCCTGGGAATGGCCGACACCAAGAAGAAGACAAAACCCGCCGCCGGACTCACGCTGCTGTTCGCCGACGACGAGCGCAACCTGCAAGAGTTAATGAAGCTGGAGCTGCCGCGGATGGGGCACCGCGTCACCGTCTGCCCCGATGGCTCGACGGCCGTCGCAGCGATCGAAAAGACGAGCTACGACTGCGTGATTGTCGACCTCGACATGCCCGGGTTCAACGGCATCGAGGTCATCGCGAAGCTGAAGCAGGTCTCGCCCGAGACCGAGGCCGTCGTCCTCACCGGCAAGAGCACCACCGAGTCGGCGATCGCCGCGTTGCGCCACGGCGCCTTCGACTACCTGACCAAGCCTTGCAAGCTGGTCGAGATCGAGGCGCTGCTCAGGCGTGTCAGCGACAAACGAGAGCTGACCAAGAAGTACTACGCGCTCAAGCGGCGGCTCGAAGCGATCGAGGGCGCCCCGACGTTGATCGGCGACACGCGGTCGATGGAACGCGTCAAGACCATGATCGGCAAGGTCGCGCCGACCGACTCGACCGTACTGATCCGCGGCGAGACCGGCGCCGGTAAGGAACTGGTCGCTCGCGCTGTGCACGACCAGAGCAACCGGGCTTCGGCGCCGTTCGTCGCAATAAACTGCGGCGCGTTGCCCGAGACGCTCATCGAGAGCGAGCTGTTCGGCCACGCGAAGGGCGCTTTCACCGGCGCCGACGAGCACCGCGTCGGCCTCTTCGAGGTCGCCAACGGCGGCACCCTCTTCCTCGACGAGATCGGCGAACTCCCCAAGGCGATGCAGGCCAAGCTGCTGCGGGTGCTCGAAAGCCGCGAGATCCGCCGCGTCGGTGAGAACGAATCGACCAAAATTGACGTGCGGATCGTCTGTGCCACGCACCGCGACGTCGAGGAGATGGTCGAGGGAGGCGACTTCCGTGAAGACCTGATGTATCGGATCAACACGTTCGAGGTACAGGTCCCGCCGCTCCGCGAACGGCTCGACGACCTGCCCGACCTCGCCCGGCACCTGCTCACCCGTTTCCGCCCGGCGGCCAAACCGATCGAGCAGCAACTGACCGACGATGCGCTCGCCGCGCTCCGCGCTCACGTGTGGCCCGGCAACGTCCGCGAGTTGGCGAACGTGATCGAGCACGCGACCATCCTCTGCGACGAGGGACCCATCCACGCGGACCATCTGCCCCGGCACTTCGCCAAGCGGCAGCTTACCGGCGCCGCGAAAAGCCGCGGGCCCGTGACGCTAAAGCAACTAGAGATGGACGCCATCCACGAGTCGCTCGAACGCCACGACGGCAACAAGCCGAAAGCGGCGGAGGAACTCGGCATCAGCCTCAAGACGCTCTACAACAAGCTCAACGCCGAGGCGACGCTCAAAGACGCCGGCTGAGGCGTCGAAAGCGAACCTCGCTGCGCCTCAGGCCACTTTGCGGACCACGCCGGTC
>JBCCZD010000136.1:0-11072 GCA_039188275.1 Planctomycetota bacterium
AATAGCCGACGACCAACGTGTCGTCGGAGACCCCGGGTACCCGCCTTGCCCTGCTACCTCTTCACGTACCACACCTACGGCTCATGGCTCCCTGACCGCCCGCAGGGCTACGTGCGGCGTGGCGAAGGCGTCCTCCCCACCGACCACGACATGGCCGACGCCTACCGCCAGCAGATGAAGCAAGACGCGGTGCTGTTTGACGAACAGCAACAGCGCGTGGCAATCGACGCCGTGCTGACAACGGCGGAACACATAGTAGCAAGCGTCCACGCTATCGCCACGGAACTAACGCATCTGCATCTACTGACCAGTTGGCGAGACGAACGTCCCCACGACAAGGTCAGCACGAGCTTCAAACGGGGCGTGACGATCACCCTCAGACGAAATTGCGACGAGAAGAAGTGGCTCTCGCGAGACCATTCACGCAAACGCGTTGAAGACCGGGAACACTTCGAGTATCTCATTGAGGAGTACCTGCCAAACCACTCCGGTTGGAAGTGGAGCGAGTCGCGAGGATACTTCCGAAGCGCCGACGTCTAAGCGGTCCGACGACACGTTGGTCGTCGGCTACTTGCAGGCTCTCAATAGCCGACGACAAACGTGTCGTCGGAGACCCACCAAGCGGTATGGCCGACGCCACCGACCTCAACCCATACGCCTCGCCGCAAAGCACGGAACCTGTTGCGCCGACAACCTTCGAGCCGCGGCGTGAGGGCGATCTGATCTGCACGCCCCGCAAGGCAACGCTGCCGGCGCGCTGCTACGTCTGCAACGCAGACGCCCACTCCGCGACGAAGGTCCGGGCTGTCGCTGCATGGCGTCGCCATGAGCATCTCAGTGACCGCGTATCGTTGCGCGACGCACTACCGGCTCCGCCGGCAGCGGGGGCTGATCACGGTGGGGATGGTGCTGGCCATCTACCCCTCGGCTGGCATCGGTGCAGTCTTCGTCGAAGAAGCCGGGCTCCCGGGGCTGCTAGCTATCCTGCCGTTTCTCGCATGCCGCGGTGCGGCAGTCTATCTCAACCTCCGGTTAGACCATTGGTCCGGCCAGTAACTGACGATCGCCCAAGCCAACAGCGGCCTGGTTTGGCTAAGAGGCGCTGGAGACGCTTGTCTCGCGCGCTTGGAACCAGCTCCTACCCGCACACGAACGCTGCGCCCGTGAGCCGCTCGAACGCGTCGATGTACTTCGCGCGTGTCTTCGCCACGACGTCGTCGGGCAGCGGGGGTGGTTCGCTCTCGCGGTCCCAATCGCTCGCAAGCAGCCAGTCGCGGACGAACTGCTTGTCGAACGACGGCTGGCCGTGGCCCGGTTCGTAAATGTCGGCGGGCCAGTAGCGCGAGCTGTCGGGCGTCATCACCTCGTCGATCAGCAGCAGCTCGCCGGTCGCCGCGTCGTGCCCGAACTCTAGCTTCGTGTCGGCCAGCAGGATGCCCTTGCTTGCCGCGTGCTCGGCGCCGGCTAGGTAGATGGCGAGGCTCCGCTCGCGGAGTTCTTCGGCAAGGTCGCTGCCGAGATCGTTCAGCATGCGGTCGAACGACACGTTCTCGTCGTGGTCGCCCTGCTCGGCTTTCGTGGCCGGCGTGAAGATCGGTTCCGGCAGGCGATCACTCTCCACCAACCCCGGCGGCAGCGATACGCCACAGACCGTGCCGCTCCGCTGATACTCCTTCCAGCCCGAACCGGAAAGGTAACCCCGCACTACGCACTCGAACGGAACGACGCGGGACTTCCGGCACAGCATCGTGCGGCCGGCGAGCGCGTCGCGGTCGACGCCCTCCGGCAGGTCCATCTCCGCGACGTCCGTGGTGACTAGGTGGTGCGGCACGCCCGCGTCAATGGTCGAACCGAGTCGCTCGAACCAGAAGCGGCTGGTCTCGGTTAGCACCCGTCCCTTGTCGGCGATCCCGGTTGGCAGCACCCAGTCGAAAGCGCTGATCCGGTCGGTCGCGACAAGCAGCAGCAGCCCGGCGGGGTCGTCCGGCGCCAACTCATAAACATCGCGCACCTTGCCGCGTCGCGCCGGCAGGTTTCCCAGTTTGGATTGCAGCAGGCATCGGTTGGCCATGGCGGGGAATATAGCGGATCGCGGTGGCACGGTCTGGCGCCCCCGGCGAGCCAAGCCCCCGCCGAGTCTCCTCGACCGGGGCAGGCGGTCCGACTAGAATCGGTCCGGCCTGAGAAGATTTCTGCGGGCAGGAGGCTTTGTCGGGGTAGTTGCGGGGTAGTTGCGGCGATGGGATTGTTGCGGCTCATAGTCAACGATTGGGCCCGGCTGCCCGACGAGCGGCTGCCGCGGGTCTTCGTTGCCGGCCTCGACGAACTGCCGTACGCGAGCCGAACCTTCCGCAGCGGCGACCAGCTCATCGTCGAACGCCGCGAGGGCGACTCCGGCTGCGTGTGGGCGCCGTGGACCCACGCGCCACTCAGCACCGGCGAGCGGCTGGGCGAGTGGCTGCTGGGCACCTCGACGCTGATGGAGCGCGAAGAGCCCTACCTGTTCGAGCTCGAACTCGCTCGCGGGTCGGTCTACCGCCTGCGCAATCAGCTCGCAAACTGGCAGCAGCTCGGCCTGGATAGCACCCAAGAGCTGGACGCCCTAATCGCTGAGGCGACGCGGCACTTCAGCCGGGCCGCCACCCACCAGCACGACCCCGCCGTGGCGGCGGGCCACGCCGAGCGGGCCATCCAGCTCGCGGCGGAGGCGTCGCTCCTCCTGTGCGGCGCCTATGCCACCCAGGCCATGGAGGTCCGGCTCAAAACGGCCCAACGCTTGCCCACGCTGCTGGGCGTCGGCCTCAACGGCGCCACTCCCGAAGCCAAGGGGCCGATCGCCGACGCGTTCAGCAGCGTCGTGGTGAGGTGCGTGTGGAACGCGGTCGAAGAGAACGAGGGCAAGCGGCGTTGGGCAGAACTCGACGCGCAGGTCGAGTGGGCGAAGCAGGCCGGCGTGCGACTCTGCGCCGGGCCGCTGCTCGACTTCAGCGACCACAGCATCCCGGACTGGGCTTACCTCTGGGAGGGAGACTTCGAGGCGCTCGCAACGTTGATGACCTCCCACGTCGAGAGTGTCGTGCGGCGGTACCGCGGGCGGGTCCAGCTCTGGAACGTTGCGGGCCGGGTCAACCGCCGCCGGGCGCTCGGTTTGACAGACGAGCAGCGGCTGCAACTCGTCGCGCGGGCGGTGCGCACGGTCCAGTCGGTTTACGAGGCGGAGTCGGCCGCGCAGCAGCCGCCGATTGTTGTGAGCTTCGACCAGCCGTGGGGCGAGTACCTCAGCGCCGAGCCGAGCGACCTGGCGCCGATCGACTTCGCCGACGCCCTCGAGCGCGCCGACCTGGGCATCGCCGGCTTCGGCCTCGAGCTCAACGTCGGCTACTCGCCCGACGGGACTTCGCTGCGCAACCCGATCGACTTCAGCCGGCTGCTCGACTTCTGGAGCCTGCGGCTAGAGCTGCCGCTCATGCTCCAGCTCGCCTTGCCAAGCGGCCGCGGCGGCGACCCGCTGGCGTCGAGCCGGTCGGTCGTTTCGGCGGCGGGCGATGCGCGGGGCGACGCGGCGCCCATTGACCCAGTTTTCCAAGCCGCTTGGGTCACCCGCTGCCTGCCGATGCTGCTCGCCAAGAACTGCGTGCAGGTCGTCGCCTGGAGCACGCACCGCGACGACCAACCGCACGCCTACCCGCACAGCGGCTTGATCGACGCCGACGGCAACGCCAAGCCTGCGCTCGCGGCGCTCAGGCGGCTCCGCGAGACCTACCTGACCTAGCCGCGAACCCTCACGGCGCTTTGAGGAGCACCGACTCGTGGCTGTCGGTCGACAGCACGGCGTCGCGGCGGGTGCCGTGGGCGCGGAGGTTCGAGTGCGAATCGTCCCACCGGCGTAGGCACGCATCGGTCATACCGCACAGCTTGAGACTGCCGCCCCGCGTCCGGAGCTGCTCGCCTAGCCACGCCAATGCCGCGTCGGCCGGTGCGGAGACGGCGTCCACCGCTTCCATCTCGAGCACCAAGCGGTAAACGAAATGGCGCTTGCAAACCGACCAGAGCGCTTCGCACCAGTGCTCGGCGTCCGCCGGCGTGGTGGGCAACGCCGACCCGGGTGCGATGCGGACGAACAACCAATTCGGACCGCGTTCGATCTCGCAGCGGATGCCGGCTACGGGCTGGAGCGAGCGGGCGGGCGGTTCAACGCCCAATGGTGGGTTGGCGCGTGCGGGGGTCCTCGTCATCTTCTTGCTCCCTCCGTGAGAAGAACACGTCCTTGATAAGAGGCCAGCGGCGCTGGCGGCGGCGTGTGCCTGGCAGCCGCATACCGAACGAATATACGCTTGCGATGTTCCGCAATGCAACCGGAGCCGCCGCGATATTTTGTCGCGGATAGCCTTTGCTAGACAACCGTTTGCTGGCGCCCGATGGCCGCCTGTTTGCGGGGTCGCCTGGGCATTCCTCAGGCTAACATCTGGGTGATCGTCGCCCTTGCTACCTCGATCGCTTCGGGCAGCTTCTCCGGCTGCTTGCCGCCCGCCTGGGCCATGTCGGGCCGGCCGCCGCCGCCACCACCCAGCGCCTTGGCGACCGGGCCAATCCAGGCGCCGGCGCTCGCGCCACGCTGCTGAAGGTCCTTCGTGATGCCCGCGACGAGCGTGACCTTATCACCGCCTTGTTGCGCGGCGAGCAGCACGGCGGCCGGTTGCGTCTTCTGACGGATGGCGTCGATGAGCTGGCGGAGCAGGTTGGGCGCGGCGCCGGGCGCCTCGGCGATGACGACCGTCGTGTCACCGACCACCTCGGCCGATTCGAGCAGCGTGTCCGCGTCGAGCGGCCCGGCCGACTCGCGGGCCTTGACCTGCGCCGCGAGCGAGGCGACCTCAGCGAGCAACGCCTCGACGCGATCCGGCACGTCGAGCGGGGCCACCGATAGCAACCGCGCCGTGTCGATCAACGTGCGTTTCTTCTGCTTAAGGGTCACCCTCGCCCCCACCAGAGGCAGCGTCGTGGCCCCGACCTCGGTTGGCTTGCCCCCTTCGAGTTGCTTCTTGAGCGCCCGGCGCTGCTCCAACAGGTCGGCGGCGCACGAGCTGACGAGCGCCGGCCCGATGTTGAGCAGCTCCGCGGCACGGTCGATCGCCGACTCTACCTGGTCGAGGTACTCAGCGGCGCGGCGGCCCGTGATCGCGGTGATCCTGCGCGTGCCGGCCGAGACGCCTTCCTCACTGAGGATTTCGAAGTCGCCGACCTCGTCGGTGCGGCTCAAGTGGGTCCCGCCGCACAGCTCGCGTGAGACGGCGGGGGCGCCCAAGTCTTTGACGCTGAGCGGGCCCATTGAGACCATGCGCACCGGGTCGGGGTACTTCTCTCCGAAGAGCATCATCGCGCCGGCGGCGCGGGCGTCGGCGAGCGGCAGCGTCTCCCACTTCACCTCGCCCGCCGCGGAGACGTACGCCTGCACGTCGGCGGTGATCGTCGCGAGTTCGTCGTCGGTCACGGCGCTGAGGTTGGAGAAGTCGAACCGCAGCCAGTCTTCGTCGACCTTAGAGCCCTGCTGCTGGGCGTGCTCGCCCAGGTTCTTGTGCAACGCGTGGTGCAGCAGGTGCGTGGCGGAGTGCGCCCGGCGGATGGCGTCGCGGCGGTTGGTGTCGACGCTGGCCGTGACCTTGGCTCCCTCGTGCATAACGCCGCTGGCAAGGTGGCCGTTGTGGATCAACAGCTCGCCGTCTTTCTGCGTGTCGGTTACCTGGAAGACGAACCCGTCGCCGGTAAGCCGCCCGGTATCGCCGACCTGGCCGCCGCTCTCGCCGTAGAACGGCGTGCGGTCGAGCACGACGCGGACCACCGTGTCGTGCCCCACCTCTTCCATCTTGTCGCAGAGGCGTTCGCCGGGCGGCGCGCCGCCGACAATGCCGACGACCGCCGCCTCGGCCTCGACCTGCTCGTAGCCCAAGAAGTCGGTCTTGTGGACCGCTTGCTTGAGCGAGTCGATCGGCCCTTTCGCGCCCATGACCGTGTGGACGAGCTTGCCGGATACCTCGCCGTGGGCGGCCATCGCGGCCTGGTAGCCGTCCCAGTCGAAGGCCAGGTTGTGCTCCGCGGCGAGGGACTCGAACAGCTCGGGCGGCACGCCGTAGGTTTGGTACAGGTCGGCCGCCGCCGCGCCGTCGACGGTCGTGCGGTTGTCCTTGCGCATCTCGTCGAAGACGGTCTCGATCCGGCTGAGCCCGCCGTCGATCGTGCCTAGGAAGTTCTCTTCTTCTTTCTTGATGACGCCCGCGACGCGGTCGACGGTTTCCTTCAGGTCGGGGTACGCCGTCGCCATCGCGTCGGCGACGGGCTGCACTAGCTGGCATAGGAAGGGCTCGCGGAGGCCCATCTGGTGGCCGTCAAGCACGGCCCGCCTCAGCAGCCGCTTAACAACGTACTTCTCCTTGTTGGCGCCGGGGTAGACGTTCTCATGAACGGCAAAAGCGCACGCGCGGACGTGGTCGGTAATCCGCCGGAGGCGCCGGCCATCCTCGGTATCGTACGCATAGCGGGCGCCGCAGACCTCGGCGGCCGCATCGACGATCGGCATCAGGCTGTCGATGTGGAAGTTGGTTTCGACGTCTTGCAGCGCGGCCGCCGTGCGCTCGAGCCCCATGCCGGTGTCGATGTTCTTCGACGGCAGCGGCCGCAGGTTGTCCGGCGGGTCGCCAACGCGGTTGAACTGCGTGAAGACGAGGTTCCAAATCTCCAGCTCCGGCCGGCCGGGCGCCGTGTAGTAGATCTCGCTGCAGGGGCCGCACACGCCGTCCGGCCCTTGGCTGGGGGCGCTCGCCGGCCAGAAGTTCTCGTCCTCGTCCTCGTAATTTATCCGGCTTGTCGGCAGGCCGATCTCGTTGTGCCAGATGTCGGCGGCCTCTTTGTCGTCTTTGTAGACGGTGACATGCAGGGTGTCCGCGGGCAGGCCTAGCCAAGCGCCGTCGGTCAAGAACTCCCACGCCCAGTGGATGGCGTCCCGCTTGAAGTAATCGCCGAAGGAGAAGTTGCCCAGCATCTCGAAGAACGTGTGGTGGCGTGGCGTCCGGCCCACGTTGTCGATGTCGCCCGTCCGCATGCACTTCTGGCATGTGGTGGCGCGGGTGTAGTCGAGCTTCACCTTGCCCAGGAAGTGGTCTTTGAACTGGTTCATCCCCGCCGGGGTGAACAGCACGCTGGGGTCCCACGTCGGCACCAGCACATCGCTGGCGACGCGTGTGTGGCCCTTGGACTCGAAGAAGGCGAGGTACTTCTCGCGGAGCTCGTCGGTTTTCATCGCGGTTGGCCGGTGTCGATCGGCGGGTTGAACGGGAAGCGGCTTGGGCAGGCGGGTGCGGACTGTTGGGCTCTCGGCAGGCGACCCGGCGGTAATCAGCCAAATAATACTGGATTCACGCTCGAGGCGGCAGGATCCACGGTCGTTTGGCTACGCCACAAGGCCGTCATCCGCCCGCCGCTTTCGTGCTGCGTGGCGGAGCGACTTGTCGTGGCGGCCGGCGGGAGCCTTCTCCCCAACGGCGCCGATGCGATATCCTCGCCGCATGGACGCGACGAACCCGCCCCCCGCCGCCCCGCCCCACGCAGCGGGCGACGCCCTCGCCACGGCGTTGCAGCAGTACTGGGGCTACGACGCCTTCCGCCCCCTGCAACGCGAGGCGATGGAAGCCGTGATGGCGGGGCGTGAGTCGGTCGTCGTGCTGCCGACCGGCGGGGGAAAGTCTCTCTGCTTCCAAGCGCCGGCCGTTTGTTCGCCGGGGACCGCGGTGGTCGTGTCGCCACTGATCTCCCTGATGAAGGACCAGGTCGACGCCCTCCGCGAGTGTGGCATCGCCGCCGCGGCGATCAACAGCACCATCTCGGCGGAAGACCGGCGTGAAACGGCCCAGCGGCTCCGCGCTGGCGAGATCAAGCTGTTGTACGCGGCGCCCGAACGGCTCCTGCTCGACGGGACGCTTAGCTTCTTGACGCAGATCGAGGTCTCGTTCATCGCGATCGACGAGGCGCACTGCATCAGCAGCTGGGGCCACGACTTCCGGCCGGAGTACCGCGGCCTGAAGCTGCTGCGGAAAGTCCTGCCGGGCGTCGCGATGCACGCCTACACGGCGACCGCTACCGAGCGGGTCCGCGGCGACATCGCCACGCAGCTCGGGCTCACGGCGCCGGAGTTCCTTGTCGGTTCTTTCGATCGGCCGAACCTCGGCTACCGCGTCCAGCGCGCCAACAACAAGCTCGGCCAGATCCGCGAGGCGGTCGCCAGGCACGCCGGCGAGTCGGGCATCGTCTACTGTATCAGCCGCAAGGAGGTCGAGCGGACCGCCGCGGCGCTGGCAGAACTTGGCGTCAAAGCGGCGCCCTACCACGCCGGCCTCAGCGATGTGGAACGGCAGCGCAACCAGGACGCGTTCATCAGCGAGCGGGTCGACGTGATTGTCGCCACCGTGGCGTTCGGCATGGGGATCGATAAGTCGAACGTCCGCTACGTCGTCCACGCGGGGATGCCCAAGTCGATCGAGAATTACCAGCAAGAGAGCGGCCGGGCCGGACGCGACGGGCTGGAGGCCGAGTGCCTGCTGCTCTACTCGGCGGGCGACGCCTCGACCTGGCGGCGGATGACGGACATGTCCGACCCGCAGGGCGCGGCCGCCGCGCTCAAGTCGATCGACGCGATGGCGGCGTTCGCCAGCAGCGTGACGTGCCGGCACCGCGCGCTCGTCGAGCACTTCGGGCAAGCGTTCCCTAAAGACAACTGCGGCGCCTGCGACGTCTGCGACGGCGACCTTGAGCTGGTCGACGAGCCGCTGATCCTCGCGCAGAAAATCGTGTCGTGCGTCGCGCGGCTCGAGCAACGCTTCGGCGGCGATTACACCGCCAAGGTGCTCGCCGGTTCGTCCGAGCAGCGCATCCTCGACCAGGGGCACGATAGCCTCAGCACCTACGGGCTGCTGAAGGGAGACCGGCCGGCCGGTATCCGCGACTGGATCGAGCAGCTTGTCGGCCAGGGCTTCCTCCGCAAGGCGGGCGAGTACAACACGCTGGAGATCACCGAGTCCGGCCTCCGGCTGCTCAAAGGCGACGCCGAGCCGAGGCTGCTCAAGCCGGCCACCAAGCAGCACGATGCCAAGCCACGCTCGGCGTCGGCGGCCGACTCGTGGGAGGGGGTCGACCGCGAGCTGTTCGAAGTCCTGCGGGCTCTGCGGGCCGAGCTGGCGGCGGAGCACGCGGTGCCGGCATACATCGTTTTCAGCGACGCGGCGCTGCGCGACATGGCGCGGCGGCGGCCCTCCACCCTCGACGGATTCGCCGAGGTCCGGGGGGTCGGCCAGAAGAAGCTCGCGGAGTACGGCGAGGCGTTCGTCGAGGCGGTCGTCGGCTACTGCGAGGCGAACGCGATCGGGCTCGACGCCGTCACCGATGCAAGCCCCGGGCGTCATCCCGGGGAGGGGGCCGGCCGCTCGACTCCCGGGGCGTACGCCCCCGACGCGGGGGGCGGCCCCAACGCCTCGGCGCTCGCGGCGTTCAAGTTCTTCCGCGAAGGGCAGTCGATCGAGGAAACCGCCTCGGCGATGGGCCGGGCCCGCTCGACGGTCGTCGGCTACTTGAACCAGTACCTCCGCCAGGAGCAGGTCGGCGACCCGGCGCCGTGGGTCGACGCGTCAACGGCCCGGCGGGTCGAGGACGCGATCGACGAGGTGGGGCTCAAGGGGCTCAAGCCGATCTACGAGCAGCTCGGCGGCGAGGTCGACTACGACGCGATCCGCGTTGTCGCGACCTGCGTGGCCAACCGCCCCTAGTAGGTATGCCGGGGGTGAACGTGGTCCGATTTGGTCTAAGATGATTTCCGCGCCGCGGTTGTGTCGCGGGCCCGTGTCGAATTTTCGGAGCGCTCGCTTGTCCGCCAAGTCCGCCCAAGCCCTGCGTTGCGAGAGCTGCGGCGCCGCGTTGCCGGCCGACAAGCCGACGTGCGACTACTGCGGCTCGCACCACGCGTTGCCGGTGTACCAGCCCGGCACGATCAGCGATTCCCCGGTCGAGGCGCCGTGGCTGAGCCCCCGCCGGTTGCTAGTCCTCGTGGCGGTCGCCGCGGTCGCGGCGGGCGGCGCTTGGCTCGTGCTGCGGTAGAGGCGTGGTTCAACGAAAAAACCGCGGGCCGCCGCGGTGGCGGCCCGCGGTCTGAGTTGCTCTTCGAAAGACTCCCGTCAACGGCAGGCGATCAGTAGGTGAAGATCGTGTCGAAGCCGAAGGTCGTCTCGCTGTCGCGGCCGTCGCCGTAGTCGCCGTCGGTGCCGTCGAATCGGATCTCCGGGCGGACAACAACGTTGGCGTGCGGGCGGTAGTTGGCGCCAAGCGTGACTTCGTAGAAGTCTTGGCTGTCGTTCTGCCACCACTCGAACCGCCCGCCGAGGGCCATGCAGTCGTTGATGGTGTAGAACAGGTACTGGTTGATGCCAACCTGGTCGTGACCCACGCCGTCCCGGACAGCGACCAGGTCGCTCTGGAAGACGTAGTTGAGGTTGTCGCTCACGGCGACGTCGAACACGAGCGAGTGGCTGTAGGCCGAGTCGTCCGAGCCCATCGCCCCGTAGGTGGCGCCGTCGCTACGCAGACCGAAGTCACCGAAGGTGGTGATGTAGGTGAACGCAACGTCCTCGGTGAGGTTGGTGCTGAAGCCGCCGAGGAAGCTCGAGCCGCTAGTGCCGTTCTGGGTGTACTGGTCGAAACCGGTGTCCCAGCCCAGCGTCCAGCCGCCGTAGAACTCAATCGCGTCGAAGCCGCTGTAGGTCGCCAGCACACCCGTGTGGGTGAACGGCTCGCTGTTGAACATCGTCAGCGAGTGGCTGTAGAAGAAGTTGTCCGGGGCGGTAACCACCTCGTAGCCGATCAGCGTGTAGAAGTGACCGGCGATCACCGAGAGGTCGCCCGCGGCGACTTCCACGTACGCCTGCGGCATCGCCCAGCCGTACTCGCCGTGGTTGAAGCCGCTCGACAGGTCCCAGCGGGGGTCGTCGTTACCGAACGCCTGAGTCTTCTGGGCGTCGGTGCCGTACATGACGTCG
>JBCCZD010000137.1:0-10904 GCA_039188275.1 Planctomycetota bacterium
ACATCGCCGTACTCGGTGTCCAGCAGGACGCGGACGAGGTAGTCCGAGTCGCTCGTCACGCCAGCGGCGCCGACGGCGAAATCGACCACGCCGTCGCGGTTGAGATCGTAGCGGCGATCGGTCGAGCCGGCCGCGGCCGCGGCGGCGAGCAGGCCGAGGTCCGTGGCGTCGATGCTCGCGTCGCCGTTCAAGTCGCCCAGGTCGGGCACGCTGTACAGCGCGTCGGCGACGCCCTGTCGGGCCGGTTTGGGGGCGTAGTTGTCGTCGAACAGCAGCGGCCGCTTGTCGCTGCCGAGCCAGGACTGGCCGTCGTACACGCCCCAGGTTTGCAGCCAGCCGCCGCCCGACTTGTCGAGCCAGACCCTGACGACCTCCTCGTACGCCTGCCGCTGCCGGTCGAGTTGGTCGGCGCCGAGGCCGATCTCTAGGTCGAGTTCCGTGACGTAGTTCTTGAGCCCCAGGTCGAGCACCCACTGCATCCGCTCCGCGGCGACGAACTGGGCGCCGAGGACCTCGTCGGGCGTTGTGTGCAGCTGCCAGCCGAGGCCGTCGACCAGGCCCTCCGCGTCGAGGGCCTGGATAATCTGCTTGGTCCAGTTCCACTTGTTGGTTTGGTAGCCGCTGGAGAGCTCGATGTCGTGCTCGTTGTAGAGGAGCGTCGCGTCGGGGTCGATCCGCCGGGCGATGCGGAACGCCTCGACCACGTAGTTGTCGACGTTCGGGTCGGACTCGAGGGCCGTCTTCCACTTGCTAGGCCGGTAGCCGCCCGACGGGTCGACCGCTTCGTTCACCACGTCCCACACGTCGACGACATCCTTGTAGCGGGTCATGGCGTTGCGCATGTGGTCCTCGAGCAGCGCCAGCGCGCCGGCCGGGTTGTTGTCGAGCTCGTCGCGGACCCACTGCGGGTTCTGGACGTCCGCCGGGTAGAGGAGCGGGTGGAGGTGGATCGCCATGCCCTGGGCGCCGGCCCACTGCACCGCGTCGTCGGTGACCGACCAGTCGAAGACGCCCGGGGCGGGGCGCGTGCGGTTCCAGAACGTGCCGACCGTGGCGGCGCCGAACTCCGCGGCGACCAGCGCCTGCTGCTGCGGCGCCTGCCAGGTCTGGTCGAGGATCATCGCCCCAAAGACGACGCCCTTCCGCTGGGCGATCTCGCGGAGTGTCTCGCCGTCGGCCGCCGCCGACGCGAGGTGAAGGAACGCGCCGCAGGCGATCATGCTCCGTGCGCAACGTGGCATCGGCGTCCCCAATCAATCGAAGCGGCTACGTTTGTCTTTTTATCTCTTGGTAGTGTTCGCGCTGCCACGGTATCCGAACGGCAGCGCACGAGCAAGCAATCCTTCCTGCACCAAGCGGATGGCGGTAGACTCGGGTTCGTCGCGGCTTGCCCCCTCCCTCCTTCTACCGAGTCGACGCCATGCCCCTGAAAGACCTGCCGGAACTAACCCTTTCGCACAGCGCCATGGCGGTGCTCGAAGCGGCCGAGGCGGCCGGCCGGCTTCACCTGGCGGGCAGCGTGGAGGAGTTAGTCGCGCTCGCGACGCCCGACGCCGCGTTCGGGCTGGGCGAGGTAGCGGCCGACGGCTACTACACCGTCGGTTACGACGTGCCTGGCCGCGGCTTTGTGCCGGAAGTCGAGGTGTGCCAAACCAAGAACGGCGTCGCGGCGAATTACCTCGAGGCGTACATGCGGCGCCGCGACCCCGGCTGTATGGTCGTCGGCGACGGGGCCGCGACCGACAAGCCGACGTTCGAGGGCCGCTTCGAGAAGCCCTTCGCCGATTTGCGTGAGGAGACGCTCGCTTGGCTCAAGACGCAGCCCATCGCCTGCTTCTTCTTCCGCAGCGGCCTGCCCGACGAGCCGCTCAACGCGGTGGCGATCGCGCCCGCCAACGCCGGCTTTTTTGCGCTCGGCCTGGCGATGCTGCAGGGGATTGTGCCGCTTGACGAGGTCCGCGCGGCGGGCTCGGGCTACTTCCACGGGGCGGTGGTCTACGTGGCGCCCCCGTTCCGGCACACGCACTTCGACGGCAAGCAGGTGGTCGTCCACAACCGGCGGTTCGAGAGCCAGGACGGCGACGAGGCGGCCCAACTCCACGAGCTGTTCAGCTACAACCTCTACCCCGGCCCCTCCGCCAAGAAGGGCGTCTACGGCATGCTGCTGACGATGGGCGAACGGGACGAGCACCCGTGGACCACGGCCCACTGCTCAACCGTGGTGGTGGTGACGCCGTACGAGAACTCGACCGTCATCATGCACGAGGGCGCCTCGGGCGGCGGCAAGAGCGAGATGCTCGAGCAGATGCACCGCCAGGCGGACGGCACCCTGCTGTTGGGGACCAACCTGGTGACCGGCGACGCCCGCAAGCTGACGCTGCCCCGCGGCTGCGACCTGCTGCCGGTGACCGACGACATGGCCCTCTGCCACCCCGCGCTGCAGAAGACCGACGGGCCGGAGAAGAAGCTCTCGCTGATCGACGCCGAGAACGCCTGGTTCGTCCGCGTGAACCACATCGACCACTACGGCATCGACCCGCAGCTCGAACGGACGACCGTCTCGCCGGACGGGCCGCTGCTGTTCCTCAACATCGACGCCAAGCCGGGCGCCACGGCGCTCATCTGGGAGCACACGATGGACGAGCCGGGCAAGCCCTGCCCGAACCCTCGCGTCGTCGTGCCGCGCGATTACGTGCCGAACGTCGTGAAGGACTCGGTCACGGTCGACATCCGCAGCTTCGGCGTCCGCTGCCCGCCCTGCACGATCGAGCAGCCCACCTACGGCATCATGGGCTTGTTCCACGTGCTGCCGCCGTCGCTGGCGTGGCTGTGGCGGCTCGTGGCGCCGCGGGGGCACGGCAACCCGTCGATCGTCGACCAGGGGGGCATGCAGTCCGAGGGTGTCGGCTCCTTCTGGCCTTTCGCCACAGGCCGCAAGGTCGACCAGGCGAACATCCTGCTCGACCAAGTGATGCACACCACCAGCACGCAGTTCGTGCTAATCCCGAAACAGCACATCGGCTGCTGGAAGGTGGGCTTCGCCCCGCAGTGGGTTGCGCGCGAGTACCTCGCCCGCCGCGGCAGTGCGCACTTCGCGCCGGGCGACCTGAAGGCGGCCCGCTGCCCCCTGCTCGGCTACCACAAGGAAACCATCCAAGTCGAAGGCCAGACGATCGGCACGTGGTTCCTCGACGTCTCGCAGCAGCCGGAGGTCGGCCCCGAGGCGTACGACCAGGGCGCCGCGATCCTCACCAGCTTCTTCCACGGCCAGTTGCAGGACTTCCTCAGCAACGACCTGCAACCGCTCGGCAAGCGGATCATCGAGGCCTGCCTCGACGGCGCCTCGCCCGACGACTACACGGCGATCAAGGCGTAGGGATCAAGGCAGTAGGGATAAAAGCGTAGGGATAAAAGCGTAGGCGGCAGCGTTGCCGAGGGTCGAGCCGCCGCCTCGCCGCGTTCCATTTTTGCTCGAAGCACGAAGATTCCGCGCGTCGACACGTTGCTTAGTACGGGGCTAACGGGCCCCGTACTTTTTTCCGCGTGTCTAGGAGAGTTCCGATGAAACTCGCTCGTTTGATGTTCGCCGCGGTCGCCGCGGCCGGGATCGGCTTGGCCGGCTCATGCGCCCTCGCCGGCGCCGAGATCGGCAACGGTTTCCAGCCGCCGAAGTTCGGAACCGAGGTTGGCAACGGCCTTGAGCTGCCGAAGCTTGGGACCGAAGTCGGCAACGGCTGATCGGGCCGCAGGGCGAGTAGCCCGCTCGCGTGACGCGACGCCGAGCGCCCGGCGGGCGGTCACCGCCCGCCGGGTGTCGGCCTCTCGCGGAACGGCTTGGCTTGCCGGCGACCGATCCCGTCAGTCGTCTTCGTCTTCTTCGCGGGCGCGGCGGCGCTCCGCGGCGGCCAGGATCGCGGCCGGGTCGTCGCTCGGCAGCCACTGGCGGAGGACCCGCCGCTTCTTGGTGTCGCTCCCGAGCAACAACGGCGTGGCGTCGTCACCGAGGAGCCCGGTCATGGCCCGCAGCAATTGGGCGTCGTCCACCAGCCCTTGGGAGCGGTAGTACCGCATCTCGATCAGGGCGGTCAGCGGCCAAGCGGTCCGGCTGCGGCTGAGGCTGGTCATCCGCCCCGCCGCTTGGGAAGGGCGGAGGGTCACCGGCCATGGCCCGGGCGTCAACTCGTCTTCCAAGAAGTCCTTGATCCGCCAAGACGCGGCCTGGTACTGCTTGTCCCGCAGGAAGTCGGCCTTGTCTTCTTCGAGCGGTGACAAGATCCGCCCGCTGGTTGCCAGCTTCTCACGCCGCACGGGGTCGTGCAGCTCGACGGTGATGTACTTCTGGCCGTCCGAACGCGTCTCCACCTTCACGGCAACGACAACGTCACACCCGAGCGCGGCGCCGCGGCGGATGAGCTCCCCCTCGCCGCGGGCGGGCTCGAGGAACGTTACCGGCGGCCCGACGTCGTAGCGGGATCGGCGGCGGTTTTGCTGGCTCGGGGCCTTGGCGTCGCCGGCGATCGCCGACGGGGCGGTCTTCGCCGCGTGCTGTTCGATCATCTCGAGCAGCGGCGTCCCCACCGGCTCGGTCTCGTCGAGCAGCTCTTCACGCGTTGGCTTCTCCGCGGGGCGACGGTCGTTGGCCGGTCGGTCGAAGGCGCCAACCAGCCCAACCCCGAAGTGAAGCCCGAGCACGGGCCGCCTGAGCCCGGTCGCCCAGTTGTACTCTCCAACCCAGCTGCTCGGCGGCGCACCGACGCACACCGCGCCGGCAAGCCAGTGCCAGGCGTCGGTGGCGAAGCCCTGGCTCTTCGCGGCGGTCGCGGCTTCCAGGTACTGCTGGGCGAGCCCGGTAGGCGAGGACGCCACCGCCGAACCACCAAGCGGACCGGTCGGGGCGGTCCCCCCGCTTGTGGCGGTCGCCCCGGCGGGACCGGCCAACCCTCCACCGCCGGCGGGAGCGCCGCCGCCGGCGAGCACGGCCGACGGGTCGATCGGCGAATTGATCTGGTACTGGCGGAACGGCTCCCCCCCTTCGAACGTTGTCGCGGCGAGGAACTGGCGGGCCGACGTGCTCGACGGGATGCTCCCCGCCGAACCGTCCGCCCAGCCGACGAAGACCAGCCCGCCCCGATGTGAACCGAGACCGGCGAGCGGCGCCCGCGGCTCGACGTCAAAGTCGTCGGGCCGGGTCCACTCAACCGCCCTCTCCGGCGGGGCCTCCAAAATCAGCAGCGTGTCGCGGGCGCCGTCTTCGAAGGCGGTCGGCCCGAGCGGGCGGCGCTGCCCCATGGCCGAGCTGCGGTCGTTGATGGCCAGCACGCACGTCTTGTTGTCGGTCCGCTCGGGCGAACGGTAAACGTCTGGCATCTGCTCCATCACGCGTAGGTTGTGCGGCGTGTTCCACGGCTCGTCCAGGCGGAACTCCTGGTAGAGGTCGTCGTAGCCCAGCTTCGGCAGCAGCACCACACGCCAACTCAGCAGCGGCGTGCGCTCCTTGTCGAGCGTGCAGCGCGGCGGCAAGCGGCCTTTTTCTTCGAGGTGCTCCATTAGTGCACGGCTGATGCGGGTGATGTTCTCCGCGGCGATCGACGCCCGCTCGACCGGGTCGGACGAAACATCTCGCGGGCCGTTCGATACGGCCGCGGACGGGCGCTCAGCAGGTTCCGGCGGAGGGCCGATCGATCGGTTGTCGGCTGCCGGATCGTCCGGCGTGGCCGTGGCCGTGGCGGTCACCGGCGTGGCGTTTGCGGTGGGTGGCGTCGGCGGCTTGGGGGCCGGGGCCTCGTCCTCCTCGTCGGGTTCGCCGCGGTCGATCCGCTTGTTCGCCATCATCCTGCGGATGTCGTCCTTGCTCGTGCCGCCGCACCCGGTGAGCGTGGGCAAGACGAGCGCGGCAGCGAGGACCGCCGGCAAGGATTTCGCGGCGGCGAGGCGTTTCATGGCGAGGCTCACTGTCGGGGGGCGTCCGGCCCGGCGCCGGAGGAGGCTAACGGTAGCGAGGAACTGAACACGGGCTGAAGTTGGTTGCCGCGGCCCCGCCGCGGCGGGGCAAAGCCTATCGGGCGCGGAGGCTGGCGATCAGGCCGAACTGCTGCGCGCCGCCGCCGCCGATCAGCAGCCGGTCGACCGCCTTGCCCTCTTCGGTGCGGTACTGCGCTAGCGTCCGTTCGATCAACTCGCCAAGTTCGGCAAAGCCGGGCTGCAGCGTCTCGTCGATCTCGTGAGCCCAGGCCGCCTTGGCGGGCTTCCGGCGGATCGGTTCGACGGTGTTGGCGCCGTGCTGCAGCTTACGGATCAGTTTCCGGTCGAAGCCGTCCGACCCGTAGTACAGCCCACGGAACCAGTAGTTGTCTTCGTGTCGGACGACGAAGTTGGTCGTCTTGGCGCCGATGCTCACGTACGCCACGACGGGGGCGTCCCCGGCGGGCGTCGCCGCGTCCGGGGAGGCGTCGGTTGCGTTCTCGCCCGCCGCGGCCGGGGCGCCGGCCGAGGGCTCCTTCCGGGCCCGATGCGACTCGTAGCTCTCGTGGTAAGCGTTCAGCAGCGCCAGGCAATGGCTTGTCGCCGTTACCTTCTTGCAGCCGACGGCCCGTAGAGCGCCGACACTCTCTTTCAGGTGGTCGCGAGACGACGCGATCAGCGAGACGCGCTTCACCCCCTCCTTGCCCGGCACGTCCGTCGCCGAGTGGTCGAAGACAAGCGTTTCCGGGTCGAGCGGGACACGCATCCGCGCCTCGTACTTCAGCGCCTCCTCGAACTTCGCCTTCGAGGCGTGAGGCATCTCGAAGAATCGCGCCAGCGTCAGCGTCCCGGGGGCGCCGACCACCACGGCGCCCTCGGCAATCGCGTGCTCTTCCGCGAGCTTCTCGATCGCCGGCTTAGCTTGGTCGGGCGCCCCGGCCGCCGCCTCTTTGGCCTGCAACGCATCACCGCCACGCTCGTACGGCAGGTAAACGACGTCCTTGATCTTGGGCCGTCCGCCCTTCTCCCCTGCCGCGAAGCACACCGCTTTGAGGCTGTGGCTGCCGATGTCGACTCCCCAGCAATCGGCGCCCCGCTTCGGGCCGCCGCCGAAGGCCAACATCGACTTCCAACCGCCGCTCTGCGGGGTCAAGTCCAAGGAGAATTGGCCAAGCCCCGCCGCCTGCAGCGCGAGGCCGTAGGCGGTGGTGAACTGCGACGGTTCGATCGGCTTGCCGGCGGTCGCCTCGGCGAGCTCGCGGGGCGTCGGCGCGAGCTCCGGCAGCGGGCTCACCGCCCCGTCGGCGCCCGCCTTGGACCAGACCGCCGGCTGGCCGGGGGCCTGCTTGAGCGACTCCTTCCACTTCTTGCGCATCCGGTCGCGCGCCACGACCGCCTTCTCGTCCTGGGGTTGAAGCTTCACGAACCGGTCCGCCAACGCGAGGGTAGCCTCGTCGAGGTACGGCGCCCGAGCCACCTGGAAAGCGAGCCAAGCCCGCTCCTTCACCGACTTCAACGCCGCGGCCTGTTGCTCGTCGAGTTCGTCGACAGCCGGCACTCGGTCGATCGCGGTCTTCGCTCGACGGTAATCGCACGCCGCGAGCGCCTGCTTCGCCGCGGCGATCATCTTGCCGGCTAGTGCCCGTTCGCCTTGGGCGGCGCGCTGCCGGAGGCGATCGGCGATCGTGCGGACCTTCTCGACTGCGGGTTCCAGTTCAAGCAGTCGTTCGGCGACCGACAGCAAACCGTCCAGGCGGTTTTCATCCAGGCCCTTCTTGAGCTCGACCCGCAAGCTGTCGGCCTGCTTGACCTTCTCGTCGACCTCCTCGTAGAGGGCCCGAAACTCGTTGCCGCGGAGCGCTTCGGGGACGGTCCGCGCGCGCGCTAGCGCCTCGCGGTAGCGGACGCAGGACGTTAGCTGCTTGACTTCGGCCAGCACGCCGTGGCTGCTGGCGAGCGCGTCTTCTCGCTGGGATTCAAAACGGGCCCGCGACTCCTCGGCGCGCCGGGTGTACTGCTCGAGCCGGCTGTGCTCGGCGAGCGCCATCTGCTGGAGCAGCGTGTCGGCGTCTAAGAACCGGCCGACCTGGGCAAGCTCCTCGGCCGAGCGCAGCGTCCGCACAGCGGCGGCGACGGCCCGCGCGACGCTCTCTTCCAGCGAAACGCCACAACCGCCACAGAACCGCTCGTCGGTCGCGTTCGCTCGGCCGCAATCGGGGCACGGCTCCCACAGCCGCGCGCCGCAGCTGCCGCAGAAGCGACGGTTCGGATCGCCCGGCTTGCCGCAGGCGCCGCATTTGATGGCGTCGCCGCCGGCATAAACCGGCTTTTGCGTTGAGCTAGGACTCTTGCTGCCGTTCATAGGGACTAGCTACTCGGTTGGTGTCGCGAACCCCACCTCAAAGCGAGGAGCGATGGGGTACGACTAGATGCTCGGCGCCAGCTCAACGTCGAGCTCCAACTCGCGTACACGGGGGTGGTCGAACTCGAGCCGAATCTTCCCGGCCTTGTCGCCCATCAGGGCGCCCTCCACTCCTGGTGGCACGACGACCACCAGGCGGTACAGCGCGCTCCGCTCGTTAACCTTCAAGGGCTCTAGCGCGACCCGCAAGTAGTCAGGCGAGACCGCCGTCTTCGCGACCGCCAACTCGGGGGCGCTGTCGGTCACCTTGATCAGGAACTTGCGTGTCAGCTCCGTGCTGCGCGCGGCGCGGCCGAGCTTCAGGAGCCGATCTCCGACGGCGCCCGGGCCCGAGACGGTGATCGGCCGCACGACCTTTAGTTGGACGGGGACCCGGATCTCTTTGGTCGCCCCCTCGCCGTCGCGGGCGGCTTCGGTGACCGTGAAGCCCACCTCGCCGGTCATGTCGCCGCGGACGGCGCCCTCGGGCAGCCGGAAGTCGATCGACCAACCCGATTGCACCCGGCCAAGCGGGCCCTCTTCAAACGCCGCCAGGCGGCTGGCCGGCAGCCGCGCCGCGGTTAGCTCGGCGCCCTCTAGCGACGCGGTGACGCCGCTGACGCGGAACGACGGCCACACTCGGCTGAGCACCTCGAGCCGCTCCTCGACCGGCGCTCCGAATGGCAGCCCGGACAACTCAAGCCGCCCCGGCGACACGCCGATGACGCTCACGATCGATCCCAGCACCGTGAACTCGAAGATGTCGTTGTCCGGGTCGTTCGAGCGGACGCGGACCCGCTGCAGCAGCGTGTTGGTTGATTCCGAGCCGCTCCACTCCACCCGCAGAAAGCCCTCTTCGCCTGGCGCCAGTGACGTCTCAGAGAGCTGCATCGACAAGCACTTGCAGCTTGCAGCTATCTCGGTGAGTTCGAGCGGCGCTTCCCCACCGTTGCGGATCTTGAAGTTGTGCGACCGGACTTCGTTGCGCTCCATCGACCCGAAGTTGAAGGTCGGCTGATCGACCACCAACTTCGGGCCGCGGATCGGCGCTGCCGGCCGAGCAGCGACTTGCTGCGAGCTTGCTAGCGCGTCCGCGGCCATCGGGTCTTCGACACCCGCGGGCGCTGCGGATGCGCGGGCGACTTCTACGAGGTCCGACCCCGTACCCGGCTCGTACATGCCACAGCCGAGGCACGCGGCGGTGAGCCCAACGGTCAACGCCGTTGTAAGATGTGCCGAAGGGCGTACGCTCGGTGGTGTTCTCCGCATTTTTCTCCGCATCTCTTGTTGCGACGTGCCCCGCGTCGGCGCCAGCGACCGGCGGCGCCAGCGACCAGTGGCGCCGGGCCTGTCTCAGCCGACCTCGGATTGTGTAGACCCCGAATTGTGTAGAGAAAGGCAGCCAACCTGCCGAAACAGGTTGGCTGCCCTGTGTACTTCAATCGTCTTCCTGAGCTCTCGCGTTTGCGCTAGAGCCAAACGAGAATCAGTCTTCGAAGGCCGATCGCTTGGACGGCAGGCCCTTCAGGAAGATGCCGCTGTAGACGGTCGCGCGGGGCAGCTCGACCTCGTCCGACACGTAGCCGGTGCGGCCGGCGTCGAAGCCCGCCGTCGACGGATCGACCGGGAAGCCCGGGTTGACGAAGTTGTCGCCGTCCAGGTCGGCGAACTGCGTCACGTGGCCGTCGGCAAACAGGATGTTGACCGCGCCGCTGTGGACGGTGAACCAGTCACGGGTGTCTTGCAGGAAGTAAGTGGCCGCGGTGGCGCTGGCGGCGGTCGCCAACTGCCCGCACTGCCCGCCGATGGCTTCTTCGCAAGCGACCTGCGCCGCCATGTCGGTGCCGGTGTCGACCAGCTTGACCGTCGAGTTGGACTGGTCAACAAAGGCGGGGCCGTCGTTGAACGCCTCGGTGAGGAAGTCCCCCCGCTGAACGAAAACGACGTTCAGCTCGGGGCTGCTGGCGGCGAACGGGTCGGGGGTCGTGCCGTCGAAGGCGCCGGTCGAGTCCTGCAGCGTGTCGCTGTAGCCGAGGTTGAAGTCGGTCAGGATCGCCTCGTCGTTGTCGCCGGGGCCGGCGTCGCCGAGCAGCGGGATCAGCGAGTCAATGACCGGCGCGTTGTCGACCACGCGTTGCGTGAGCGGGCCGAGCGAGCCGCCCAGGCCCTTCGCCCCCGAGATGGTGATGAACTCGTCGGCGGTCGCCCCCTCATCAAGCGTGGGCTGCGTGCGGACGAAGTAGTAGCCGGCGGCGTAGTTCGTGTTGTAGCCGCGGGCGATGAACGCGCGGGCGACGAAAGCGAAACGCTCGGCGGTCGAGATGTCCGTCGCGGCGAAGGTCGTGCCGCTGCCGCCTCCACCGATGGCGCCGGTGCCGTCGACGTCCCACGTGGACGCGCCGCACAAGCCGGACGTTAGCCGCGACGCCGGGGCCCCGTCCTTCGCGTCCGTGGTGTCCTTGCCGACCAGGTCGTTCATCTTCTCCGAGGCGACCAGCGGGTTGGACGGGCAGAGCTGCTCGGCCGGGTTGCCGGCGCCGAT
>JBCCZD010000138.1:0-10835 GCA_039188275.1 Planctomycetota bacterium
CAGCTCGAAGCGCTCGGCGCCGGCGCCGGTCCGCTGGTGGCGCCGGCGCCGGAGAGCGACCCGGGACAGCTCGCCGCGACCGCCGCGCTAGGCGACGACTACCGCGAGCTAATCCAGGCGTACGTCATCATGAGTGCGGGGCAGCTGTCTACGGAACTAACCGCGATGGCCAATCGGCTTGTCGCCGCGGGAGTGTCTGGCCGACAGGCCGCGACGCTGCATGTCTCGCAGTTGCAGCGGGTTGTTAGGAGCCTCGGGGCGAGGAGCGCCCGGCACGTGATGAACCGGGCTGATCTGCTGCTGGTCGAGCTGCTGGTGCATCTGGCCGACGGCTACCGCCACCGGTATGATTCGTCGGCGACCCGCCAGGCCGGCTGAGCCCGCACGATGCATCGCCGCCGTACCCCACGCCCACTTGAACGCCCCCGCTGCGGAGCAAGCCCTCCCGATGCCAACACCTCAGCGCGACGAGTCCACGAAGGTCTCAGACCTCAAGCAGCTCATCGCCGACTTCGTCGCCGAGCGTGACTGGAGCCAGTACCACTCGCCCAAGAACGTGGCGATGGCCCTGGCGGTGGAAACGGCCGAGCTGATGGAGCACTTCCAGTGGATGGACATCAACGAGTCACGGCTCGTGGCGGCCGATGAGCAGAAGCTGGCGGCGGTCGGCGAGGAGCTTGTGGACGTGATCGGCTACGCGATGGCGATGGCCAACGAGCTGGGCATCGACATCAGTTCCACGATGCACGCCAAGATGATCAAGAACGCCGAGAAGTACCCGGCCGAGAAGTTCCGCGGACGGCTGTCGGCGTCCGATGGCTGAAGCCGCCAAGCCGGGGGCGACCCGTTTGGCGGTCGTCGGCGCCAGCGCCCGCGCGGCCGCCTTCTCGGCGATTCGCGCCGGCTTCGAAGTCGTCGCGGCCGACCTCTTCGCCGACGCCGACCTCACCGCCCGCTGCCCCGCTACCCGAATCGTTGATTACCCTTCGGACCTCGAGGGGTGGCTCGCTCAGCAGGACGTTGACGCCTGGATTTACACGGGGGCGCTGGAAAACCACCCCGATCTGGTCGACCGCTTGGCTTCTATCAGGCCGCTGTGGGGCAACGCGGGCGAACCGCTCCGCCGCGTGCGTGACCCTGTTGAACTGCAGTCGATCCTCGCCCGCGCGGGCGTCCCGTTTCCCGAGACGCGTCGTTCAGCTGAGGGGCTTCCCCTTGATGGCACCTGGTTCTGCAAGACCTACCGCGGCAGCAGCGGCAGCGGTGTGTGGCTGCTGGATAGCGAAGAAGCACTTGCGCGAGCCGCCGCGGAGGTGGCTGTCTTCCAGAAGCGCATCGTTGGCACGCCGGCATCGGCCGTCAGCTTGTTGCTCGAGGGGCGAGTCAGCCGGCTCGAGGGACTCACGGAGCAGCTCGTCGGCGAGCCTTGCTTCGCCGCCGGTCGCTGGTCCTACTGCGGCTCCGTGGAGAGGCCTGACTGGAGCTCCTCCGTAGAACTGCACACCGGCGTAACGGCCGCGTTGGCCATCGATGCCGGCTTGGTGGGGGTCGTTGGTATTGACTTGGTCTACGACGGGGCCAACTATTGGGTCGTGGAAGTGAACCCGAGATTTACGGCTTCGTGCGAAATCGTTGAGTCGTTCCGTCCGCGCAGCGTTGTCGCCGGCCACGCGGTCGCCAACTCGTGGCGCCGTCAGGCGGCGGCGCCTCGCTCGCCGGCGCCGCCGCGGCTCTGCGGCAAAGCGATCTGCTTCGCGAAAGAACCGGTTGTCGTCCCGCCGGCGTTCGGCATGTGGGCAATCGGCGAGGCGGCTAGCGGGCGTGTGGCAGACGTGCCCGTCATCGGCGCGCCGATTGACGTTGGGCAACCGATCATCACGGTCCTAGCGGGTGAGCCGGCCGCCGGGGTGCGATCGCGTCTCGAAGCGCGGGCTCAAGAGGTCTACCGACGACTCGCCTTGCCGGGCGCCGGCGGGTAGAACTTCCGCATGCGAATCGGCGTCATCAGCGACACGCACGGCCACGCCGACCTAACGCAAAGGGGGGTGCGGATGCTGGTGTCCCTCGAAGCGGAGGTCGTGCTCCACTGTGGCGACATCGGCTCGGCCGAGGTCGTCGCGCAGTTCCACCCGTTCCCGACGCACTTTGTGTTCGGCAATTGCGACCACGACCGGGCGCCGCTGGTGCGGGCGATCGCCGACGCGGGCCAGGCGTGCCACGACGAGTTCGGCAAGATCGAACTCGCCGGTGTGCGGATCGGGCTGCTCCACAGCCACGACAAGACGCGATTCCGCAACGCGCTCGCCTCGGGCGGGTTTGGCCTGGTTTGCTACGGCCACACCCACCTCGCGGCGATCGACCACCACGGCGAGACGCTCGCCCTGAACCCGGGAGCCGTGTACCGGGCGAACCCGCACTCGGTGGCGGTCGTCGAGCTGCCGTCCCGCGAGGCGACGATCATCGATCTGTGACGATCGCCGCTGTTAGCCGACGGTCGTCAGCCGGCGAGCCGGTGGATGCGGTTCGCCCCCGATGGTTGTTCAGCCGCCGAGGGTTCGTGGTCGAAGCGCATGACGTACGCGTCCTCGGGCGAGTCGTCGTAGAAGTTCCGCAGGACCGACACCGCCCGGAAGCCCGACTGCTTGAAGAAGAGCTGGGCCGAGAGGTTCGTCTCCCGCACCTCGAGCGTGATGCGCGTCCGGCGTTGGCTGGAAAGCTTGCCCACCAGCTTGCCGATCATCTGCTCGCCCACGCCCTGGCGTCGTGCGCTGGCGGCGACGGCGAAGTTGAGGATGTGCAGCCGCGTCTTGTGCAACTCGTAGATCATGAAGCCAACGACCCGCTCGCCCTGCTCGGCGACCATGCCGATGCAGTTCCGTTGCCGTAGGCAGCGGATAAAATCCTCCTCCAGCCAAGGGAACTCGAAGCTTTCTTTCTCGATGCCGAGCACCTCGGTCATGTCGCGGCGGATCATCCACCGGATATGCACACGCAGGCGGTGGTCGTCTCTGATCTTCATCAAGGCCTCCTTCCGTGTCGGCCGTGTTTGGCAGCGGTCCGCGGGCCAAAAGGGCGTCACCTCGCGGCAGGGCGGGCAAACTATCAGAAGGCTCTGCGCGTGCCAAGCCGGATAGAAACCGGTCACGCGGCGTGTGCTAGCAGGGCGGCCCGCGCCGGTTTTGACGGCCTGAGGGGTGGCGCCCTTTGCGGGCTTGAGGAAGCGGCTTCCGGCGCCCGCCCCGAGCCTCCGCGCCCGCGTGCGCGTGGTAGCCTTCGATGTCTCTGTGCGCGCCCGTTCAATCGCAACCGGCCCGCTTCCGCCGACCGCCCGCCCCCACCATGCCCACGCAGCCGGCGCCAATGCCCGTCCAGCCGGCCGCGCCGGTCGATGTCGAGGAGGCAAAGCGCGAGTACCGATTCCTCGCCACGCTCGCGATCCTCTCGCTGTTCTTGGGGTGCGCCAGCGCGTTCACGCTCAACCTCGTCGACCCCGACCTGTGGGGGCACGTCGCCTACGGCCAAGAGCTGCTCCGCGACGGCTCACTCCCCCGCACCGCGACGCACACTTTTACTGCCGAAGGCTACCGATGGATCAACCACGAGAACCTCGCGGAGATCGCCTTTGCCGTTGGCTTCGATGCGCTCGGCGTTCGCGGGATGTTGGTCGGCAAGTGTTTGCTCGGCTTGGCGGTGCTGGGACTGATGTACGCTTCGGCGAGAGCCGCCGGCGTGCGCTCGCTCACCTGCTGGGCCGTGCTGCTGCTTGTTGCGACCAACCTCAAGGCGTTCTTCGTGATGCGGCCGCAGTTGCTCAGCTTCGCGTGCTGCGCGGCGATGCTCTGGCTGCTGAGCCGCGCTTTCGCGGACTGGCGAGCAGAGCACGGTGACGGCGCCGCCGCTTGCAGGGTCCGCTGGAAGTGGCTGGTAGCGGTCCCGCCGTTGATGGCGTTGTGGGTCAACTCGCACGGCGCCTTTGTGGCCGGCTACTGCATCCTTGGAGCGTTGCTCGCCGGACGGATTGCCGAGGCGATCCTTGTCGACCGGCGCCGGTCATTCGGCGCCGCTTCAGGGTTGGCGGTGATCGGCGTCGTGAGCCTCGCGGCCTTGCTGGCTAACCCCTACGGCGCCGGTTTGCTGGAGTGGCTCTTCGAGTCCCTCCGCAGCCCGCGGCCCGAGATCACCGAGTGGGCGGCGCCGAAGGTCACCGACCCGGTCTTCTGGCCGTTCGTGACGCTCGTCGTGGTGACCGCCGCCGGCTGGGCATTCACCGACCGCCGCCGCGACTGGACCCAGCTCGCCATCCTCGCGCTGGTCGCTTGGCAGTCGTGCCTGCACCTGCGGCACATCGCGTTCTTCGCCTTGCTGAGCGGTTTCTGGACCACCCCGCACGCGGCGTCCGTCTTGGCGAAGCTCCGCCACCGCTCGGCTCGCGGCTTGCCCGTATCGCGGATCGGCCCTGTGCTGAAGTGGTCCGCCGCAGCCGTCCTCGCCGTGGCGATGATTTTCCAAACGATCGGCATCAGCGAGCGATTAACCAAGCTGCCCGTCCTGCGGCGGATGTACCCCGTCGACACGTTCGACTTTATGTCGCTCCACGGCGTCGAGGGCCGGATGGTTGTCTCCTTCAACTGGGCCCAGTACGCCCTGGCAGCGTTCCCGGAGTCGAAGGTCTCATTCGACGGGCGGTTCCGCACCTGCTACCCGCAAGAGGTCGTCGACATGAACTTCGACTTCCTGCTCGGCGAGCACGGCGGGCGGCGCTTCCGCAGCCCCGGGTCCGGTCCGATTGAGGGGGAACGCGTGCTGGAGTACGGCGACCCTGAGATCGTGATTGTCGACCGCAACTACAAGCACGCGGTCGGCGTATTGGAGCGGCAGTACGCGAAGCCCGACGGCGAGTGGGCATTGCTGTACCAAGACTCGGTGGCGCAGCTCTGGGGTCGCAAGCGGGTGTTTGACGACCCCGATAACCCACGGTACCTGCCGATGTACGCCCGTGTTGCGACCGATGCCGCGCGTCCGCTGGCCGTGCAGTGGCCCGCGATGCCGCTACAACCAATCGCCAGCCCGGCGCCGGACGCGGTGGTCCGTGAAGTCGCCGCCGCCGCGGCCGATGAGCCCTAACCCTCACAGCGAGGCGCCCCCGTGCCGGTTACCGATCACGAGCCCGACGTTGACGAGCTGCCGACAGCGACGCGTCCCGCGACGCCGCAAACGCCCCATCGCGACGCCGAGGCGGACAAGCTCTACAACCGCGCGCTAGCGACGCTCGACGCCGCGGAGGCGGCCGTCGAAACGGAGATCGCTCGTGAACAGAGCGACCAGCCCGCAGGCGGCAAGGAGGTTGGCCTTGCCGTGTCGGTCCTGATCCCGGTCTACAACGAACGCGGGACGATCCGCGAAATCGTCGAGCGGGTGCAAGCGGCCGGGCTGCACGCCGAGATCGTCATTGTCGACGACTGCAGCACCGACGGCACGCGGGACATCTTGATCGAGCTCGAGAAACAGCAAGACGTCCGCGTCGTGCTGCAAGGCTACAACCGCGGCAAGGGCGCCGCGTTGCGGGCCGCCATGCAACACGCCAGGGGCGACGTGCTCCTGATCCAAGACGCCGACCTCGAGTACGACCCGGCGGACTACGAGCGCCTGCTCGACCCGCTCCGCCGCCGCGAGGCCGACGTCGTCTTCGGGTCGCGGTTCCTGGAAAACGCGCAGCAAGACCCGTCCTGGTGGCACCGGTTCGGCAACGGCGTGCTGACGTTCGCCTCGAACCTCACCACCGGGCAGCGGCTTACCGACATGGAGACCTGCTACAAGGTCTTCCGCCGCGACGCGGTGCGGGGCATGGTGCTGCGGGAAGACCGTTTCGGCTTCGAGCCCGAGATCACCGCCAAGCTCGCGCGCCGCAAGTGCCGCATCGTCGAGCGGCCCGTCCGCTACCAAGGACGCGGCTACGAGGAGGGGAAGAAGATCGGCGTGCGGGACGGCTTGCGGGCGCTCTGGTGCATCCTCCGATACGCGTGGGTCGACTGAACGCGCGGCGGCCTTCGGCTTTACACGCCGGCGCGGGTCGCCGATTATGGGCTCTAGGCCTGTGCTCGCGACCGCTACGGACTGCTCCTCTTGACGCCCGACCAGAGCGAACCACCGACGGGTGACCAACCCACGCTGTGGCCGCGGGAGCGGATCGCGGCGATCGACATCGGTTCGAACAGCGTGCGGCTGGTCGTAGCACAGGTCGAGGCGTCCGGCGGCTACCGCGTCCTCGACGAGGAGCGGGAGAACACGCGGCTCGCCGGCGAGATCGACAAGACCGGGCGTCTGGGCGACGCGGCGGTCGAGGCGACGTTTGTCGCCCTGCGCAACTTCCTCTCAATCGCCAACGGGTACGACGCCCGTCAGGTCCGGGCAATCGCGACTAGCGCCGTCCGCGACGCCAACAACGGCCCGGAGTTCTGCGAGCGGGCGGCCAAGGAACTCGGCCTGCTGATCGACGTGATCTCCCCCCGCGAAGAAGCCCGGCTGGCGTACCTGAGCGTCGCCCGGGCGTTTGACGTGACCGACCGCCCCGTCGCGGTCGCGGACATCGGTG
Organism: Planctomycetota bacterium; assembly: GCA_039188275.1. GTDB lineage: Bacteria > Planctomycetota > Planctomycetia > Pirellulales > Lacipirellulaceae > JBCCQL01. Next base: position 6,593 of record JBCCZD010000138.1, read on the forward strand.
GTGGCAGCACCGAGATCGTCTTCGCCAAGTCGGGGTTGATCGACGAGGTCTTCGCGACCCGGCTGGGCGCGGTGCGGATCGCGGAGAAGTGCCAGCTCGTCGGCGCCGCAACAACCGAGCGGCTCGCCGACGCCGAGGCCTACGTCGATCGGCAGCTCAAGAAAGTGGTCGGCAAGCTGCCGTTTGTGCCCGCCATGCTGTACGGCACCGGCGGCACCTTCACGGCGATGGCGTCCGTGCTGCTCCAGCGGCGCGGCGAGCGCGAGGCGCCCGCGCGTGGCTACCAGGTCGACCGCGCCCAGGTCCGGCACCTGATGCTCGACCTCGCGAAGATGACGCTTGAGAAGCGCCGCAAAGTAGCGGGGCTCAACCCCCGCCGGGCGGACATCATCGTCGCCGGGCTGCTGGTGATCGACCGCATCCTCAGGCGGCTCCAAGTGAACACCGTGCAGGTCCACACCCGCGGGGTCCGCGACGGACTGCTGCTCACGATGATCCGCCAGTCGCCTGGCCGGGTGGTCTCGCAGGCGGAGCGGTGGACGGCCATCGAGCGGTTTGCGTCGAACTGCGGGGTCGACCTCAACCACGCCCGCCAGGCGGCGCGGATCGCCGGCCTGCTGCTCGACCAGCTGGCCGAGCCGCTCGGCATCGACCCGCACGACCGCCAGCTGATCGAGGCGGCCGCCATGCTCGCCAACGTCGGCTACCTGATCAACTTCGACAAGCACCACAAGCACAGCTTCCACCTGATCCTCAACAGCGAGCTGATCGGGTTCGAACGCCGTGATCTCCTGCTGGTCGCCCACGCGGCGCGGTACCACCGCGGCTCGGCGCCGAAACAGAAGCACAGGGGCTACGCCGACCTCGAGCCCGAAGACCAACAACGCGTCGCCGAGATGGCGGCGATCCTGCGGCTCGCGCTCGCGCTCGACCGCACGCACCAGCAGCAGGTGCAGGACTTGCGGTGCCAGGTGATCGACGACCGGGTGGAGGTCGCCGTCAAGGCGACCGGTGACGCCGAGGTCGACCTGTGGGCCGCGCGGCGGAAGGTCGAGCTGTTTGAGCAGGTCTTCGGCAAGCAACTCTTCTTCGCCTCGACCGGCGGCCAGCCGATCGACCAGCCGAGCAAAGCCCCGGAGGCGCCGCCTAAGGGTGGGGCGGACGGAACGGACGCCGTTGACGCTTGCCCGGGGCCGCCCCGCCCCCGTGTGTGAGGCACGGCACGGTCGCGTCCGCGGCCTGCAGAGAGAATACCTCAAACGTTGAGGCGGCCTCCGGATACGTTGCCCTGGGCCCCCGTCCTATCCCGTTTGTGGAAGAGGCAAAATAGATGAAGCTAGCACAGGGGGCTCGGAGCGCCCCGACCACCGGCCGCGGCGCCTTCACGCTGGTGGAGCTGCTGGTCGTGATCGCGATTATCGGCATCCTCGTTGCGCTGTTGCTGCCGGCGGTGCAATCGGCCCGGGAGTCGGCGCGGCGGTCGCAGTGCTTGAACAACCTGCGTCAGATCGGCCTCGCGATTCACAACTACGAGTCCAGCTTCCGCCGGCTACCTGCCAGCGGTCAGGGGAGCGTCTACCCGCCAAACTTCCCGGCGGAGAGTGCAACGACGAACTTTGATGTCCACTCGGTGTTCGGGTACGTGCTCAATTACCTGGAAGAGGGGAGCATCGCCGATCAGATGGACCTGGCCATCGGCTACCGCGAGACGCCAGAGAATCGGCGGGCGGCGCAGAATGTCGTGACCGTCTACCTCTGCCCCTCGAATCCGATCCGCGACCAGCCGGCCGACACGGATGGGTTTGGCATCGTTGACTACGGCGCGACTTATTACACCGACCTGAGCCCGGTGACGGGCGAGAAGGACAGCGCGTCGCGGGCCGATGGGGCCCTGACGACCGGCGGGGTGCGGATCGCCAAGATCACGGACGGGCTCAGCAAGACAATCGCCGTTGCCGAAGATGTTGGCCGCCAGCAGGCGATCGACGGCGTGCCGATGACGACGTCCACCGCCTACAACTACGCCGACGGCGAGCCGCGCCGGTTTTGGCGGTGGGCCGAGCCCGACAACGCTTTCGGCGTCAGCAAGCCGATCAACAACAACGCCCTGCCGGTAGGCGGGCCCGATGACTGCCGGTGGACGACCAACAACTGCGGCCCGAACGACGAGATGTTCGGATTCCACCCCGGCGGTGTGCTTGCCGTCTACGCCGACGGCCACGCCGATTTCTTGCCCGAAGACCTTGACACACGGGTTCTCCGCGCCGTCGTTACCCGCAGCGAAGGCGAAGCGTTCGGCGTCGGCGACGAACCGGTCATCCCGGGCAACGCATCCACCGGCGGCGCGCCCCTTGGCGACGGCTCTGCCGGGTCGGGCAGCAGTTCACGCACCTAGCGCGACGCCGTCAAGCTTGCTGAATCGCCTGGGCAACCGATGCCCGCGATACCGGCTTGATCACGCCCCGTTCGGTGATCAGCCCATCGATCAACGCGGCGGGCGTGACATCGAACGCGGGGTTGTAGGCTTCCGCCGCGTCGGGCGCCGTTTGTTTGCCAAAGGCGTGGGTGATCTCTTCGGCCGCCCGCTCTTCGATCGGGATCGCGTCCCCGGTTGCTAACGCCAGGTCGAACGTCGTGGACGGCGCGGCGACGTAGAACGGCACGCCGTGGTGGCGGGCAGCGACGGCGAGGCCGTACGTGCCGATCTTGTTGGCGGCGTCGCCGTTGGCCGCGATCCGGTCGGCGCCGACAATCACGGCCTTTGCGTGCCCCTCGCGCATGACGACGGGCGCCATCGAGTCGGTGATCAGCTTCGCGTCGACGCCGCGCTCGATCAGTTCCCACATCGTCAGCCGGGCGCCCTGGAGCAGGGGCCGCGTCTCATCGGCGAAGACCCGGGGCCGCTTGCCACGGCGGTGCAGCTCGAAGAGGACCGCTAGGGCGGTGCCGTCGCCGCCGGTCGCAAGCGCGCCGGTGTTGCAGTGCGTCAGGACGCCGGCGCCAACCGGCAAGCCGTTCAACAAGTCGGCGCCGTGGCGGCCGATCTCGGCGCACAGCTCGCGGTCTTCTGCGTGGATCGCCCGCGCCTCGGCGAGCAGCCGTTCAGGCAGCCGCTCTTCGGCGCCGTCGTCGGCCGCGGCGGCGACCGCTCGCTTCATCCGGTCGAGCGCCCAGAACAGGTTGACCGCCGTCGGCCGGCTCGTGGCGAGGTACTCGCACGCGGCGTTGCCGGCGAACCGCGTGCGGTCTTTCTGCACGGCGAGGCAGACGCCGTACGCCGCGGCGATGCCGATCGCCGGGGCCCCGCGAACGCTGAGCCGCTTGATCGCCTGCCAGACGTCGCGCGTGTCGAGGCACGTTAGGAAATGCGTTTCGGCCGGCAGACAGGTCTGATCGAGCAGCCGCAGCTGCCCCAGCTCGTCGCCGATCCACTCGATGGTCTTCATGCCGGAACCGCGCCTCTTCAACAGCGCTGTCAATCACTGCAGCCAGCCTAGCACCTGCAGGCCCGCTCCCACGACCAGCATGAACACGAGGATCCACCCGCCGAAGCGCGCGGCGTGGCTGAGGATGGGGCGGGTCTCTTCGTGGCGGGTCGAGGCGTACACTAAGCTGATGGTCACGATCAGCGGGGCGGCGTACCAAAGCCGTTCAGCGCCGGCGGCCAGCAGCGTGCCCGCCATCGGGTTTGTTGGATCAATCATAGGTCATCCGGCGGCGTGGCCGCCGCGTTGTCGTTGGTTCATGATGGCACGACGTCAGCGGTCAGCGGGCTTCTTCTTGGCTTGGTCCTTGGCGGCCTCGCCCTTGCCGTCGCCGTCGTTCTCTTCTTCGGGCGGAGCGGGGATCAGCGGCCCGGCGTAGGCGTCGTAGATCGCCAGGATGTTCAGCAGCCCGGCGACCATCGTGTAGAGCGTGCCTACCTCGAAGCCGAACCCCATGTCGTACCGCCACATCGCCAGCTGATTCGGGTGCCGGACGATTTGCGGGGGGTCGGCGCTATCGAGGGACTCATAGGGCAGGCCGTCCAGGTCCGCGTCGCGTGGCGGGTAAAACCAGCCATCGGGCCAGAGCGGGCCCCGACCGGCAAGGAACCGCTGCCGCTCGACGATCGTTGGAATAGCGATCGAGCCGATGCCGGCTTGGCAGACGAACGGCATGAGCTCACCGCTGACAAGGATTTGGATCAAGGGCTTCCGACGCATCTGTGGCGCAACCGAAGGCCGCCCCTCCGCCGGTACGA
>JBCCZD010000139.1:0-10824 GCA_039188275.1 Planctomycetota bacterium
GCTGCCGGAGTCCATGGCCGCCTACGTGCCGCTGATCTTGCCCCCGCCGCTCCGGCCGCTCGCCGAGGTCCTGGCTGTCTTTGTCGGCGTCGTGGGGATCTACTGTTCGGCGAAGATCTACATCTTTACCGGCCGCGTCTTCTGGCGGGGCGGGCGGACCTACGCCAAGTTCGGTGGGACCGCCGCCGTGCTGGGCGCGGCGACGCTGCTCGCCACCGCCGCGTTGGCCGAGGCGGTCACCGGCGAGCCGGCGATGCTGTCCGCCGCCATCGCCGGGGCAATCCTCGCAACGCTGGGCAAGCTGGCGTACGAAGCCAACGCGATGCGGACCGAGGGCGCCGTCGACGCCGAAGGGCGCCAGCTCCACTTGTCGACTCGCCTGATGCTCAAACACTTCGGCCGGGTCACCACCGCGCGGTTCGCGTTCGCGATCCTCGGTGGCGTGCTGCTGCCGCTAGGCGTCGCGGTTAGCGCGGTCGGGTCGTGGTCGGCCGCCGTGCTGGCCGTGGCGGGGCTTGGCTGCCTGGTGGCTGGTGAGCTCGCCGAACGCGTCCTCTACTTCGGCGCGGTGGCGCCGCTCCGCATGCCGGGGGGGGTGAAGTCGTGACCGAGTCGATCCTCGAAGACGTGAAGAACACGATCGACCACGCCCGTGCGGCCGGCGGGATCGTCGACGCGGTGCGGAGCATCATCCACCAGACGGATGGGGTAATGACCCGTGAGTTGATCCGCAAGCCGGGCCGCTTCGGCTTGGGTCAAACCCCCGAGCGGCTCGCGCCGGACGCCACGACCGACATGGTGTGCGGCTACTGCTCGACCGGCTGTGGGCTGAAGGTCCACCTGAAGGATGGCGAGGCGGTCAACCTGACGCCGACGACCGAGTACCCCGTCAACCTCGGCATGGCGTGCCCCAAGGGCTGGGAGGCGTTGAGTGTCCTCGACGCCCCCGACCGCGCGACCCGACCGCTGCTGCGCGGGGCCGACGGCGAGATGCACGCCGTGCCGTGGGACGAGGCGATGCAAACCTTCTGCGCCCGCTTCAAAGCGATCGGCGCCGAGCACGGGCCCGAGTCGGTCGCGTTCCTGAGCACCGGGCAGTTGATGACCGAAGAGATGGCGCTGCTGGGGGCCGTCGCTAAGTTCGGCATGGGCATGCTTCACGGCGACGGCAACACGCGGCAGTGCATGGCGACGGCCGTCACCGCCTACAAGCAGTCGTTCGGTTTCGACGCCCCGCCGTACACTTACCAGGACTTCGAAGAGTCGGACGTCATCGTCTTGGTGGGTTCGAACCTCTGCGTTGCGCACCCGATCATGTGGGAGCGCGTCTGCCGAAACCGGAACAACCCAGAGATCATCGTCGTCGACCCGCGCCGCACCGAGACGGCGATGGCGGCGACGACGCACCTGCCGATCAAGCCGAAGTCGGACCTCGCGCTGTTCTACGGGCTGGCCCACGTGCTGTGCCGCGAGGGGTGGGTCGACCGCGGTTACATCGACGCCAGCACCGCGGGTTTCGACGGGTTCGCCGCGTTCGTCGACGAGTACACGCCGGAGCGGGCTGCCGAGGCGTCGGGCATCCCCGTCGCGACGATCGAGGCGGTCGCTCGCAAGATCCACGAGGGGCGCGCTGTGTCGTTCTGGTGGACGATGGGCGTCAACCAGAACTACGAAGGCGTCCGCGTCGCCCAGAGTTTGATCAACCTGGCGCTCATGACCGGCAACCTCGGCCGGCCCGGCGCCGGCGCGAACAGCGTCACGGGGCAGTGCAACGCGATGGGTTCGCGGCTGTTCAGCAACACCACCGGTTTGCTGGCCGGCCGCGACTTCTTGAACGCCGAACACCGGAGGGAGGTCGCCGAAATCCTCGGTATCCCCGCCGAGTCGATACCAACCCAAAACAGCCTGCCGTATCACCAGATTATCGAGGGCATCCGCCAAGGAACGATCCGCGGGCTCTGGGTGGTCTGCACCAACACGGCCCATTCGTGGATCCACCAGTCGGACGCGCGAGGGCTGCTCGACAAGCTCGACTTCCTCGTCGTCCAGGACATGTACGACACGACCGAGACGGCCCGGCAGGCGGACCTCGTGCTCCCCGCCGCCGGGTGGGGCGAGAAGGAGGGGACCTTCATCAACAGCGAGCGGCGGTTCGGCGTGGCGAAGCGGGTCCGCCGACCGCCGGGCGAGGCGCTGCCCGACTTCTCGATCTTCCGGCTCGTCGCCGCGTACTGGGGTTGCGGCGAGTGGTTCCGAAAATGGTCCAGCCCCGAAGCGGCGCTCGAGATCATGAAGGAGCTCTCGCGGGGCCGGCCGTGCGACATCACGGGCATCGGCGACTACCGCGACATCGACCTCGCCGGCGGGGTGCAGTGGCCGTGCCCCGCCAACGGCGCCGCGACGACGGCCGCCGAGGTCGACCAGCAGCGGCGACTGTTCGAAGACGGACGCTACTACCACGAAGACGGGCGGGCGCGATTCCTGTGGGACCCCCCAGGCCAGATGCCCGAGGCGCCGGACGATGAGTACCCCTTCCTGCTGCTCACCGGCCGCGGCGCGGCGTCGCAGTGGCACACCCAGACCCGCACCGGCAAGTCGCCCGTGCTGCGGAAGCTCTACCCGCAGGGCGTCTACGTCGAGGTCCACCCCGACGACGCCCGGCGCGAGGGCATCGCCAACTACGAACAAGTTGACGTCGCGTCGCGCCGCGGCCGCCTCACCGCCACGGCGTTCGTCACGCCCACCGTGCAGCCGGGCCAGCTCTTCTTGCCCATGCACTACGAAGAAACCAATCGGCTGACGCTGCCGCACTTCGACCCCCACTCGCACCAACCCAGCTACAAAAACTGCGCGGTCCGGATCGGCCCGGCCGGCAGCGGCTTGGGCGGCCGCGCAGGTAGCGGCGCGAGCAACAAGGCACAACCATGAGCGATGGCTTCAGCAAAGAGCAGCAGACCTACCTCCAGGGCTACGCCCTCGGTTCGGACGTCGCGCGCAAGGTCCGTGGCCTGCCGGTCATATCGAGCAGCGGCGGCGAAGGCGAAAGCATCACCGTCGGCGGAGCTCCCGCCCCGGCAGCGTTGGCGACCGACCCGATGGAGATCCACGCCGCCGCGCAGGCCGCTCAGGAAGCGGCCGGGGGCAAGCTCGTCGCCGAGGAGAAGGCGAAGCGTGGCAAGTGGCCGCACGAGTTGTGGGACGAGGTCCGCGGCCGCGCCGACGCGGGTGAGTTCCCCAAAGGGACCGACGTCTTCCTCACCAAGTTCTGGGGGATGTTCTACGTCGCCCCCGCGCAAGACTCGTACATGTGCCGGATGCGGCTGCCGGGCGGCGCCCTCCGCTCGTGGCAGCTGCGTGGACTCGCCGACCTCGCCGACCAGTCGGCGGGTGGGTTCGTCGACATCACGACGCGGGCCAACCTGCAGTACCGCGAGATCCCCGCCGCCGAGCCGATGAACATCCTCATCGGCTTGCGAGACCTGGGCATCATCAACTTCGGCTCCGGGGCCGATAGCGTCCGCAACGTCACGGCGAGCCCCCTGAGCGGACTCGACCCGGCCGAGCTGATCGAGACGCTGCCCCTCGCCCGCCAGCAGCACCACTACCTGCTGAACCACCGTGAGTGCCACGGCCTGCCGCGCAAGTTCAACATCGCCTTCGACGGCGGCGGCGCGATCAGCGCCCTGGAGGACACCAACGACATCGGGTTCACCGCGGTGCGCGTGCGGGGTGACGATTCCGAGGGCAAGCCGCTTGGCGAAGGGGTCTACTTCCAGCTAACGCTCGGCGGCATCACCGGCCACAAGGACTTCGCCCGGCCAACGGGCGTGCTGCTCGAACCGCACGAGTGCGTCGATGTTTCCGGCGCGATCCTTCGGGTTTTCATCAAGAACGGGGATCGGACGAACCGGAACAAGGCTCGCCTCAAGTACGTGCTCGACGACTGGGGCTTCGACAAGTTTGTCGGGGAAGTTGAGAAGGAACTCGGGCGACCCCTACGCAGGGCGCCGCTCGATGCCGCGCTGCCGCGGGCTTCGGACGATCGCACCGCGCACGTCGGCGCCCACCCCCAGAAGCAGCCGGGGCTGAACTACCTGGGCGTTGTCTTCCCCGTCGGGCGGATCCAGAGCGACCAGATGCGTGGCCTCGCTGGCGTCGCCGAGCGTTTCGGCGACGGCGACCTCCGCCTGACCGTCTGGCAAAACCTGCTGATCGCCAACATCCCGGACGAATCGCTCGACGCCGCGAAGGCTGCCGTGGAAGAACTCGGCCTCGACTGGCGGGCGACCAACGTCCGGGCCGGGTTGGTTGCCTGCACCGGCTCGGCCGGGTGCAAGTACGCCGCGGCGCCAACCAAGGCGAACGCGATGGCGATCGCCGACTACGTTGACGAGCGGCTCGAGCTCGACACGCCGGTCAACATCCACGTAACCGGCTGCCACCACTCGTGCGCGCAGCACTACATCGGCGACATCGGCCTGATCTCCGCCAACGTCGAAGACCCGCAAGACCCCGACGGCGATACCGTCGAGGGCTACCACCTGTTCGTCGGCGGAGGATACGGCGTGCGGCAGAGCATCGCTCGCGAGCTCTTTACCGGGCTGCCGTTCCGTGACGTCCCGCAACGGGTCGCCGCTTTGCTGCAGGCCTACCTTGACGGGCGAGAGTCTGCCGAGGAATCGTTCATTGATTTTAGCCGCAAAATCGAGACCGAAGCCCTCCGCGACATGTGTCGGTCGGCGCCGGTCACCGTATGATCGGCCGGGCGTGATCCGCGTGACCATGACGAGCCTATGAGCATCTCGCTAATCCCCGAATCAGCCCCGTTCACCGAAGAGCAGCGGGCTTGGCTCAACGGCTTTCTGGCAGGCTGGACCGGCATCGCCGACGGCGCGAACGGAATCGCGGCGAACGGGGCGGTGCAACAAATGGTCGCCGATGCGGTCGGCGAGGTCGGCGCCGACCCGGCCGATGAGGAAGAAGACTTCCCCTGGCACGACTCCGCGCTCGACATGGAAGAGCGCCTCACGCTCGCCGAGGGCAAGCCGTTCAACCGCCGGCTGATGGCCGCGATGGCCCAGCTCGACTGCGGCGCCTGCGGCTACCTCTGTCAGACCTACTCCGAGGCGATCGCCGCGGGCGACGAGAAGAACCTCACCCTGTGCTCCCCCGGCGGCAAAGAGACCGCCAAGATGCTCAAGCGGCTGATCAAAGAAGACGGGGGCGCCGCGGCGAACGGCAAACCGGCGACCAACGGCGCCGCCGCCAAGCCCGCCGAGGCAGGTTTCACGCGGTCAAATCCCTTCTCGGCGACCGTCAAGTCGTGTGAGAACCTGAACCTCGAAGGCTCTTCGAAGTACACCACGCACGCCGTGATCGAGCTCGGCGGGGGCGACCTCAAGGCTCAAGGGCTTGAATACGTTGTCGGCGATTCGCTCGGCGTCTACCCGACCAACTGCCCGGAACTCGTCGACGCGATCGCGGTCGCCCTCGGCGCCGCGAGCGACGAGGGCTTTTGCGACGAGCTCATGGCCCGGAAGTGCCTGCGGTCTGTCAGCGACGAGCTGCTCGAACTCGTCGCCGCGGCGGCGGCCGACGACGGCGAGGCGCAGGCCGTTACCGCCCTGATCGACTCGGATGAGGTCGACGACCTCGACGTGCTCGACGTCTTGCTGCGGGCGCCCTCCTCCAAGCCGGACCAAGCGGCGTTGCTGGACACGCTGGGCGATATCGCCCCGCGGCTCTACTCCATCGCCAGCTCCATCAAAGCCCACCCCGGCGAGGTCCACCTGACGGTTGCCCGGGCGACGGCGACCGTTGGCGAGCGGACCTACAAAGGCGTCGCCTCGACCATGTTCGCCGACCGCTTGGCGCCCGGCGCCGCGATCGCCGTCTACGTCCACAAGTCGCACGGCTTCACGACGCCCGCCGACCCGTCGGCGCCGATGGTGATGGTCGGCCCCGGCACGGGCGTCGCCCCGTTCCGCGCCTTCCTCGAAGAACGACAAGTCACCTCGGCGCCGGGCAAGAACTGGCTCTTCTTCGGCGACCAGCACGCGGCGACCGATTTCCTCTACGAGGATCAGCTCGCCTCGCTCGAGCAGGCGGGTGTGCTCACCAAACTGAGCACGGCGTTCAGCCGCGACCAAGAGCAGAAGGTCTATGTCCAAGACCGCATGCGGGAAGAGGGCGCCGAACTCTACCGGTGGCTCGAGGAGGGAGGCTACTTCTTCGTCTGCGGGGACGCCAAACGGATGGCCGCCGACGTCGACCGAGCACTGCACGACGTGATCGTTCAGTACGGCGGCAAGAGCATGGCCGACGCGATGGCTTACGTGCGCAACCTGAAGGAAGAACAGAGATACGTACGCGACGTTTACTGACACGGATTGCCGGCCCTACCGGGGGCCGAGCGCGGTTCCACCCCAGGCGGGGCAACGGACCAACAGCGAAGTGATTGCGGAGGCGGACAACCGAAAACGGCCTGTCGTCGTCGTCGGCGCCGGCATGGCGACTCACGCGCTGCTGCGTCGGTTGGCGAGCGGCGGCGGGCTCGATCACTACGCGGTCACCGTCGTCGGCGAGGAGCCACGCCCGAGCTACGACCGCGTCAACCTGACCGACTACTTCTCCGGCAAGTCGGCCGAGGACCTGCTGCTGTCGCCGCGCGAGTGGTACGCCGAGCACGGCGTCGAGGTGCTGACCGGCGTCAAGGCGACCGGCATCGATCGGACCCGGCGCCTGCTCCGCACCGATTCGGGGGACGAACTCCCGTACGACCTGCTGGTGCTGGCGACCGGTTCGCGCCCCTTCGTGCCACCCATGCCGGGCGTCGATCTGCCGGGCGTCTTCGTCTACCGCACGGTCGAGGACCTGCAGCAGATCCGCGACTACGCCGGCCGGTCGCGCACCGCCGCGGTGCTAGGCGGCGGGCTGCTCGGGCTCGAGGCGGGTAAGGCCGTCTACGACATGAAGCTCGAAGCCCACGTCTTCGAGGTCGCCCCGGGGTTAATGCCCCGGCAGCTCAACGCCGAGGCGGCCGAGCTCCTTAAGGACGAGGTCGAGGCGCTCGGCGTACAGGTCCACCTGCTGCGTCGGGCTGAAAGAATCGAGGCCGACGGTGACCGGCGGGTGCTGCACTTCCACGGGCACGACCCCGTCTCGGCGGACATGGTCATCATCTCCGCCGGCATCCGGCCGCGCGACGAGTTGGCGCGCGAGGCGGGGCTGGCGGTCGGCGAGCGCGGCGGCGTCGTGGTCGACGCCAAGATGCGGACCGACGACCCGCGGGTCTTCGCGATCGGCGAGTGCGCCTCGTTCAACGGCAACCTCTACGGCTTGGTCGGCCCTTGCTACGACATGGCCGAGGTCGTCGCCGACAACCTGATCGCCCTGGAGGGCCCCGACGCGACCGACGCCCAGTTCACCGGCGCCTCGACCGCCTCGCGACTCAAACTGATGGGCGTCGACGTCTCGACGCTCGGCGTGCCCATCGGCGAAGCCGCCGGCGCTGTGGTCATCGTATGCCGCGGCGAAGGGTTCTGCCGATCATTGATGATTGAAGACGGCCGCCTTGTCGGCGCGATCGGCGTCGGCGACTGGCCCGAACGGGAGCGGCTCAGCGGCGCCATCGCCGACCGGCAGCGCGTCCGCGACCGCCAGACCCGCCGGTTCAAAGAGACCGGCTCGTTCTGGGCGGCGTCCGAGGGCGTCAGCGTGCTGGAGTGGCCCGCCGCGTCGACGGTTTGCAGCTGTCTGAACGTCACGCGCGGGGAGCTGACCGACGCGATGCAAGCCGGCGCCGCGCGCGGCGAAACGCCCGACGCGGAGGCCTTGGCCGAGGCGACCGGCGCGTCGACCGTCTGCGGCTCGTGCCGCAACCTGCTGTGCGAACTGGCGGGCCAACCCGAGGTCGCCCGCGGCCCGAAGGGCCGCTTGGGGTTGCTCGTGGCGTCCTGCCTGGTCTTGATCGCGCTGCCGGTCTTCCTAGCGATCGGCCCCGTGCCGTTCGCCGATTCGGTTCAGTCTGAGTGGCGAGGCATCGAAGAGCTCTGGAAAGACTCGTTCGCGAAGCAGGTGACCGGCTACTCCCTGCTGGGCGTGTCGGTCGTGTCGCTAACGTTGTCGCTACGCAAGCGGATGTCGTGGTTCAAGCTGGGCGACTTCAGCCTGTGGCGTGGCGTCCACGGCATCCTCGGCGCCCTGACGATCGGTGGCTTCCTCGTCCACACCGGCCTGCACATGGGCCACAACTTCACGTTCGTCCTCGCCGCGACGTTCCTGCTGCTCAATCTGCTCGGCGCGTTCACCGGCGTCGCCGCGTCGCTCGAGAGCCGCTTCACCGGCGCGTGGGGCCAGCGGCTGCGGGCGTGGCGGCCAAAGCTGACCCAGGCCCACATCTGGTTGTTCTGGCCGATACCGGCGCTCGTGCTGTTCCACATCATCTCCGTTTACTACTACTGAACCGTTAGGACCGGATGTCGACGACGCGGCAATGGATCGTGTGGCTGGTGCTCACCGCCAGCCTGTCCGGCTACCTGGCCTTCAGCCTCGTATCCCAGCCCGGCGTTGCCGCGCGCACGTTCTTGCCCGGCGAAACGACTCACGGTCACTACCAGATCGAGTTGCAGTGCAACGAGTGCCACTCGAGCGACTTCGGCGCCGGGGTCTCGAACGACGCCTGCGTCCGCTGCCACGGCGCCGACCTCGAGCGCTCGACCGACACCCACCCGAAGTCGAAGTTTACCGACCCCGGCAAAGCGCACCTCGTGAAGCGGATCGACGGCCGGTCTTGTATTTCGTGCCACGAGGAGCACGTCCCCGACCGGACGCTCGCCATGGGCCTCTCGCTGCCGGGAGACTACTGCTGGCACTGTCACCAGGAGATCGGCGACCAGCGGCCCAGCCATCAGGGGATGGCTTACGACTCGTGCGCGACGGCCGGCTGCCACAACTACCACGACAACCGGGCGCTGTTCGAGAGCTTCCTGGTGAAGCACGTCGGCGAGCCCGAGATGCTCAACCAGCAGCGCGTCCCCCAACGGACCTTCGGCGAAGCGTGGGCGGCGGCCAACCCGGACCGCCGACCCCTTGCCGCCGCTGACCACGACGCGCCGTCGGGCGTCGTGGTCGAAGACGCCGTCGTCTCCGAGTGGGCGGCGACGGCCCACGCGGCCGCCGGCGTCAACTGCACCGAGTGCCACACCGGCGAGAGCAGCGAGGGCGGCGGCGGTGGTTGGGTTGGCGAGGTCGACCACAACGCCTGCCGCTCTTGCCACGACGCCCAGGTCGCCGGATTCCTCGAAGGCCGGCACGGGATGAAGCTGTCGGTTGGGCTCGAGCCGATGACGCCCGCAACCGCACGGCTCCCGATGAAGCACAGCGCTTTCCACAACGAGCTGACGTGCGTCGCGTGCCACGGCTCGCACGGGTTCGACACACAGTTCGCCGCCGCGGACGCCTGCCTGAAGTGCCACAACGACGAGCACTCGCTCGCCTACGAGGCGTCGCCGCACGGCGATCTCTGGCGACAAGAAATCGCCGGCGAAGCGCCGCCGGGCGCCGGGGTCTCGTGCGCCACTTGTCACATGCCGCGCGAGAAAGAAGGCGAGAGCGTTTTCGTCCAGCACAACCAAAACAACAACCTCCGACCGAACGAGAAAATGGTCCGCACCGTGTGCACCAAGTGCCACGGCTTGCAGTTCACGCTCGATGCGCTCGCCGACCCCGCGCTCGCCAAGAACAACTACAACGGCGCGCCGGCCGGCCGTGTTGAGAGCATCGACATGGCCAAGGCGTGGTCGGACGAGCGTGAGCGGATGCGGCTGGAGCGGAAACGCAAACGGGCGGAGCAAAAAGCCAAACAAGCCGCGCGGGCGCCGGGCGAAGCCCGGGCGATGGCGGTCACGCACCACCCCAGCCCGATGAACGCGTCGGCGGGGCGAGGCACGAAGACGGATGCAACTGGCGGAACCCTTTGAGGCCACGCGTGTGCGTGGCCGTGCTGTTTTGAGACCGAGGAGAAAGAGAATCACTATGATTCGCAAGACCTTTCTGGTTGTCGCGTTGACGGCAACCGCCGCAGGAGTTGGCTTCTCGCTGACTGGCTGCGGTTCCCCCGCCGCCGCCGGGCCGACCGGCATCTCACCCGAGAAGTTCGCCGACGGCGTCCACGCCGTGATGATGGCCGACCGCACCGTCTACGCGAAGCACGTGGTGACACGCTTGAAGGCGCAGACGGCGCCCGTGAAGCCGGACGAGTACTGGGACAAGTGGTCGGAGGATTCGGGCGACCCCCACATGCTGCCGCTGCCCGCGCAGATGTTCCGCATGGGCGCGTCGCTTGTGAACGAGAACCCCGAGGCAGGCTTCCAGTACAGCCTCAAGTCGCTCTGGCCGCTCAACCCGGAGCACAAGCCGGTCGACGAGGCGGAGATCAAGGCGCTCGAGTTCCTTTCGGACAACCCGGGGGAGAACTACACGTCGGAGGTCACCGACCCGGACGGCAACAAGCTCTTCGTGAAGTACTACCCGGACCGCGCCGTCGCCGAGGCGTGCTGGTCGTGCCACAACGAGCACGAGCGCCGGGGCGACGAGTACCCGGAGTTTGAGAAGGACGACGTGATGGGCGCGGTCGCCGTTTACGTCCCCATGGACTGACCCGAGCCGCCTTGCCGGAGAGGACGCTGTGATGCGCAACGCCAAACCGGTAGGCCTCGGCCTGATCCTTGCTTGCTGGGTCGTGGGGGGGGGGGCCACCCCACCACCCCCCCGCCGCGCGGCGGCCGGGCCTGCGCTGCCAGCCCCCCCCCCCCCCGGGGGCCC
>JBCCZD010000140.1:0-10705 GCA_039188275.1 Planctomycetota bacterium
CCACCACCTGGGAGGGCACCGTCGACTCCGACTGGAGCAACGAGGAGTTCGACCGGCTCATCGAGCAAGCCAAGTACGAGCTAGACGCAAAAAAACGGATGGGCATTCTTGAGCGTGCCGAGGGGATCATGATGGACGAGCTGCCGATCATCCCGATCTACTTCTACGTATCACGGAACCTGGTGAAGCCGCACGTCCGCGGGCTCTACAACAACGTGCAGGACACGCACCCGCTCTGGTCGTTGTCGCTGGACCGCGACGCCACGGGGCCGAACGAGTACATGCGGGGCGCCGAGTGATTGCGTTCCTCGCCAAGCGGGTGCTGTGGCTGGTGGCCACCGTGTGGGTGGTGTTCACCGTTTCGTTCTTCCTGATGCGAGCGGTCCCCGGCGGGCCGTTCAGCGGCGACCGCGCGTTGACGCCCGAGATCGAGGCCAACTTCAAACGGGAGTACGACCTCGACAAGCCGCTGGCGGCGCAGTACGCCATCGCGCTCAAGAAGGCCGTCGTCGACCAGAACCTGGGCTACTGCATGAAGCTGGACGACTACGTCAGCCGCGTGATCGTCGCCGGGCTGCCGATCTCCGCGGCGCTAGGGCTGCTCTCGCTCGCGCTGGCGTTCACGGTCGGGCTGACCGCCGGGATCGTGTCGGCCGTCTGGCGGGGGGCCGGCATTGACGTGGGGTTGATGTCAATCGCGACGATCGGCATCGCGCTGCCCAACTTTATTGTCGCGGGGTTCGCGATCCTGCTCTTCGTCTTCCTCATCCCGCTCCTGCCCGCGGGGGGGTGGGGGTCGTTCCGGCAGTTGATCCTTCCGGCGGTCTGCCTGGGCGCGCCCTACGCCGCGTACGTGGCGCGGATCGCGCGGACCGGCATGCTCGACGTGCTCTCGCAGGACCACATCCGCACCGCCCGGGCGAAGGGCCTCGCTCCGGCGACCATCGTCCTCCGCCACGCGATGCCGACCGCCATGCTGCCGGTCGTATCGTTCCTCGGCCCCGCCGTCGCCGGTGTGCTGACCGGCTCGCCCGTCGTCGAGCAGATCTTCGCCATCCCCGGCCTGGGCTGGCACTTCGTCCAGTCGGCGCTGCAACGCGACCTGACCCTGTCGATGGGGCTGGTCGTGATGTACACGGCGCTGCTCTACACGATGAACCTGCTGGTCGACCTCTCGTACTCGCTGCTCGACCCCCGCGTTGAATGGAAGTGACGCGTGGCAATAAGCGTGGAGGGGAAATGAGCAACGAGACCAGCAAGAAGGGCGACACGCGGCCGACGCCGATCGAACTCAACGCGGCCGCCGACGGCTACTCGTTCAAAGAAGACGGCCAGACCAAACAGGGGGGCGCGTCGCTCACGCAAGACGCCCTGAGGCGACTGCGGAAGAACCGCGTGGCGGTGGCCTCTTTTTGGACGCTGGTCGTGGTCGGACTGCTGGCGTTCTTCACGCCGCTGCTGCCGCTGACGCCCCCCGACCACGACAACACCGGCTTGGCGTTCGCCTCGCCGCTCAAGGCGCCCGACCGCCCCGGCCAGCCGGGCGAGCGGGTCAAGCTGATCGAGAAGACCCAGCCCCTAACGGCCCAGAGGCTGGCCGAGGTGCGGGCGCGCATCGAGGAGGCGCGCTCAGCGGGCGGGTCGAGCAAGAGCGTCGAAGACCTCACGCAGCGGCCCTACAGCGAACTCGGCTACCCGGAGCTTGGGCCCTTGGCGCGGGCGATGGTGCGGGCTCGGTACGCGGTCTTCGGCGAATTCACGATCGGGCCGATCTGCGGCCGCGACAACCTGGGACGCGACATCCTCAGCCGCGTCTTCTGGGGCGCCCGCGTATCGATGATCGTCGGCATCGTGGCGACCATCGTGTCACTCGTGATCGGCGTCGCCTACGGCGCCGTCTCCGGGTACGTCGGCGGCTGGGTCGACGACGCGATGATGCGGCTCGTCGACGTGCTCTACTCGATCCCCTTCATCTTCGTGGTGATCTACCTCATCACGCTTCTCGACGAGCCGAGCATCAAGGCGTGGCTCGAGAGCTACGGCATCGACCGCATCACGATCTTCTACCTCGTCGTCGGCGCCATCTACTGGCTCACCATGGCCCGCGTCGTGCGGGGGCAGGTCTTGTCGCTCAAGAACGAACTGTTTGTCGAGGCGGCGAGGTCGATCGGCGTCAGCCAGACGGGCATCATCTTCCGCCACATCGTGCCCAACCTGTTCAGCATCGTGATCGTTTACCTGACGCTCACGATCCCGAGGGTGATCCTGTTCGAGGCCTTCTTGTCTTTCCTAGGCCTCGGCGTGCAGCCGCCGGACGTCTCGTGGGGGCTCCTGGCCAACGAGGGGATCAAGGTCATCACGCCGGTCAAGACGTACTGGTGGCTGATCCTGTTCCCGAGTCTCGCGATCGGAGTGACGCTGTTCGCCCTGAACTTCTTGGGCGACGGCCTCCGCGACGCGTTCGACCCACGCCTGAAAGACTCGTGACGCGGAGGCGAGCCCGCGTCTCGCCGGTCACCCCCGCGTCTCGCGGAGGGCGGCGAGGCGCTCGGCCAGCACCGCGGCCGCGACGCCATCGCCTTCGGGTAGGGGAACCCGCAAAGCGGTCGCTGCGCGCCGGCCACTCCGGGCGAACCGACCCACGCTGACGTAGAGCGTGACGCTGCCGGCGCCGACGTGGTAGCCCGACACCCGCGACCAAGCGACGGCCCGCGTCCGACCTAGCCGCGACAACCGCAAACCCTTTCGGTCCACCCGATAGGTAACCGGCAACCACACGCGGGCGAACGCCACGGCCAGCGCCGCGGCAGCGACGACGCCAAGCGTTGGGCTCCCCAACCGCAGAGCGGTGGCGAAAGCCGAAGCGAGCACCGAGACGACCGCCAACACGGCGATGGGGAGTTGATCCCGCACCGGCCACCAAGTCCAAGAAGCCGCGGCCGGCGCCGCGGCCCGCTTAGCACGCGGCGGACGCACGTCGGCCCCCGCGTGGGACGCGACGGCGGTCGGGGCGGCTCTCGGCGGTTCGAGGACGTTTGGCATCGGCTGCGTGACGCGTTCCGCTGGGGCGGTGGACGGGTTCAGTCCGCCGCCGGGGGCAAGAGCATC
Organism: Planctomycetota bacterium; assembly: GCA_039188275.1. Taxonomy (GTDB): domain Bacteria; phylum Planctomycetota; class Planctomycetia; order Pirellulales; family Lacipirellulaceae; genus JBCCQL01. The sequence goes on from JBCCZD010000140.1 coordinate 3,109, forward strand.
GAGGCGATCGTCGTCATCGCTCTGATGCCCGTTGCGAGGGTCTCTTCGGGATCGGGGTAGTACCGCGGTGAGTGGAGCGACGGCGGCGGGCCGGCCCGTTTGAGCTCAGCGAGCCGGTCGGCGCGGACGGAGCCGAGCTTCAACATGGCTATCGGCACGCCGGCTTGGCCGTAGCGACTAAAATCTTCGCCGCCCATCGAGGGCGCCGACTCAACGATCTTCGCCTCGCCGAAGGTCTTCTTGAGCGTTGTGGCGATGCGCTCCACAAGTTCCGGGTCGTTGAACAGGGACGGCGTCCCCTCCGAGATGTCGACGACCGGCTTCGGCGCCCCCGCCGCCGCGGCCGCGGCGTCCGCTTTGCGGCGGATGGCCGCCCAGAGTTGCCGGCGGACCTCGGGCGAGTAGCTCCGCACCGTCAGCTGCAGCCGGCACTCGTCGCCGATGATGTTGTGCTTAGTCCCGCCATGGATCGAGCCGACCGTCACCACCGCGGGCTCGATCGGCTTAATCTCGCGGGCGACGATTGTCTGTAGGTCCAGCACAAGCCGCGCGGCGATGACGATCGGGTCGATGGTCGTTTCCGGGTAGGCGCCGTGTCCGCCGCGGCCCTTGACGATGATGTCGACGCTGTCGACGTTCGCCTGCGAGTAGCCGGACCGGTAGCCGAGCGTGCCCGCTTCGACGTCGGCAGCGACGTGGAACGCCACGGCGAAGTCGGGTCGGGGGAAGCGCTGGAAGAGCCCATCGGCCAGCATCGCTTGAGCCCCGGCGCCCCGCTCTTCGGCGGGCTGAGCGACGAGCAGCAGCGTTCCGCCCCAGCAGTTGCGGTGCTCCGTCAGGTAGCGGGCCGTCCCGACTAGGTTTGCCATGTGGATGTCGTGGCCGCAGGCGTGCATCGTTCCGACGGTCGCCCCGCGGGCGTCCTTGACGCGGACCTCCGAGGCGTAGTCGAGCCCCGTCTGCTCGACGACCGGCAGCGCGTCCAGGTCGCAGCGGAGCATGAGCGTCTTGCCGGGCCCGTTCTTCAGCACACCCACGACGCCGAACCCGCCGACCTCAGTCGTCACGTCGGCGCCCATTTCCTGCCAAGCCTTCGCCAACCGCGCGCTGGTCGCTTGTTCGCCGAACGAGAGTTCAGGCCAGCGGTGCAGTTCGCGGTAGAGGGCAACCACCGGTTCGAGGTTGTCGCCGAGCCAAGCCGAAACCTCCGCCGACAGCTCACCCGAAGCATCTTCCGCCACGGCGCGGTGGGCCGGCGCCGCGACCAGCACCAACAGCGTTGCGGTGCACAACAGTTTCAGGCTGGCGGGCGTGCTCATCGTGTGGATCGTTGCGTTGTTCTTGTGTCGCTCATCGGTGGGGGCGTGCGCTCGGCCGATCCCGCCTGAGCAGACCGTCGCGAGCAAGGGTTGCCACGACGCCGGCGTGGTGAGGAGTGCCCCCGTACGATAGACGCACCCCAACCGATGAGGGTTCAGATTCTCATAAATCTGAGTGGAGATCGGCGGTTGCCGGGTTGGTTATTCCGCCCGCACCGCGGCGACGACGGCCGGCAAGATTGCGCGGATCGCCCGCGAGCGGTGGCTGAGCGCCCGCTTCACCGCGGGGCCCATCTCGGCGAACGTGCGGTGGTACTCGCGGACCTCGAAGAGCGGGTCGTACCCAAAACCGCCGTCGCCGCGGGGCGAGTCGAGCAGGCGGCCCCGGCACCGACCGACCGCTTCGGCCCGCACCTCGCCCGCCGGGGAAGCGAGCGTGATGTGGCAGTGGTACCCCGCCCCACGCTTCGCGGCGGGCAGCCCGGCGAGGCGCTGCCGAACGAGGGCGTTGTTCGCCTCGTCCCCTTCGCCCGCGCCGGCCATCGCCGCGAAGCGGGCGGAGTAGACGCCGGGCTCGCCGCCGAGGGCATCGACTTCAATGCCGCTGTCGTCCGCCAGCACCCACTGCGCGAGGCGCTTCGCCTGCTGGACCGCCTTTAGCCGCGCGTTGTCGGCGAAGGTCTGGCCGTCTTCGACGACCTCGATCGCGCTGGGGAACTCGGCCAGCGTCGCCACGCGGACGCTACGCGGCGCGAGCAGCTCCGCCAGCTCGGCGCCCTTCTTCGCGTTGTGGGTGCCGATCACCAGCAGCGGCGTGGCGGGCGGTTGCGCATCGTTAGACGCCATGAGTCCTCCCCTAGCCGCCTGTTGATTGACTCGACTGGCGGCGATCGGCACGACGCCGATCCAAAACAACGGGCGCCGAGGCCGTTGTTTTGCGAGCCGCGAAGAGCTTGCTCTGAGCTTGGCGGGGTTGAAAAACGCCAGGACGGCGTTTTTCAACAGGCTACTAGCGTAACGGAAGGAATCTACGGCCGTGGTCCCGCTTCGAAAAGTGGTGGAGCCCCTACCGCCGCCAAGCGAAGTTCGCGCTGATCGACCTTCTGGGCACCTCGATCACCTGCGGGTAGACGTCGAACGGGATGACCTCTGTTTTGCCGCCAGCCTTGTAACTCACGAACTTTGGATTCATCCCGGCGGCCACGCTCGATGGCCCGGGCTGGAAGCGTTGATTGAAGTGCGCAAGGGTTTCTTCGACCTTCTGCTTCGCGTCGGATGTGATCGCCGCACGCTTGAGCGGCTCCTGCGGCGTGTTGAACGCTGCGCCGAAGGTCTGGATGATCCCCGCGATCTCCGGCACCGGGGCGTGGCTGCCGTCGAGTTGACGGAGCGTCGCCGCGTCGAACCCGCCGACAGTCACGATGCTCTCTTCGCGGTTGTGGAACGAGTAGGCCTCGTACCCCGCGTCATGCATCAGCTTGGCGAGGATCTCCGCGTTGTCCACGGCGACCTCCAGCGGCGAGCGGCCGCGGCCGCCGGCTCGCGGCGTGTTCTTGGCGCCTTCGAGGACGCCTTGGCCGTCAAACGAGGCGACCTTCACTGTGTACTTCCGCTTGTTGTCGAGCAGGCTGTGGGGCAAGTCGCGGTTCATCTTCTCGACGAACTTGTCGACGCCTTTCGGCACAAAGTATTCCTGCGGCAGCATCGGGTTGCGGGCCATGAATGCCGTCCGCATCGGCCCCAGCCGCTTGCTCTTGCCGATCCGCGGCACGAAGACCGCCTGCGAAAGCCGGGCGTAGGCCAGGCTCTGGGCGGTCTGCCCGTCGGCGCCGGGCGTGAGCGCGTCTGGCCGGAGGCCTTTTATCGTCTTGAGGAGCTTCTGCGCTTCGGGGTCGTCGATCGAGGGAAAGTCGCCGGCAAGGACGGCCCACTCGAGGAGCTGGCGTCCCTTGCGGTAGCGCATCCTGACGGGCGCCCCGCGCTCGTCGAGGCCTCGGCCAACGGCGCCGTCCTTCTCCAGGTCGAACTCCATCGCGTGGGCGTAAGCCGCGATATTGAATCGCTGCCGGAACTCCAGCACCAGCCGCCGGGCCTGCTGCTCGGCTTCGTCGCCCGAGAATGTGCAAGCCATGATCAACCAAGGCCCATTCTTTTCGGTCAACGAATAATTGGCGTCGGCCTCCGCGGCGACCCGCTTTACCGGGACAAAATGTCTCCAGAAACGCTGGGCATGCGCCGCGTTGGCCCCCAGGAGCAAGCAGGCGGCGGATAGGGCGACCAGGGGGCGGTTGGCTCGCATCGTGCTTCCTTGGGACGATATCGGGTGACGACAGGCTCGGGGGCGAACGGGGCGGGACCGTAGCAAACGCCCCGACGCATCGCCAGTCCGCCCGACAGGTCGGTTTCTGGGCCGGCCGAGCCGGCGGGGTTCTGCACGCGGCGGTTGGGGGCGGTAAGCTAATGGCAGCGAATCACGCGCGGGGGCCACCAAGAATCGTCGCTGGCCCGCGAACGCCGCCTGTAGGCCAAGTCACCAACCCAACGCCGCTCAGAATCCGGAGTTCCCCACCATGCTTTCGATCCTCTCCTGGACACCGATCGCGCTACGCCGCTGGTCACCCATTGCTGCCTGCTTGCTAGCGGCCGCGACGGCGCCGCTAGGGGCAAACGGAGCCGACGCCGAAGCCGCGGCGCCAGCCGCCGCCGCCGAGCCCGCAGCCGCTGAAGCCGATGCCGGCACGTCGCCAGAGCCGGTTGGCGGCGAAGCCTCACCGAGCGAGGCGACCGCGGCAGCCCAGCCCAAGAAGCCGGCGAAGGTCCGGTTCGCCGAGTTCGTGCTTGAGTCGGCCCTGCCCGAGTCGCCCGGTCAAACGGGCCCGTTCGGCGACCTGCAGACCGACCTCCGCAAGACCGTCTCACGTTTCAAGAAGGCGGCCGACGACGACTCGATTCAAGGCATCGTGCTGAACCTGCGGAACCCATCCCTGGGGCGTGGCAAGATCGACGAACTCCGGCAGGCGATCCAGCAGTTCCGCAAGAGCGGCAAGAAGGTCCATGCGCAGCTCGAGATCGCGACCACCGCCGACTACCTCCTCGCCACGGCGTGCGACGAGATCATCATGCCCGAGTCGGGCTTTCTGCTCCTGCCGGGTGTGCGGCTCGAGCCGACCTTCTACAAGGGCTTGATGAGCAAGATGGGCGTCAAGGCCGACTTCCTCCACATGGGCGACGCCAAGGGCGCCGGCGAGACCTACACCCGCAAGAAGTGGAGCAAGCCGGTCCGCGAGAACCTCGACGCGATGGCGGGCGACCTCTTCGAGCAGATGATCGAGACCATCGTCCGCAGCCGCCCGGTGACGGATGCGCAAGCGCGGGAAGCGGTCGACCTGGCGCTGCTCACGGCGGCCCAGGCGAAAGAGGCCGGTCTGATCGACCGCGTCGCCTACGCCGACGAGGTCCGCGCCGGACTCGCCGGTCAGCACGGTGGCAGCAAACTGGTATACGTACAAAACTACGGCCGCAAGAACGTCGACACCGACTTCTCCGGCCCCACCGGCTTCTTCAAGCTGATGCAGGTCCTGACCGGCGGCGGCTCGACCTCCGGCCGACGCGCCGGCAAGAAGATCGCCGTGGTCTACGCGGTCGGTCCGATCATGACCGGCGAGAGCCAGGAGGAGTTGTTCGGCGGCAGCACCGTTGGCTCGACGACGATCGTCGAGGCCCTCGCCGAGGCCGCGGCCGACGACAAGACCGCCGCCATCGTTCTGCGGGTCGACAGCCCCGGCGGCTCGGCCGTGGCGAGCGACCTGATGTGGCGCAAGATCCAGGAGATCGAAAAGCCGGTGATCGCCAGCATGGGCGACATCGCCGCGTCCGGCGGCTACTACATCTCAATGGGCTGCGACAAGATCATCGCCGAGCCGGGCACGATTACCGGTTCGATCGGCGTGGTGAGTGGCAAGTTCGCGATCAAGGGGATGTACGACAAGCTGGGGCTGACGACCGACCTGATCACGCGCGGCCAGAACAGCGGCATCTTCAGCGGCATGCGCAAGTGGAACGCGTCGGAGCGTGCGGCGATGATGCGGATGATGGAGGACACGTACACGCAGTTCACGGGCAAGGCGGCCGCCGGCCGGGGCATGCCCGTCGAGCAGCTCAAGGCGCTCGCCGGCGGAAAGGTCTACACCGGGCGCCAAGCGAAGGCAAACGGGCTGGTCGATGAGTTGGGGACCCTCAACGACGCAATCGCCGCGGCCAAAGAGATGGCCGGCCTGGACGCCGAAGAGAAGGTTCGGATCGAGACCTTCCCCGAACCGACGGAGTTCTTCGAAACGCTCTTCGGCGGCGCCAAGGGTGAAAAGGAGGTGCGTGTGTCGCTCGACGGCGTCGGGCTGCCCGCCGAGCTAGTCGAAGCCGCCCGGCGGTGGCAAGCGTGGCAGCGCGTGCTGCAGCGTGAGCCGGTCGGCCTGTTCCTGCCGTTCGAACTGCGGGTCGAGTAGCCCTTCGCTGGTTGACCGTCCGCTCGCAGCCCCGCTAGAATCCGCGGTTTGCCGGGGCGGACCGGCCACAAACCGTACGCCGGTGCGCGGGTTTGCGGGCCGGCCGATTGACGGGCCGACAGGTCGGGAAGCGAGGCGACGGTGCCAGGGCGTTGCGTAATTGGGTTGCAGTGGGGCGACGAGGCCAAGGGCAAGCTCGTTGACCTGCTCACGAAAGAGCACGACCTGGTCGTCCGCTTTCAGGGGGGCGCCAACGCCGGGCACACGGTGGTGGTTGGTGAAGAGGTCTACAAACTCTCGCTCCTGCCGAGTGGCATCCTAACCCCGGGCGTCACGTGCGTCATCGCGGGCGGCGTCGTGGTTAACCCCGCCAAGGCGATCGCGGAGCTGGACGAGCTCGCCGGCCGCAGCGTCGAAGGGCTCCAGCGGCTGCGGATCAGCGACCGCGCGCACGTCATCATGCCCTGGCACTTCGCCGAAGACCGTGTGCTCGACAAGAGCACCGGCGAAGCCGAGAACATCGGCACCACGCAGCGGGGCATCGGGCCCTGCTACCGGGACAAGGTCGGTCGCTCGTTCGCGCTCCGCTTTGGCGACCTGTACCGGTCCGACCTGCGGGCTAAGATCGAGCACCGCGTCGACGCGAAGAACCGGCTCTTGTCGGTCATGAGCGACGCCTTCGAGCCGCTCGACGCCACGGCGATCTACAACGAGTACCGCGGCTACGCCGACCGCCTCGAGCAGCACGTCTGCGACACGACCGAGCTGCTCCTCTCCGCCGCCGAGGCGGACAAGAAGATCCTCTACGAGGGCGCCCAGGGCGCGCTGCTCGACGTCGACCACGGCACCTTCCCGTTCGTGACCAGCAGCAACAGCTCGGGCGTCGGCGTCCCGGCCGGCGCCGGTGTGCCGCCGAAGCACGTCAACCACACGCTGGGCGTCGTCAAGGCTTACTCGACGCGCGTGGGCGGTGGCCCCTTCCCGACCGAACAAGACAACCAAGACGGGCAGTACCTGCGCGAGCGCGGCAACGAGTACGGCACCGTCACCCGCAGGCCGCGACGCTGCGGCTGGCTCGACGCCGTGGCCGTCCGCTACACGGCGCGTCTGAGCGGCGCCGACTCGATTGCGGTGATGCTGCTCGACGTGCTCAGCGGGCTCGAAGAGATCAAGATCTGCACCGAGTACGAAATCGACGGCGTCCGCTCGCGTGACTTCCCAACCCACGTCGACGACCTCCGCCGCGTTACGCCGCGGTACGAATCCGTGCCCGGCTGGGCGGAAGACGTCACCGATTGCCGATCGCTCGAAGAGCTGCCCGAAAACGCCCGCGCGTACCTGAACCGCGTCAGCGAACTGGTCGGCGTGCCGGTCGAATTCGTGTCGGTCGGCCCGGGCCGCGACCAAACGATCCCAGCCGAAGGCCGACCGTTGGTCGCGGCGACGGCGTGACCCACGCCCTCCACCCCACCCCGTGGCGGCTTAGCACGTGATCCCCGCCAGCGTGGACCCCGAACAGCCGCTCGCCGGCGTGCCGGAAGAACGTTGGCCTCGGCATGTCGCGATTATCATGGACGGCAACGGCCGGTGGGCCGAGCGCCAGGGGCTTGTCCGCGCCGCCGGGCACGAACGCGGCGTCCGCACGGTCCGCAGGATTACCGAGGAGTGCTCCCGCCTCGGGCCTATCCAGCAGCTCACACTCTACTGCTTGTCGAGTGAGAACTGGAAGCGTCCGCAGTCTGAGCTCGACTTCCTCATGCAGCTGCTAAAGCAGTA
>JBCCZD010000141.1:0-10652 GCA_039188275.1 Planctomycetota bacterium
GTCGGCGCCGGCTTCCTGGCTGTGATCGCTATCATCCCGACCCTCGTTGCGACCAACCTTGGTGTCGGCTACGGCATCGCGACGTTCTACGGCGGCACCAGCTTGCTGATCGCCGTTAGCGTGGCCTTCGATCTGGTCCAGAAGATTGACAGCCACCTGGTGATGCGTAATTACAAGGGCCTGCTCGAGTAAGGGCCGAGGCGCCAGGGCCGGAGGTCTGGGAGCGTTGGCCTTCGGCCGCCGCTGCGTTGCCCCGCCCCCCGACCTCTGACCCCCCGACCCCTCCCGATGCGGATTGTCTTCCTCGGACCGCCCGGCGCCGGCAAAGGGACCCAGGCGGCCCGGCTTGCCGACAAGCTGGGCGTGACGAGCCTGTCCACCGGCGAGGTGCTGCGGGACGCCAGGCAGTCCGATACGCCCGCCGGACGCGAAATCGCTGCCCGGCTCGACGCGGGCCAGCTCGTTTCCGACGACCTCGTCTTACGGATCGTCGCTGACCGCCTTGCCGAGGCGGACTGCCGACACGGTTACTTGTTTGACGGCTTCCCGCGGACGTTGCCACAGGCGGAAGAGTTGGGCAAGCTCTTAGAGGACCACAACGCGTCGCTCGACGCGGTGCTGCTGTTCGAGGTTGACGAAGAGGAGCTGTTCCGGCGCCTAGCGGGACGGGGCCGATCCGACGACAATGTTGAGCTGATCCGGCAGAGGATGAAGGACTACGCCGCGCTGACCGCGCCGGTCGCCGAGTACTATGACCGGCAAGGACTGCTCCGGCGGATCGACGCCGTCGGGGCCGAAGACACCGTCTACGGCCGTATCGAGGAGGCGCTGGCGCTCGGGTGACGCGTCCCCTGCTATCGGGCCGCCCCGCTACAGTCCGCCCCTACCAAGCCGCCGGTGATCAGGCGCGTCGTTTTCTTCCCGTCCGCTCCCCTACGCCGCACCCCTCCGACGACGCACGCCCATGGGCCGCATTGAACTCAAGTCGAAGCGCGAGATCGGCAAGATGCGTCAGGCCGGCCTCGCCGTGTGGCAGGCGCACCAGATCGTCGCGGACATGATCGCGCCGGGCGTCTCGACCGGCGAGATCGACGCGGCCCTCGAAGCGCACTTCGACAAGCTCAACGCGACGCCGCTCTTCAAGGACTACCCGCACCACGAGAAGGGGAAGCGTCCTTTCCCCGCCGTGACCTGCACGAGCGTCAATGAGGAGGTGGTTCACGGCATCCCCAACGACCAGCCGCTGCGCGAGGGCGACATCGTCAGCATCGACACGGGCTGCCGGCTCAACGGATGGTGCGGCGACGCCGCGAAGACGTACGCCGTCGGCCGCATCTCGCCGGAAGCCCAGCGGCTGCTCGACGTCACCCTCGGCACGCTCGAGCTGGCCTACGAGCTAATGCACTCGGCGGGCCGCTGGAGCCAGGTCGCCCGAGAGATGGCCGCTTACGTGCACGACCACGGCTACTCGACGGTTGAGTGCTTCGTCGGGCACGGCGTGGGCCGCAAGATGCACGAGGACCCGCAGGTGCCGAACTTTGTCAGCCGCGGGCTCCGCGGCCGCGACGACTTCCGGCTCGACCCGGGATTGGTGATCGCGGTCGAGCCGATGGTGAATGTCGGGACGAAAGAAGTGAAGATGCTCAACGACGAGTGGACGCAGGTGACCGCCGACGGGCAGCTGAGCGCCCACTTCGAGCACACGATCGCGATGACCAAGGACGGACCGGTGAGGCTGACCGCGGCGCCCGCGCCGGCGGAAGAGGCGCTGCTCGTTCCCTAGAGTGGCTCGACTTCTAAGGGGCTCATTGCGCTAGGCGGTTCGTCTCGCCAGGAGGTCTGGCCTACTGGGCGGGTGACCGCGAGGGGGGCCCGCCGTTTTTTGGCGGCTCCGGGGTTGTCCGGTCGTTTCCCCGTCCGGCAAAGCCGAACTTGATTGGCGGGCCGCCGAGCCCTGTCGGCCAAAAAACCCGCCGGCGGGGGTTGATGACTTTGGTGGGGAAGGCCTATATTCTTCGATTCGCCGGTGCGGCCGATTGCGGGCGGGGCCCGTGCCGCGCGGGTCATTTCGCCGGACGCTGCCCCGGCGTCGTTTCTGTTGCCAGCGTCGCCGAGATCCGTGCCATGAAGGTCCGCGCCAGCGTCAAACGCATGTGCGATAAATGCAAGATCGTCCGCCGTAAGGGGGTGATCCGCGTCGTGTGCGAGAACCCGCGCCACAAACAACGCCAAGGCTAGTCGGACCGAGGGTCGAGGCGCCGTCAGTACGAAACCAACCCGTCGCGGGCGATCGACGCCCCGCGTAATCAAGCCTCTACGCAACCGACCCACGCACCCCAACATGCCCCGACTGCTCGGTGTTGATATCCCGACCGACCGGCCCACGGTCGTTTCACTGACCTACCTGTTCGGCGTCGGCCCGAAGACCGCAAGGGAGCTCTGCCACAAGGCGGGGATCGACCCGCAGGTCCGGGCCCGCGAGCTGCACGAAGACGAAGTTGCGCGGATCGCGGCCCTGCTGGACAAGGACTACGTCGTCGAGGGCCAGCTCCGCCGACAGACGAGCCAAAACATTTCACGCTTGCGAGACATCGGCAGCTACCGCGGCCTGCGTCACCGCCGGGGCCTGCCCGTCCGCGGCCAACGGACCAAGACCAACGCCCGCACCCGCAAGGGGCCGAAGAAGACGGTCGCCGGCAAGAAGGGCGTCAAAGACATGCGCTGAAGCGGCCCCGCTTTCCGCCCGCGTGGCCTCCGACTCCATACCACTGTAGCCAACCCCAAGAGTCCTCGTGGCTAAGACAAGAGAGAAGTCGTCGAAGAAGAAGAGCCGCCGGAGTGTAGCGGTTGGCGTCGCGCACATTAAGGCGACGTTCAACAACACCTCGGTGACGATTACGGACACCAAGGGCGACACGCTCTGCTGGGCCAGCGCCGGCACGAGTGGCTTCAAAGGGAGCCGCAAGAGCACGCCCTTCGCCGGGCAATGCGCCGCACAGCAGGCGGCGGAGAAGGCGAAGAAGTACGGCGTCCGCGACGTGGATGTCCGCGTCACCGGCCCGGGCAGCGGACGGGAGAGTGCGATTACGGCGCTCGAGGCAGCGGGCCTGAAGGTCAAGTCGATCGAAGACGTCACGCCACTGCCGCACAACGGCTGCCGCCCCCGGAAGAAGCGCCGGGTGTGAGTTGGTGACCGGCGACTAGTGGCTTGTGACTAGCCGCTCTTTGTCAGCCGGCCCCGAACTCGTCGCCTTGCCACCAGTCACCAACTAGTCACCAACCACCACGCAATGGCCCGCTACACCGGACCCGCCTGCCGACTCTGCCGACGCGATGGCGCCAAGCTGTTCCTCAAGGGCGCACGCTGCGATTCGTCCAAGTGCGCGTTCGAGCGCCGCGAGGGACCGCCCGGCCGGCAGCCTCCCCGACGTGGGAAGATGACCGACTACGGCATCCATCTCCGGGAGAAGCAGAAGGTCAAGCACTACTACGGCTTGCTCGAGCGTCAGTTCCGCCGCTACTTCGCACAGGCGGAGCGGGCCAAGGGGAACACGGGTGACGTCCTCATGAGTCTTCTTGAGCGGCGGCTCGACAGCGTCGTCCACCGGCTCGGCTTCGGCCTGAGCCGCGGACAGGCCCGCCAGCAAATCGCCCATGGCCATATCACCGTCAATGGCCACCCGGTGAACATCCCCAGCTACCAAGTCCGCGCCGGCGATGTAATCCGGGTCAAGAACAAAGCGGGTAGTTTGGATTACATCCGCGCCCAGCAGGCGGCGGCCGACCAGGGGAGCGGCGGCAATCAGGCGCCCGACTACCTGGCGGTGACCGAGAGCCAAATCCCAGAAGGCATTGTCGGCCGACTGCCGGGCCCCGAAGACGTGTCGATCCCGGTCCAAACTCAACTGATCGTCGAACTCTGCTCCCGTTAAAACACGGGCTCGCGTCGTAAACACGGGCTCGCATTTGAAACGGGCGCATTTGAGAAGGGCTCGCGTTAGGCCGGCTGACCCTCAGCGGCGTGTCCCGTGACCACGTTTGTCGACGGCCCGTATTTTTAGCCCACCGCTACCCCGCGGCGAACTGCCAACAGCCCTCCCTAAGGAGCTTTACGAATGCACATCCGTTGGCGTGGATTGGAACTGCCGAGCGTCGTGACCTGCGAGCAGGAGACGCTCACCGAGTCGTACGGGAAGTTTATCGCCGAGCCGTTCGAGCGGGGCTTCGGCACGACCGTCGGCAACGGCCTGCGCCGGATCCTGCTCTCCAGCCTTGAGGGCAGCTCGGTCACTCAGATTAAGGTCCACAACGCCCAACACGAGTTCACGACCATCCCCGGCGTGCTCGAGGACATGACGGACGTCGTGCTGAACGTCAAATCGCTGGTCGTCAAGAACCACAGCGACTCGACGAAGGTCCTCCGCGTCGAGCGGAACGAGACGGGCCAGGTGCTCGCCTCGGACGTCGAAACCGACGAGTCGGTCGAGGTTATCAACAAAGAGCACGTGATCGCGACGCTGACGGACGACGTCCCCTTCGTCATGGAGATGGTCGTCGAGAACGGCCGCGGCTACGTCCCCTCCAGCGAGCACAGCGCCGGGGTGCAAGAGATCGGGATCATCCCGGTCGACGCCATCTTCAGCCCCGTTACCCGGGTCCGTTTTGCCGTCGACGAGACGCGCGTTGGCCAGAAGACGAACTACGACAAGCTGACCCTGGAGATATGGACCGACGGCTCGCTGGGCCCCGAGATGGCGATGGTCGAGGCGGCGAAGATCCTCCGCAAGCACCTCAACCCGTTTGTCCAGTACACGAGCCTCGGACCGCAGGTCCGCAGCCCGGCCCGCGCGGCGTCGCCGTCGGGTCTCGACCCGGCGCTCGAGGCGAAGCTGAACATGCCGATCGCCGAGCTGAAGCTGAGCGTCCGCGCCAGCAACTGCTTAGAGTCGGAGAACATTATGACCGTCCGCGACCTGGTGGTGCGGAGCGAAGACGCCCTGCTCGAGGTCCGGAACTTCGGCGAGACAACCCTGACCGAGGTGCAGGAGAAGCTCCGCGAGCTGAACATGCACCTGGGCATGCGGGTCCCGTCGACCGTTAGCGTCTGATTCGTCGGCCGGCGGTCGGCTGTTGGCGACGAGCCAGCAGCGGAACGAGGCCTCGGCCGATCACCAACAGCCATCAGCTACTAGCAACCGCCACAGCCAACAGCCCGCCAACCATGCGACACCGCCGCAGAGGCCGCAAGCTCGGCCGCAACCCGAACCACCAGCGGGCGTTGCTCCGCAACCTAGCAAGCTCGCTCATCCTCACCGAGCGGGACCCCGACGACCTGCGCGAGAGTTTCTACCAGCGGTTCGCCGACCACCCCGAGGCGAAGGTGAAGGGCCGGATCGTGACGACCGTCAGCAAGGCCAAAGAGGTTCGCCCGCTGGTCGAGAAGTGCGTGACGATCGCCAAGAAGTCGCTCGCCGCGAGCGAGGCGGCCGCCGAGTACGACACCGACGCTGAGCGGGGAACCGAGGCTTGGAAGAGCTGGCGGCAGAGCGACCGCTGGCAGCAGTGGGCCCAGGCGATGGCGCCCGCCGTGGCCGCCCGCCGGCGGTGCGTGCAGCTGCTGGGCGACAAGCAGGCGGTCAGCGTGCTGTTCGAGGAACTGGCGCCCCGGTTCCTCGAACGCCCTGGCGGCTACACCCGCGTCGTGCGGCTCGCTACGCCCCGCCTGGGCGACAACGGTACAAAGGCGATCCTCGAGTTCGTCGGCGAGCGTGACCGCGTCATCGAGAAGAGCGAGAAGCCGGCTTTTGACGCTCCGGATGACGACCTGCCCGAAGACGACGAGTTGGTCGAAGGCGCCGACGCCGAGGCCGATGAGGGGCAGAGCACTGACGACGCGGAGGTCGCCGAGACTTCTCCCGCCGAGGGTGACGACGAGGCAGTCGGAAAGAAAGACTGACGTCCCTCGCCGCGACGGCCCTTGAGTTCCACAAAGGACGCCCCTCTGGGGCGTCCTTTTTTTGTCGTTTGCAACCAGTGCTGGCCCCCAAACGGGGCAAGTTTCCTCGCCGATCCGCGTCTTGGTTAAGCGAAATGAATGCCAAACATGCGCGTTCCGTTCGTTTGCGTTCTGCGGGTTCCTGAACATACTCCTGCGGGCTCTGGGGGCGAAGTTGCGGCCTGGGGAAGGAGTCGGGGTCGAATCGTGGCGCGTCCATCGCCGCGACTCACGTTTCGCCGCGACTCTGATTCGGCCGCGGTTCCGGTTTGCTCCCGAGGCGCCCGAGCAGGACGCAAGTGGCTTTCGAGAATCAAGATTTGGTAGCTCAAAGCGACGCCCGCCCGGCCGAGATCGGCGGCCCCGGCCCACCTAGAACATGATTTGCAACCGGAGTGTGTAATGAACACCACCAACGCGGCTCCTTTCGCCGCGCTCTCATTAGTCGCCTTGCTCGTTGATGCTTCGCCGGCCGACGAGGTCGCCCGTCAAAGCGTTGTTGCGCCCGGGCCTTCTTTCGAACAGGCCCCGCTGCCGGACCCGCACAAGGTGCCCGGCAAACAGCCTCGACAAGACGGCCACCGGCGTGCTCAAGCGTGGGCAAACCGTCCTCTGGGACGGCCTGGGCGGGGCCGGCGCGTTCGACGGCATCCGCTTCACGCTCGGGCAGGTGGGGGACGGGACGGGCGGCCCGCCAAGCGGTCCTGGACGGCCTTAGGTAGACGCGATCGCCAATGTCCGCGACCTGTTCTTCCAAGACCTCGATGGCTCCAGGCCAAGCTGGGGTGACACGGTTTCGCTTGTTGTGTCGGTGGAAGACGACACCGATGTCTACGCCAGCCGGTCGTCGCACCTCTTGCAGCAGACGACGTTTTTCGGCGCCGACGTGATCAAGTGGGCCGACGGCGAAGAGGACATCAACGGCACGCCGGGCGCCCTGGATGATATCGACGGCCTTGAGCTGTACGGGCCCGACGACGAGGGTGACGCCAACATGTTTTCGCAGGTCGGCGACCCCGAGTACCTCGGCGGAGAGCGGGTCTCGGTCTTCCGCTACCTCAGCGAACTCGATTCGTCGGTCGCCTACCTCGCCAGCGACGTGCTGATCGACGCCCTGATCGCTGACGGTGGTTTGGCGCCCGTGTGGGGAGTGATGGTCGGGACCGAGTTGGTCGACCGGCGGCAGTTCTTCGACGTCGACGCGATGATGATCTGGGACGTGAACGACGACAACACCTTCGGCGCCGGCGCCGCGGCGGCCGGGGACGACCGCATCCTGTTTAGCATCGCCCCCATTGACGGGCTGTTTGACGGCGGCGAGATCTGGTCCTACACCTACGGCGACGCAACCGCCGAGTTCCTAACGCACGGGTTGTTGGACGACAACAGCCCAAGGGTGTGGAACACGGCGCACGACGTCGCCGATCATTTGGGCGTTGCCTCTGAGAACATCAACGCCCTTGAAGCGGTGGAGACGCCGGAACCTGTGGCGGGTGAGCTCGCTTGCGTGCTTTGCGGTCTGTTGGCGGCAACCAAGCGACGCGAATAGCCGGCAAACTCGGCTAGCGGACAGGCAAGACACCCGGTACGACAAGGGGCTCAGTCGAGGAGCCCCTTGTGTCGTTTCCGGTCTCAACCCAGCGCTATGCCGACGTTTGACTTCACCGCCGCGGTGCGCCGGGTCTGCGAGGACATGCCGCGGCGCGTTCGTGAGCTTTCGCACGTCGACATGGAACGCGTTGCGGTCGGCTTCTGCCAGGCGCGGAAGGCGACGCCGCACGGGTTGCAGGCGTCGCTGACGCCGCTTCGGTTTGAGGGGGGCGCCGAGGTCAAGCGGGTGCGGGGCCGGCGGATGGTCTGCCAGCGGCCAATCGACGGTTCGGGCCGAGACTACCTGTACCTGCTGCAGTTCTACTTGCCGCGTTTCCAAAACCACCCGCTCGAAGAGAAGCTGGTGACAATCGTCCACGAGCTGTGGCACATCTCGCCCGCGATGGACGGCGACCTGCGGCGGCACGGCGGGCGGTGCTACGTGCACGGCTCGTCGCAGAGGGAGTACGACGAGCAGGCCGCGCGGCTGGCGCGGGCGTGGCTGGCGGCGGACCCGCCGGAGGGGCTCTACGACTGGCTCGACCGTGACTTCCGCACGCTAGCGACCGAGCACGGCGGGGTGTCGGGCGCCCGCTTCCCGGCGCCCCGGCTCGTGGCGTTGGGCGCCGCGTGATCGAGATTGACCCGGCGTCGGCCGACCGCTAGCGTATGCCGCCCACGTCCAACCTTGTTCGTGCCCCGCCCAGGCCCCGCTCCGCTGGCGCCGATGCCCCTTTCGATCCGCCGACACGTAGCTCTCCGCCAAGCCGCCGTTGCCGTGGCGTTGCTGCCGGCGATGGCGTTGGTGGTGGGTTGCCACCTGATCGAAAGCGAGACGCCGATCACCGAGCAGTCGTTGCTCAAGGCGGCGCAGTCGTCCAGCGACGCGGTGACGCTTGACATCTACTGGCTAAGGCTGCCGGGTGGGCAGGCCGCCGAAGGGGCCGTTGAGCAGGAAGCCCAACTCTGGGACCAACTGCAGGAAGATCGGCTGCCGGTTGATCTGCGGCGGCGGCTGGCGAGCAACGGGCTGCGGGCCGGCGTGGTCGGCGCCGCGACGCCGGTCGAGCTCCTGCGGCTGATCGACCCCTACGGCACCGGCGACACCTCGACCGCCGGCTCCAGCGAGCTGCGCGAGACGGGCGTCCGGCGCCGGACGCGGCAGCTCCGCCCCGGCGGCACGCTTGAACTCGCCGCGTCCGACATCCTCGACGAGGCGCCGGTGCTGGTGTCGCGCGACGGGCGGGTCAGCGGCAAGACCTACCGCCGCGTCCAGGGCATGTACCTGCTGGGGGTAGGCCGCCAGCAGAGCGACCGCGTCCGCGTGACGCTGTCGCCCGAGGTTCGGCACGGTGAGCAGCAGCTCCGCTTCGTATCCGACGAGACGGGCGCGATGTCGCGGGGCGCCCTGCAGCGCGAGACCGACGCGTTCCCGGAGTTGGCGATCGAGGCGCCCATCGCGCCGGGCGAGATGCTGCTGGTGACCAACCTGCCGGGCTCGGGCGCCCGCCTCGGGGGCCTGTTCCACGCGGCGTCGGGGCCACGGAAAGCGATCCTCGTCCGCGTGGCGTCGGCGCCGGCTTCGCGTGCGTTCCTGCCCGATTCAGGGTTGTCGTCGGCCTCGGCGTCGGCTGACGAGTAGGCCGAACGCCGCGAGGGCCACCGCACCCGCGGTCGGCTCGGGCACGACTTGCACGGCTAGCGTTGCCTCCTCGGTTACCGTCCCGCTGAGCCCGTCGATAGCAAATGGTTGGCCGTTGAGTGTGCCCCCCAGACTCAGCGTTACGTCGAACGTGTGCTGAATCAAGCCGCCGCCGAGATCGACGTACGTGTCCGTTCCGAGCACATCACTGAGTGTGAGGTTTTCAAGGCTGCTTGGGCCCAACCCGCCATTGGCGGTTGCGAACGCACGGGAGGCTTGGCCGAGCCAGTTGTGATTCCCCGCACGCAGCAAGCCGAAGTCGGGGGCATCCGCGTCAAAGGTAAATCGGGTTGTATCGGGTGCCGACAGCGTCGGGGGATCGTTGACCGTCAAGAGGAGGTTGTCGCCTAGCGCCGAGGCGAACGGCGTGCTTAGTGGCGTGAACACGAGGTCGAAGTCGAAGTCCCAGGAGCTCTCCAGCGACAGCTCAACGCCATCGAGGTCATCAGGGAAATCGGTGTCCAAGTCAGCGGCGGACTGCGTATGGTTCGAACGCGTGCTGTTGTGGTTGGCGCGGGTGGTCGTGAGGGTCACGTTCGCCGGCACGCTAGCGCCCATTTCGCCGAGAGGCAGGGATGCCGTGCCTGTGAGGCTCACCGAGTCGATGGTCGAATTGCCGCTAATGACGATCCTCCCGCCACCGCCGCCGCCGCCATGACTCGATTGGCCCAGTTGCCCGTAAGAAGAGCTGGCGAGCGTACAACAGATGCCGAGCGCACAACCGAGCCAAAGGAGTAGACGGATTGAGGTATTCATTAGGGCCTCCCAAGATGAGAACACGGTCGAGATGCGAAGAGATCGGCAGCGGAGCCGCCGTAGAGAGCGCGAGTATAATCGTTCGCCCTTCTTAGGCAAAGAATTCGCAAAACAAGCCGATGTACCAGGCTTCGCCGAGACGCACGGCAACGCGGAGCGTCCTGTGGCGCCCCCAGCAAGGCTTGGCTTGCCGGCCGGTCGAGCCTCCCAAACGGGCGGGGCGCCGGGTACACTTCTGGAGCAAAGCGACCGACCTATTCCCCGTCCTGAAACCGAGGAGCCCCCCGATGCCCCTGGTCCCCATGCGTCTGCTGCTGGACCACGCCGCCGAGAACGACTACGGCTTGGCCGCGTTCAACGTCAACAACATGGAACAGATCCAGGCCATCATGGAGGCGGCCGAGGAGACCGAGTCGCCGGTCATCATCCAGGCGTCGCGCGGCGCTAGGAAGTACTCGCAGGACGCCTACCTGCGGCACCTGATGATCGCTGCGAGCGAGTTGCATCCGAACATCCCGATCGTCATGCACCAGGACCACGGCAACAGCCCGGCGACGTGCCAAAGTGCGATCGACAACGGCTTTACCAGCGTCATGATGGACGGCTCAC
>JBCCZD010000142.1:0-10645 GCA_039188275.1 Planctomycetota bacterium
GCGCCTTCTTCAGGTACCTCAGACCAAGGACCTCCCGCTCGTCGAGTGCACGCTTGCAAGCCATGCCCAATAAAATGAGCAATCAACACAAAACGCGCAAGGCCATGGAAGTGCGCAAATGGCGTGCCGAACAGGCGTGGGGGTGGCCAAGAATTTATTCGCTGGCACACGTTTGGCGCGCTCAAGAACACCGCTGGAGTTTGGAGATCGGGGCGCCACAATTAGGATTAGCGTTCCGCGCCTTCATCGGAACCCAGCCGGGCATGCGCCGTAAGTCGAGACGCGTCGGTTCGCTATGGCTCATCTCGCGAGAGTCTCGGGCGATCTGGGCTCTAAAAAAGTTGTGCCGGGCCGGTCGGCGAACCTCTTCAAAGTATTTTTCTGCCACGCGCCGGGCAGGCCGCGCAGGCTGGCGTGTTAAGCGGACCGAGGCGCTCCCATCGGCCCGCTACCCGCCGGTGTTCTTGCGCAGGAGCCAGTCGCCCCAGCTGGGGCGGAGCTGCGTAATGGCGAACAGCAGCCGGGCTTTGGCGGGGACGACCAGTTCGCTCTGGCGGCGCTCGCACGCGGCGAGGACCTGGCGCGAGAGGTCGGCCGGGTCGATCGCCTTGACCCGCGCCCCCGCGCCGGGCTTGCGGGCGGCGTCGGGCAGGTCGGCGGCCTGGGCGTCGTAGCGGGCGCCGGCGTCGTCTCGGCGGAGCGGCCCGGGGCAGACGAGCAGCGGGTGCAGGCCGTGGCCGCCCCGCTCGAGCCGCAGTTGCTGCGCGAGCGCCGGCAGCGGGTGCTTGCTGGCCGCGTAGGCGCCGAGGTGCGGGGCGCCCGTCTTGCTCGCGAGCGAGCCGATCAGCACCAAGTGCCCGCCGGCGGGCGGAGCCGTGGTGGTGGCCGCCGCTTCGAGGTGCGGCCCGGCGGCGTGGGCGAGGTCGACCGCCGCGAGGAAGTTGACCGCCAGCAGTTCCTCAAACGCCCGGCGGGGCGTGTCGACCAGGGCGCCGCGCATCGACCGACCGGCGCACGCCGCCGCCAGGTTCAGGGTTCCGAACTCGGCGACCGCTTGCTCGACGGCCCAGGCGGTCTGGCCCGGCTGGGCGACGTCGGCCGAGAACGCCTGCACCTGTCCGCCGATGCCGCGGAGTTGGTCGGCCGCCTCGTCGAGCCGCGTTTGCGACCTGCCGACCAACGCCACCGCGGCGCCCGCCGTGACGAGTTCCCGAGCCAGGTGCAGGCCCAGGCCCGCCGACCCGCCGGTCACCAGCGCGTGCTTCCCGCGCCAGTAGGCCATCAGACCTTTGGCAATTCGTAGCCGGCCCGCTGCGGGCGGGAGACCATCGCCGCGACCTGCGGGTCGCCCTCAACCTGCTCGGTCTCAGGATTCCACGACACAGAACGGCCGAAGCGGAGGGCGAGCGCGGCCAAGTGGCACGTTGATAGGATGCGGTGGTGGGAGAAGACGTCGGAAACCGGCTCCTCGCGGGTCTTCAAGCAGTCGAAGAAGTCCGCCATGTGCTGCTTGGGCTTGCGGCCCTTGTAGACAACTTGCAGGGCGTCCTCGGGCAGGGGGTTCTCCTTCAGCTCTTCGACCGGGGTCCCGGTCACCTTGCCGCGGTTGACGAAGACGCGGCCCTTGGTCCCCTCGAACAGGACGCCGTTGCCAAAGTTGATCCCTCGATCGGGCTCGTTAATCGCATTAGCGAGACGCATCTCGACGCCGCCGGCGAACCGGCAATCGATACGGAACTTCGTCGCCGTGTTGTAGCGGTCCGCAGCGGTCGGGTAGCCGTCTTTGAACTTGACGGGGTGGTTCACCGAGAGGGGCGCGACCGACACGGCGCTAGTGTCTAGCAATCCGACCCCCCACTGGGCGATGTCGACGTGGTGCGCACCCCAGTCAGTCAGCTTGCCGGCGGAGTACTCGTACCACCAGCGGAAGTCCCTGTGGCAGCGGTTGGTTCGGTAGTCGACGTCGGGCGTCTGGCCCTGCCACATGTCCCAGTCGAGCGTGGCCGGCGTCGCCGCGACTTCGAATGGTCCACCGGAGCGGCCGCCGCCGATGGCGACCCACACGCGCTTGATCTCGCCCAGCCGGCCTGATTGGGCCAGGGCAACGGCGGTTTGAAACCGCCCGTCGCTGCGCTGCTGGGTGCCGACCTGAAAGACGCGACCCGTCTGGCGGACCGCCTTGGCAATCAGCTGGCCCTCTTCGATCGTCAACGTGAGCGGCTTCTCGCAGTAGACATCCTTGCCGGCCTGCATTGCCTCGATGGCGATCTTGGTGTGCCAGTGATCGGGCGTGCCGATCGTGACCGCATCGATGTCTTTGCGCTCCAGCACCCGCCGGTAGTCTTTGTAACCCTCCGGCGCCGCGGCGCCCCGTTCTTCGATCGACTTTTGGAAGCGGCCCACGTTGCGGCTATCGACGTCCGCGGCGGCGACGATGGCCCCGTAGCGGGCGGCGTCGCGGGCGATCATCGACCCCCGCCCGCCCACGCCGATGGCCCCGAGCAATGGGCGGTCGCTAGGGGCCGATTCGCCGGCGGGCTGCGCGGCGGCCGAGGACGCCCAGCACGGAGCCCAGTACGGCGCGGCGACACCCGTCGCCGCGGCGGCTTTAAGGAAGTTCCGGCGGTCGGTCGAGGGTGTATGGGGCATATCCGGAAGTCCTAGTTTGAAGGCAAGCGGAAGTCGGAGGACGTTTGGCCCGCCGCCAGGAGCGCGGGACACGAGCATGCCTAGAGTGTATTCGCTCCGGCAGGCTTAGCAAAACAGCCGGAACGGTCTGACTTTCGCGGCTGCTGAACTTCCCACGTCTGTCGGCGCCCGGCACAATGCTCGCGGCGGCCGCGCGCCGCCGTCACCGCCCCGCCCACTCAACCCGCCCCATTACCCCAGCAGCCAGCCATGCCCGCTTCGATCGACATCCGCAACTGGGCCCGCACGAAGATCGTCGCCACGCTGGGGCCAAGCTCGGATACGGCCGAGAAGATATCCGACCTGATCCGCGCCGGCGCCGACGTTTTTCGGCTGAACATGGCGCACTCGGAGCCGGATGAGCAGCAGATCAAAGTCGATACGATCCGGCGGGTCAGCGCCGAGTTGAACCGGCCAACGGCGATTCTGGTCGACCTGGCCGGCCCGAAAATCCGACTGGGCGAGGTCGATAACGACCGCATCTTCTGCGAATCGGGCGAGGAATTCTGGTTTGTCTCGGAGGGCAGCGCCGCGGAGCCCAATGAGTTGACGTCGACCTACCCGCCGCTGATCCGCGAGCTCTCTGTAGGCGACACCGTGATGTTGGCCGACGGGACGGTTGCGATGCGGGTCGAGGAGCACTTGAAGGAGTGCGTGCGGTTGAGCGTCATCCAGCGGGGCGATATCCGCAGCCGGCAGGGCATCAACCTGCCGGGGGTGAAGCTCAGCGCGCCGGCGATCAGCGTCGACGACCACCAGCACGCGTTGTGGGCCGCCGAGGCGGGGGTCGACTTCGTGAGCCTCAGCTTCGTGCGGGCGCCGGACGAGGTGCGGGCGCTCAAAGACATCCTCCGCTCGTCGGGCTCCGACGCGGCCGTTGTCTCTAAGATTGAGAAGCGGGAAGCACTCGACCGGCTGGAAGAGGTCGTCGCCGCGTCGGACGCGGTGATGGTCGCCCGCGGGGACCTGGGCGTCGAGATCGACGTCGCGGAGATGCCGGTCGAGCAGAAGCGGATCATCCACACGTGCCACCGCTTCCAGAAGCCGGCGATCATCGCAACGCAGATGCTCGACTCGATGCACGACTCGCTGCAGCCGAAACGGGCCGAGGCGACCGACGTGGCCAACGCCGTGCTCGATGGCGCCGACGCGTGCATGCTGTCGGGCGAGACGGCCATCGGGCAGTACCCGCTCGAAACGGTGCGGATGATGAACCGCATCTGCCTGGCGACCGAGCGGAGCCTCGCCCATCGTCCGCCCAAGAACGATGCCGTGGAGACCGACGCCGTCGAGCACGACGTGACCAGAGCGATCGTCCGCGGCGCCGGCGAGATGGCGTACAACCTGGGCGCCAAGCTGGTCGTCGTGGCGAGCTACACCGGCCGGACGGCTTTGGCGCTATCGCAGCAGCGGCACTTCGCCCCGACCATCGGCGTCAGCGGCGACGAGAAAACGCTCCGCAAGATGTGCCTGTACTGGGGCGTCACGCCCCTGGCCGAGGCCCCCGCCGAGAGCATGACCGGCCTGGTCAACCACGCCGACGCGTGGTCGGTCGCCAACGGCCTCGCAACCAAGGGGGACAATATCGTCATCGTCGGTGGCAGCCACCTCGCCGGCGGGTCCGGCGAGATGACCGGCGGCGTCCACGACGTGGTGCTCGTGCACCAGGTGGAGGGGGAATCGATCGGGCGCCCATGACTCGATCCGTTCGACTTCCTAATTCCTGCGTGGCTTAGTCTTGCGTGGCTTGTTCTTGCGCGGCGCCCCGGTCAGCCACCCATCTCGCTGTCGACATCGGGGATTCTCGTGAAGGCGATCCGCATCGGGGCCGCTTCGCGTGCCTCGTGCAGGGACGCGAAGTAGAGGGCGTTCGGCCCGAGCTTGGCGTTGACGGCGTCCATCGTCTCGGCGGCCCTGAGGGCGCGGCGGTCTTCCTCGAACAGCGACGGAGCGACGCACGCCACGGGCTCGAGCCGCAGCAGCGTGACCGCCGCCTGCAGCGGCACGCCACCCGCGGGGCGCGTCCGCCAGGCCTGCTCCATCGCCTTGAGCATCGTCGGCGTGTCGCGGCACGTGGGGCCCAGTTGCAGCTTGACCGACCACGGCGCCGGACGGTTGTCGTGCCCGTCCCTCGTGTAGCGGATCGTCACCAGCATCTGCCGTGCTGAAAAACCCTCCTTCCGCAGCCGGGCGGCCGCCTTGTGCAACAGCCTGACCAGCACCGCGTAGGCGCCCTCACCGGTCCGCAGCTTCGGCGGGAGCACGTGCGAGTGGCCCACCGTTTGCCGCTTGGTTTCTAGCTCCGCCACGTCGTCGCCACGGAGCTTGTGCCACCACTCTTCGCCGATAACGCTGCCCCACATCTCGCGCAACGCCGGCTTGGAGAGGCCCGTGAGCTGCCGCACGCTCGTCACGCCACGCTGCCGCAGCCGCCGCTCCATGTTGCGGCCGATGCCGGTCAGGTCGGTCAGCCGCAGGGCGTGCAGCCGGTACGGCAGGTGCACCCGCGAGATGATCGACAGCCCGTTCGGCTTCTGGAGGTTGCTCGCCACCTTGGCGAGAAATCGGTTGGGGGCGAGGCCAACCGAGCAGCGGAGGTGCTCGCCAACGCGCTCGAAGATCGCGCGCTTCACGGCGTGGCCGAGTTCGGTCGCCCGCGCGGGCGAGCGGTCGGGCGGCGAGAGGTGGCAGACCATCTCGTCGATCGAGCAGACCTTCTCGATCGGCAGCACGGTCTCGACCGCGGCGATGATCTCGTGGTGCGTGCGGATGTAGTGCTCGTGCCGGCCCTCGATGAGGTGGATGCCGGGACAAAGCCGCCGGGCCTCGCCGACGTTGGTGCCGGTCCTGACGCCGAAAGGCCGGGCTTCGTAGCTAACGGCGATGCAACACGTCTGGTCGGTCATTGTCGGCACAACGGCGACCGGCTTGCCGCGCAGGTGCGGCTGGCGCTGCTGCTCGACCGACGCGAAATACGCGTTCATGTCGAGGAACAGCCAGTCGACTTGGGTGCCGGCGTCGCCGCCGGCGGCAGGGTAGTGCATGCGTGTACACTATTCGTCGGCCGGCCGGTGTCAAGCTCAGCAAAACGATTTGGTTTGGCCAGATTTCTCGGCGTCGCTTGCTTTGCGCGGTGCGCCGGCTGAGAATACGCCGCGCCGGCGCCGTGTCGCGACGGGGTCTTTCTATCTGATTGGGAGCCGAGAATGCTGAAGACTTGTTTGTTCGCCTTAGCGTTTCTGACGGGGCTAACCCCCGTGGGACGAAGTCCGCAGGCGCACGCCGCGGATCGACCAAACATCCTCTTCATCTTCACCGACGACCACGCGGCCCACGCGATGAGTTGCTACGGGTCGAAGATCAACCAAACCCCAAACCTGGACCGCATCGCCAGCGAGGGGATCCGCTTCGACAACTGCCTGTGCACCAACTCCCTTTGCGGGCCGAGCCGGGCGGTGATCCTCACGGGCAAGTACAGCCACGTGAACGGATTCCGGATGAACGGGGAGCGGTTCGACGGCACGCAGCCGACCTTCCCGCAGATGCTTCAGAAGGTGGGCTACTCCACGGCGGTTATCGGCAAGTGGCACCTCGGCCAGCACATGGCCCCGAGCGGATTCGACTACAGCGAGGTGCTGATCGGCCAAGGCCCCTACTACAACCCGCCGATGCTGGTTGACGCCAAAGGCGACGGTAAGCAGAAGCGTGTGCAGCACACGGGCTACACGACGGACATCATCACCGACCTGGCGCTGAATTGGCTCAAAGAGGGGCGCAACCCGGACGAGCCCTTCATGCTGATGTACCAGCACAAGGCGCCGCACCGCGAGTGGGAGCCCGGCCCCGACTACCTAACGCTCTACGACGACGTCGAGATCCCTGAACCGGCGGACCTGTTTGACGACTACGCCACGCGGAGCTCGGCCGCTTATCAGCAGGACATGACGATCGCCAAGACGCTCACCGCCCGAGACCTGAAGTTCGTTACGCCCAAGAACCTCAACGAAGAGCAGCGTAAGGCCTGGGAAGCCGCGTACGGGCCGAAGAACAAAGCCTTCGATGCGGCCGAACTGACCGGCGACGCGCTGGTCCGGTGGAAGTATCAGCGGTACATCAAGGACTACCTGCGGTGCGTGGCTTCGGTGGACGACAACGTCGGCCGGGTGCTGGACTACCTGGAGGCGTCGGGCCTCGCCGAGAACACGCTAGTCGTTTACTCGTCCGACCAGGGTTTCTTCCTCGGCGACCACGGCTGGTTCGACAAGCGGTTCATGTACGAGGAGTGCTACCGCATGCCGCTGGTTGCCCGTTGGCCGGCGGAGATCAAGCCCGGCTCGGTCAACGGAGACCTCGTGTCGAACGTCGACTTCGCGGCGACGTTCCTCGAGGCGGCGGGGGTCGATCGACCCGACGACTTGCAGGGCAAGAGCTTGGTGCCGATGCTCAAGGGGCAGACGCCGGCCGACTGGCGGGCTTCGCACTACTACCAGTACTACGAGTTTCATCCGACGCGGCCGGTGGTGCACACCGTCCGCCGGCACCGCGGCGTCCGGACTGCGACCCACAAGCTGATCCATTTCTACAACCTGGGCGAGTGGGAGCTGTACGACCTGGAGCAGGACCCCGATGAGTTGACGAATGTCTATGATGACCCACAGTACGCCGGCGTCCGGGCCGAGCTGACGGCCGAGCTAGAGCGGCTCGCCGAAGAGCTTGGGGTGCCCGACGACACCGGGTCGGTCGAAAAGAACCCGCCTTTCCTGAGCCAGTCGCCCGACTGACCGAAAGTCGACCCGCAGCCACCCCGCCCTGCCCCGCGGCGGCCCGTTGACCCGTCGAAGCTGCCACGCTGCGGGCATTGCCCGTCCACGCATCGAGCGGTATTCTGTTAGGTTCGCTGCTACCCCCCAGTCGCAGCGGCGGCGCCAGCGTAGCTCAATTGGCAGAGCACAGCATTCGTAATGCTGGGGTTGTGGGTTCAAGTCCCACCGCTGGCTCTCCGAGTCGCGGCGGTCTTTGGCGCAGGCAATGGCCCGCCTCGAGCCCGCTTGGGCCGCCACGGCGATTCGCTATCCCCCCTCACGCGTTCTAAGGAGCCCGCATGTCGACCGGTCTAGCGACGCAGCCCGAGACCCCCGTCAAGGAGATTGTCCTCTCCACCGCCGCCTTTGGGCCCAGCGAGATTCGCGACATCACCGCCGCGATTTCGGCGAACTACTCGAAGTACCGGGAGCTGCGGGAAGCGGTCGGCGAGCTCGAAGAGCAGCAGACGCGCACGCCGGCCACGGCGGCGCGGCTGGGTGTTTGCCTGTACTTGCTGGGGCGATACTCGGCCGCGGTCGGGATGCTGGCCAACAGCGACGGCGGCGCCCTCACCCACTTTTACCTAGGTCGAGCCCACTTGGCGCTCGATCAGTATACCGAAGCGCTGGCCGACTACGAGTCGTCCGCGCGTGCCGGTTACGACGCGGACACGATCGCCCTGGCGATCGCCGAGGCGCACCGCTACTCCGGCGATCCCGAGAAGGGGCTCGCCAAGCTCGACGAGCTGTCCGGCGCCGTGGAGCAGACAGCGGAGTACTTGTTCCAGCGCTCGGCGGCGGTCCAGGCCCTGGGCGGGTCGCCCGCGGAGGTGGTCGCGCTGCTGGAGCGGGCGGTCGCCGCCGACGCCGACCACGCCGGCGCCCTATTCGGGTTGGCCCTCGAAAACGACCGGCACGGCAACGACCAAGACGCCCGCGAGCTTTATGAGCGGGCGAGCATGCAGTTCCCAACCCACATCGGCACGCTGCTCAATCTGGGCGTGCTGTACGAGGACCTGGAGCAGTACGAGCGGGCCAAGGGGTGCTACCAGCGGATCCTGGATGCTTACCCCTCGCACGACCGCGCCAGGCTGTTCTTCAAGGACGCGGACGCCAGCCGCGACATGTACTACGACGAGGAGGCGCGCCGCCAGCAGGACCGCCTCAGCCAGGTGCTAAGCATCCCGGTGACCGACTTTGAGCTCTCGGTCCGCAGCCGGAACTGCCTGCAAAAGATGGGCATCATGACCCTCGGCGACCTGACCGAGACGACCGAACAGGAACTGCTGGCGAGCAAGAACTTCGGCGAGACTTCGCTTGTTGAGATCCGCGAGATGCTTACCTCGAAAGGGCTGGACCTGGGGCAGTTTGCCAACCAGCGACGCGAGGAAGAGCCCGCCTACGACCCGGACACGATGTCCGACGACGAGCGGGCGCTCCTAGACCGGCCGATCGCCGACCTCAACCTGTCGGTCCGCGCACGGAAGTGCATGGTCCGGCTCGGTTTGACCACGATTGGCGAGCTGGTCCGCCGCACCGGCGACGACCTGCTGGAGTGCAAGAACTTCGGCGTCACGAGCCTTAACGAGGTCCGCGAGAAGCTCACGCAGGCCGGCCTGAAGCTGCGTGGCGACTGATCCAGCGGGGGCAGAACGGGGTAAAGCGGTCGGGCAGCGCCGAGCGTGCGACGACGAGCCCAAGCCGATGCCACTGCGTCCTTCCGCCCTACGCCCCGGCCTTTCACACCACGCCGTGCGGTACGAGCCGTTGGACGGGGCTCCGCCAACCGGGCCCCGACGGGGCCGGCTGCACACGCCTCACGGCACAGTCGAACTGCCGGCGTTCATGCCGGTTGGCACGCTGGGGGCGGTCAAGGCGGTCGAGGTTGACCGGCTCCGCGAGACGGGCGCCCAGATGGTGCTGGGCAACACATACCACCTGGCGCAGCGGCCGGGCGAGGCGGTGGTCGCCAAGCTGGGCGGTCTGCACCGCTTCATGGGGTGGGAAGGCCCGATGCTGACCGACAGCGGCGGCTTCCAGGTCTTCAGCCTCGCTGACCGGATGACGATCGACGAGCGCGGCGCCCGCTTTCAGTCGGCCGTGAACGGCGACCCGATCGATTTAACGCCCGAGCGGTCGGTTGAGATCCAAGAGGCGCTTGGCGCCGACGTGGCGATGGTGCTGGACCACGTGCCGCCGCTGCCCAGCCCCCGGGGTGTTGTCGCCGAGACGATGCTGCGGAGCGTCCGCTGGGCGGAGCGCTGCCAGCGGCACGCGGCGCGGGACGGCCGCCCCGCGGTCGAGCAATCGCTGTTCGCGATCGTCCAGGGTGGGCTCGAAGAAGACCTCCGCCAGGAATCGGCGGAGCGGCTGGTGGAACTCGACTTCGCCGGCTACGCGGTCGGCGGCCTGAGCGTGGGCGAGGCCTCGGAGGCGATGTACCGCGCGATCGACGCGACGTGCCCCCACCTGCCCGCCGACCGGCCACGGTACCTGATGGGTGTCGGAACGCCCGACGACCTGCTGGAGGCGGTGGCCCGGGGCATCGACATGTTCGACTGCGTGATGCCGACCCGCAACGGCCGCAACGCGCTCGCCTTTACCGACGAGGGTCCCCTGAGGCTGCGGAACCGGCGCTTCGTTGAAGACGAGCGGCCGCTCGACGCGGCGTGCCCCTGCCCGGCGTGCCGCCGCAGCCGGGGCTACCTGGCTCACCTGTTCCGCGCCAAAGAGATGCTCGGGCCGATCCTGTTGTCCCTCCACAACCTGACTTACTACCAGACGCTGATGGCGGGCATTCGTTCGGCGATCGAGCGGGGCTGGTTCGACGACTTCAAGCGTGAGAAACAAGCCGGATGGGGGCAGCCCGGCAGGCAGGAGTGAGCCGGCGGACCGGTTCGCGGCCGTTCTCAACGGAGCCGGTGACTCGCCACGGCCGGCGGACCCGTCAAAACCCCCTTTTCCGTTGCGCCGCTTAACTTTATGCTTCCCGTTTCGGCGCCTGCGGATCGGCCCGGCGACGCGCACGTCGCGTCGGGCCGTTTTCTGTTTGGCCGAGCTGTCCGGCCTTCAACGCGGCGGAGCGCAGCAGCGGGACGACTCGGACGCGCGCCGGCAAGGAATCAGCAGCGGTATCCGTGTCCCCACTCTCGGCA
>JBCCZD010000143.1:0-10582 GCA_039188275.1 Planctomycetota bacterium
CGACGTTCATGGATTGGTCAAGTCGTACGGCCGCCGCCGCGTGGTGGACGGCGTGGAGTTTGAGGTCGAACCCGGCGAGATCGTTGGCCTGCTCGGCCCTAACGGCGCCGGCAAGACGACCTCGTTCCGCATGACCTGCGGCATGGCGGAGCCCGACGAGGGACGGGTCTGCCTGGGCGGCCAAGAGGTCACCCACTGGCCCATGTACCGCCGCGCGCGCGACGGCGGCATGGGCTACCTTGCTCAAGAGTCGTCCGTCTTCCGCAAGCTCTCGGTCCAGAACAACCTGCTGGGCGTCATGGAGATGCTCGGCATGAACCGCAAGGCCCGGCGGATGCGCTGCGAAGAACTCATGGAGCAGTTCGGCATCACGGGGCTACGCCGCTCCAAGGCGATGAGCCTTTCCGGCGGCGAGCGGCGGCGGCTCGAGATCGCCCGCTGCCTGGTGTCCGACCCCAAGATCATCCTCCTCGACGAGCCCTTCACGGGCATCGACCCCGTCACGATCGACAGCATCCAAGGCATCATCCGCGACCTGCGGGACCGCGGCATCTCGATCCTGATCACCGACCACCAGGTCCGCGAGACCCTCGAGATCACCGACCGGAGCTACGTGATCCGCGCCGGGCGGGTCCTGTGCCACGGCCGACGCGACGAGGTGCTACGCAACCCGGACGCGCGGAAGTACTACTTCGGCGAAGGGATGGAGCTCGGCGCCGCGTGAGTCGGGGCGCGGCGCGGTACACTAGCAGCCTGTTGATTTACTCGGCAGGCTGCTCTTCGCACGGAGGCGAAGCCAAAATCGCGGCCCTAAGCCCGTGATTTTGCGAGGCGTGAGCAGCTTGCTGTGAGCTTGCCGAGGTTGAACAACGCCACGATGGCGTTTTTCAACAGACAGCTAGGGCCTGCCCGTCCCAAGTTCCCCGCCGACCCGGGTCCGCCCCTCCGCCGCGATGCCCCCGACGCCCGACGCGATCGACCTCGCCGCGACGCTGCTGGTCGCCATGCTCTTCTTCGGGCTGCCGCTGCTGGGGTACACTTTTCTGGTGCTAGACATCCGGGCGTACTATCGGCGTGCCCGCCGGGCGGTGATGATCGTCCGGCGGTACGTCTTCGCCCTGCCGGAGTGGGTGGCCCGCGACGCCCCGCCTTGCCTGCAAACGCTTGGCCTAACGCTGCCCTGCACGCGGTACGAGGTGCTCGCCGCGTATCGCGAACGGGTCAAGCACGTCCACCCGGACGCCGGCGGCAGCCGGCGGCAGTTCGCCAAGCTGCAACGGCACTTCGAAGAAGCGATGTCCCTGGCCAACCCCGATCGGCCGTAGCCCGACGAGCCCCGCCGCGGGGCTCCGTCAACGCCGCCCGGCGTTGCTAGCATCCTCCGGCCGGGTGGTCTTGTGGACGCGGCCGGATCGGCAGTACGATCCCGCCCCGCGGCGCGGCGATGGATCGCCACGCGCGGCCGGCATGTTGCGACGGGAAGGAACCTGCATGACACCCTGGGCTCAAGCGACGCCGGCGACGGCAACGCTCGCGGAACTCGCGGCACTGGTGGGAGGCACGACCCAGGGGGACAACGGCCAGAAGCTCTCGGGCGCCGGGCCGATCGGCGACGTATCCGCCGGGCAGATCACGCTGATCGACCACGCCGACCGCCTGCCGCTGCTGGCCAAATGCTCGGCGGCGGCCGTGGTGATGCCCGACCAACTCGAAGTCGCCGGCCTTCCGTCGATCGTCGTTGCGGACGTGCACCAGGCGTTCGCAACGATCGTCGCGTACTTCCACCCACCCCGCGTTGCCGAGCCGGTGGGCCGCCACCCGCGGGCGACGATCGCCCCGTCGGCGAAGTTCGCCAAGTCGGCCCAGGTGCACGCCGGCGCGTTCATCGGCGACGACGTCGTCCTCGGCGAGCGGACCACCGTCCACGCCGGCGCCGTGGTGATGGCCGGCTGCCAACTCGGCGACGACGTCACGGTCTTCCCGAACGCCACGCTCTACGAAGAGACGGTTGTCGGCGACCGCTGCCTGATCCACGCCGGCGCCGTTCTGGGCGCGTACGGCTTCGGCTACTCACAGCAAGACGGGCGCCACAAGCTCGCCGCGCAACTGGGGACCGTCGAGCTGGGCGACGACGTCGAGGTCGGCGCCGGCGCCACGATCGACCGGGGCGTCTACGGACCTACCCGCATCGGCGAGGGGACCAAAGTCGACAACCTGACGCAGGTCGCGCACAACTGCCAGATCGGCCGGCACAACCTGATCTGCTCGCAGGTCGGCATCGCCGGCAGCACCACGACCGGCGATTACGTCGTGATGGCGGGCCAGGCCGGCGTGCGCGACCACGTCCACATCGGCGACGGCGCCCAGCTCGGCGCCATGTGCGGCGTGAGCAACGACGTCGCGGCGGGTCAGAGCGTGCTCGGCGCCCCCGCCGTGCCGGTCCGCGACCAGAAGCTCCGCTTCGCCGCGATCGCCAAGCTGCCGGAGATGCGGAAGGAGTTCAAAGCGCTGCGGAAGCAGGTCGCCGAGCTGGAGAAACAGTTCGCGGCGGCGATCCAGGCGCAATCGCAGTCGGCAGCCGAGCGCGACCGCGCCGCCTAGTCCCCCCGTTGAGCGAAGCCACCCGGCTCGCCGCTGCCCGACAGCCACCGCTGCTGTGCCAACCGCCAACCACCAACCGCCGCTAGCCAAGGCCCGCCGTGTCGGCCTGATCGCCGGCTGGGGGCGTCTGCCGATCACCGTCGCCAACTCGCTACGCGCCGCCGGCCACGAGGTGCAGTGCCTGGGGCTGAAGTGGCACTGCGAGGAAGGCATCCGGCCGCACGTCGACCACTTCGAGTGGCTCAACGCGGCGCGGCTGGGCGACGCGATCCGCTACTTCCGCCGCCGCGGCGTGTCGCAGGCGACCATGTGCGGCAAGTTCCACAAGGTCGACCTCTACCGCCCGTGGGCCTGGTTCCGCTACGTGCCCGACTCGACGTTCCTGAAGACCTTTTATCCGCACTTCATCGGCCGGCGGGGCGACCGGCGGGACGACACGCTGCTGGGCACGTTTGTCCGCGCGTTCGCCGACGCCGGCGTCGAGTTCTTGCCAGCCACCGACTTCGCCCCGGAGCTCCTCGTGAAAGCCGGAACCCTCGCCGGCGCGGCGCCCACCGCCGCGCAGCTCGCCGACCTCGAATTCGGTTGGCGGATCGCCAAACAGATGGGCGGACTCGACATCGGCCAAAGCATCTGCGTTAAGGACCGTGCCGTGATCGCCGTCGAGGCGATCGAAGGGACCGACGAGTCGATCCGCCGCGCGGGCGAGCTGTGCAAGCAGGGCGGCTTCACCGTCATCAAGGTCGCCAAGCCGAAACAGGATATGCGGTTCGACGTGCCGACCGTCGGCGTCCGCACGCTCCAGACCATGGCTGACGCGGGCGCCAAGGTGCTAGCAATCGAGGCCGGCCAGACCATCTTGCTCGACGACCGCGCCTTCCGCGACTTCGCAAAGCGGCGTGGGCTGCGGGTCGTGGCGATCGACATGAGCCGGCACGCCCGGCACGCGGCCTGAATACCGCCGGTCCGCCAGGCGTTTTCACCATCGGCGGCTTCGCGCGGCACGCTTCTCAATTCGCCGCGCCGATCTGTCCGATCCTACAGGAGTGGAGCGGCGATCGCTCCCGGGCGGTGCTAGCAACGAGGGGCTCTTCACGATGGCGATTCCGACGGCGGCTTCAAACTCTCGCCCCCGGCTTTCTTGGGGGGGAGCCGAGAGCAAGCGGAAGGTCGTCGGCCGGATGGGGCCCTGGCAGCTCGTGCGGCTGCTGGGCGAAGGCGCCCTGACGCGGGTCTACCTGGCGCGTCCGCTCGACACGCCGGAAGCGGTCCCCGCTTACGCGGTGAAGGCGTTGCGCCGCGAGTGGTGGAACGACGCCTCGGCGATCGCGACACTCCGCCGCGAAGCGCACGTCGGCGGCTCTGTGTCGCACCCGCATGTGGCGACCGTGCTGTCCTCGCAGCTCGCGCAGCCGCCATTCTTCTTGGTATCGCCGCGGCTGCCGGGCGAGACGCTCGCCGAGAAGCTCGCCGCGGGTCGCCGGCCGTCGCTGCCGCAGGCGCTCTGGATCGCTCGGCAGGCCGCCGAAGCGCTCGCCGCGTTGCACACGGCGACCGGCATGATCCACGGCGACGTGAAGCCGGCGAACCTGATGGTCTCGCCCGCGGGGCACGCCACGCTCATTGACCTCGGCGCCTGCCAAACGCCGCGCGAGGCCCGCGCCTGGCCCGACCGGCCGGTGGTCGGGACGCTGCACTACATCGCCCCGGAGATGGTCACTTCAACCTACGGCGGCGACCGTCGGAGCGACCTCTACAGCCTGGGCGTCACCCTCTACGAGATGCTCGCCGGCGCCCGGCCGTTCGACGCCGAAGACCCGGCCGAGCTGATCACGCTGCACCGCGAAGCCAAGCCCCGCTGCCTCCGCGACGCCCGTCCCGACGCGCCTAAGCCCGTGGCGTCGCTCGTCCACCGCCTGCTGGCGAAGGACCCGATGCGCAGACCGGCCACGCCTGAAGAAGTTGCCGAAGCGCTGGTGCGTCTGGAGATCGCGAGCTTCGCGGTTCGCTGAGGCACCCGGGGCGGATTCACGGCTCGGCCGGCACTTCGACCCCGTCCAGGAACCCGGCCAGGGCCCGCGAGCGGTACGGCTGCTGGAGCTTGCGGACCGCCTTCGATTCGATCTGGCGGACGCGTTCCCGCGTGACCGAGAAGATCTTGCCAACCTCTTCGAGCGTGTAGCTGTAGCCGTCGGTCAGGCCGTAGCGGAGCTTGATGATCTCGCGTTCGCGGTAGCTTAGGTCGTCCATCACGTCTTCGAGCCGCCGCTTGAGCATCTCCATGTTGGTGTCGTACAGCGGGTCGTCGTCCCGCTTCTCCTCGATGAACTCGCCGAAGTAGTTGTCTTCATGGTCGCCCACCGGCTGGTCGAGCGACAGCGGCTGGCGGGTCATCTTGCAGATCACCCGCGCGTCGTCGATCGACAGGCCCGTGATGCCGGCGATCTCCTCGGGGCTCGGCTCGCGGCCGTGTTCTTGCAGGAAGTCCGCGGTCACGGCGCGGATCTTGCTAAGCGTGTCGATCATGTGCACCGGCAGGCGGATCGTGCGGCTCTGGTCGGCGATGGCCCGCGTGATCGCCTGGCGGATCCACCACGTGGCGTAGGTGCTGAACTTGTAGCCGCGGGCGTGCTCGAACTTGTCGACCGCCCGCATCAGGCCGGTGTTGCCCTCTTGGATCAGGTCCAAGAAGCTCAGCCCGCGGTTGCGGTACCGCTTGGCGATCGAGACCACCAGCCTCAGGTTCGCCGCCGACAGGCGCCGCTTCGCCGCGTCGTAGGCGCCGCGGCGTGTCTTGGTGCGGGCGACCAGGTGGGCGAGCGTCGACGGGCTCTCGTGCGTGATCCGCATCAGGTAGCGCAGCTCGTGCACCAGCTCGTTGTAGAAGTGCGGGCCGAGCGGGTTCTCTCCCTCGGCAAGCTGCTCCTTGATCGTCGCCATCCGGTGACCGATCTCGTGCAGCTGGTCCATCGCCGGCAGCAGCTTGCCGAGGCGGAGGTTCATCTCTTCCACCAGCCGGACCACCTTGTTCCGCCGCACGATCAGCCGCCGCCAGGCCGACCGCTGCCGGGCGGGGCTCGCGCCACGATCAACCGCGCTCAGGAAGTCTTCGGTGTTCTGCGACAGCAGGTGCTTGATCGTGACGAGGTTCGGCCCCAGCCGCTTGAGCACCCGCTTCTTCTCCGAAGTGTTGGTGACCGAGATCTCGATCGTGCGGTCAAGCCGCAGCTCTCCCTTGTGCACCTTCTCGAGCAGCTCGAGCGCGGCGTGCAGCATGTAGTCGTTGCACAGCATGGTCCGGCGGAACTTGGTCCGCGTGGCCTCGATCGCCTTGGCGGAGGCGATCTCCTCGTCCCGGGTGAGCATCGGGATCTCGCCCATCTGCATCAGGTACATGCGGACCGGGTCGTCCACGTGCGATTCGGAGCCCTCCTCATTGGCGTCGGTCTCGGCACGGAACACGTCAACGTCGTCGGGGGAACCCCCGGCCGCCGCGGCCTGGTGGTTGGGCTCGGTGTGGTTGGGCTCGGCCTTCTTGGCGGCGGTTTTGGGTTTGGCCGATGGCGTCGGAGCGGCTTTGCGGGTGCGAGACACAGGCGGGTCCTTGGGTGCGTGTCGGCGGCGGGTGGGCTTCGTGCGTGGCGGCGTTTGAGCGGCAAAACGCTGTTGCACGCCCGGCGCCAAGGACGCTGGCCAAGCCGGTGGCATTCGCCGTAAACTGATGCCGCGTTGGGCGTTGCGGCACTGGGCTGTCCCCGCTGGCGGCGCCCGCTCGCCCCCGACTGCTGCAAACGGGCATCACCGGCGACGCCGCGCTGTGGCAAAAACCGCACAACCGAGCCGGCGACCGAAACACCTATGGCGCCTCCCGTCCGACTCGCCCGGCGAAGACTCATCGAGGGCCCACCGCCGGCGGGCGTCTCGGCTTTCGAGGGCGTCGGCGTTGTCCTACTCGACTCGGACCCACTCGCCCCCTTGGATGGGTCGCTCGGCGAAGCCTCCACGGCGACGGCCATCGCCGGGCTCGGCGGGGCGTTCTACCTCGACCCCGAGTTAATCGCGGTCGCGGCGCTTGGCGGGCAAGACCCGGCGGCCGTCGCCGGGCGGGTCGCCCCCGTCTTCTGCGGCGCCGGCAACGACGCCTTGCCCATCGCCGTGGTCCGGGGCCACGACCTGCTCGACGAGCTTGAAGAACTGATGCGTGGCGGCGCCCCCCTCGCGCACGCCGAGACAGGCGACCCGTACACCCGGCTCACTGCGCCGACGGTCGCCGCCTCCGCCCGCCTCGGGGCGGACGCCGTCGCAGCGGCCATTGGGAACGGAGGGCGGCTTGTGGTCGTCGGCCATGCGTCCGTCGAGTCGCTCGTGGCGGGCAGCGCCGGCGTCGCGTTCGACTCTCCCGCCGTCGGCGAAGCGGTCAAGGCATTCTCGTGCGGCTGCGGGCCGGTTGAAGTCGAGCCATCCACCGCCACGCCGCAACAACCCACCTCGTCGACACCGGTCGATATTGTCTACCGCGACGGCTTCGCGGCGACGGCGGTCATCGCGACACAAGGGCCGCAGGCCGTGAGCGAAACGGCGCTCGATCACCTCCGTGCCGAACTAACCAGCGACGGCCTCGCCGAGGCGGACGTCCACCTCGAAGGCTACGCCCCCGCCGGCGAGGGCCTGCAGGCGATTGTCCTGGCATGCGTCACGGCGCCGCAAGCCGACCGCGCGGAGCAGGCGTTGATGCGGCTGCGGGCGATAACCGCGGCCTCCGCCGGCGGGGCGCGCCTGCACGACCTCTGCCCGGCGCAAGCTTTCCCGCGGTACAAGGTATGGCCGACAAGTGTGCCGAGCGATCTGGTTGGATGGTCGGTCGAGGTCCGAGAGACGCGGGGCTGGACGGAGGCGTAACTCTCACAGACCTGCTTCATCCGCTCCGCGGGGACGGCGCGGTTGCGGGGGCGGGGTTGACGGCAAGGTCGAAGCGATGAACGCTTGCGCCGATTTCTCGCCGGTTTCTCGCCGGTTACTTCAGGTAGCGAACCGATGTGCACGCGAAGCAACGCGATCGAAGTGAAGGTGACCGAACCGGTCGCAACGGTTGTTCTCAATCGCCCCGACCGCCGCAACGCTTTGACGAGGGCGATGATCGCGGAGCTGCGGGAGGCGCTACGCGACCTCTACCTCGAGAAGCGGGTCCGTGCGATTGTCCTGACCGGCGCCGGCGACGCGTTCTGCAGCGGGCGGGACATCGCCGAGATGGTCGGCGAACGAGAAGCAGACGATCAGCCGCCCCCCGCCTTGACGCTCGCCGACCTCGCGGCGCCGGGCGCGGCCATCGCAGGAGTCTGCGCGGAACCCGCCGCGACAGAACCGACCGCGCCCGACCCCGACGAAGCCGCGCGCTGGGGCGACGACGCGACCGAACTCCGGGGCCTCCTGCTCGACATGCTCGAGCTGCCGAAGCCGATCATCGCCTCGGTCAACGGCCCCGCCGTCGGTTGCGGCGGTGGGCTCGTTCTGGCGAGCGACATCGTCGTCGCCGGTGCCGGCGCCCGCTTCGGCTTCCCCGAACCGCGGCGTGGCGTCGTTTCGGGGGTCACCGCTCCGCTTGTGGCGTTCCGCCTGGGGGCCTCGGCAGCGGCCCGGTTGCTGCTGACAACCGAGCTCGTCCCCGCCGAGGAAGCCCACCGACTGGGCGCGTATCACGAGATCATCGCCGAAGACTTGCTTTGGGCGCGCGCCGCCGAGATAGGCCGCGGGTGCAGCGCCGCAGCGGCCGAAGCGCTCGCGCTCACCAAGCGGCTGCTGCTGGAGACGTCGGGCGAGCAACTCGCCGTGCAACTCTCCAGCGGCGCCATCGCGTCGGCAACCGCTCGGACGACCGACGCCGCTCGCGAGGGCCTGTCGGCGTTTCTCGAGGCCCGCGAACCGACCTGGCCGCGCTAGGAGCGAGTTGAATCAGCTCTCTCGTGCCCCGGCAGCGAGGCGGAGTTTTTTTCGTCGCGGTTTGACCGCACCCCAAACGTGACCTACTCCTTGAGTAGCGAGGGTTCGTGCCGCGGGCCCTCGGCTGTGCCTCACCTCACCTTGTCAACACGGGCGGCTCAACCGCCCCGCACGCACAGCGCCCTGTTGGGCTAACCGACCAAGGCAAACCCGCCGCGAGGCGGGGGCGCAAAGCTATGGGTCTCTGTCGAGATCGCCAAGCCGCCGGACGCGTTCACCCCCGCTCTGATTGATCGTCCTCGATCGCCGGAACGCGCTGAACCGCTAGCGGCTTGCGACCCACACGAGAAGGGCCCATGAGCATCTCGAATCGCCGCCGGTGTCAACATCGCATCGCCGGGGCAACGCACCCCGGCGCCGCCGGGTCGCTAGCCGCCAGCGACGACGCCCTCGTCTTGCTGGCGGAACCACCGCGTGGCGTCCGCTCGACGCCGATGCCGATGCCGCCACCCGTCCCGGCGCCGCCTACGCCCAGTGGCGGCGCCGGCGGCTGAGTCTTCTGGGGCGGGGCGCGTCCGGATTGCCACCAGGTGTCCCCCAATGCCGGTGTCCGGCGGGCCCTGCCCCACCTTCTAATTACCTTGCGCAGCGGGGCTGCCGCGACGCCCTGGCTCGCCACGCTCGGCTTGCGCAGGCGGAACCCCTTCCGCTGCCGCACCTGTTTCAGTAGTCTACGGGGCTAGTTCATCTGAACCCGGAGCGGGGCGGACGCCGGCGAATAAGCGGCGGTTGCAGTGGCATCGGGTTCCATCACCGGCGGGGCAATCCACGGGTACCGAGTCATGGCCAAGAAGAGCGGCGGCAAGCGGAAGAAGAAGGTCGAGAGCGTCTTTCTCGTTTGCGACGAGACCGGCGACTACAACTACACCATCCGGCGGAAGCTGGGCGGCGAGAAGCTCCGCGTCAAGAAGTTCTGCCCCCGCCTGCAACGGCACACGCTGCACGTCGAGAAGAAGAAGTAAGCCGGCCGTACCGCCCACGCCGCGTGCGTTGGCGCCGCGTCGCACCAGGTTACCTCTCGGCCGGCCGGGGTGTGTTCTCGCCCGGCTAGGCCCGAATTCGACTCAGGGATGGGATGCCCCGGCGCTGGCGAATCGCGACGCACGACCCCGCGCGGATCGCCGCCCTCGAGCGGGCCGCCGGCGTCTCGCCGGTGGTCGCCCAGTTGCTCATCAGCCGCGGCATCGACGACCCCGCCGAAGCCCGCCGGTTCCTCGCCCCCAAGCTGACCGGGCTCCGCGACCCGCTCGAACTGCCCGGCGTTGAACAAGCCGCGGCGCTGCTCTTCGCGGCGGTAAAATCCGGCGACCGCATCGTCGTCTACGGCGACTACGACGCCGATGGGATGACCGCCGCGGCGATCTTGTTGCGGTGCCTCCGCGTGCTCGGCGCCAACGCCGGCGCCTACGTTCCCCATCGCCTCGACGAAGGCTACGGGCTGAACGACGCCGCGCTCGCCGCGCTCGCGGGCGCCGGCGCCCGCGTGATCGTCACCGTCGACAACGGCATCGCCAGCGTTTCGCAAGCCGACACCGCGCGGCGGCTGGGGCTGAAGCTGATCGTCACCGACCACCACCAGATGGCCGATCGATTGCCCGACGCCGCGGCGATCGTCCACCCGGCACTGCCCGGGCACAGCTACCCCTTCACCGGTCTGTGCGGCGCCGCGGTCGCCTTCAAGTTGGCGTGGGCGCTCTGCCAACACGCGAGCGGCGGCGGCCGGGTCACCGACCGGATGCGGCGATTCTTGATGCGGGCTGTCGGGCTCGCCGCGATCGGCACCATCGCCGATGTCGTCCCGCTGATCGACGAGAACCGGGTGCTCGTCCGCCACGGCCTCGCCGCGCTGCGGAACGACCCCTTGCCCGGCATGACGGCGCTCGAAAAAGTGTGCGCGCTGACCGAGACCCCCGAGCTTGGCGGCGATGACGTCGCCTTCAGCATCGCGCCCCGCCTGAACGCGGCGGGACGTCTCTGCCAAGCG
>JBCCZD010000144.1:0-10364 GCA_039188275.1 Planctomycetota bacterium
CGAGACGCTCTGCGCGGCGTGGCGGAGGACCGCGTGGATAAACGCCACCCGATCGGGCGACCATCCAACCCCGCCGGCTGCTGGCGGCGGCCAGCGCCGTACGGCCCAACGCCGGCTGCCGCTGGCGGCTTGCCACACGCGGGCTCCGCTCATGCCGGATTTTACAAGCGTGAGGGTTGCAGCGGGCGGGACCGCCGAGCGATAGTGGCGTTCGAGCACGGCGTGGGCGTCAACTTCGCGCTGATCCGACGCTGCATTGCTCACGCCGCTGCCCCTCGGAAAGAAAGTCGCCGCGAAACCGCCGGCCGGCCAAGCCGCGAGTCGAGAGGCCTCCTCGGCGGGCTATGTTTGCCTACTCGGCGATGCCTTTGCCCTCCCGGGGGAGCCAACCTGTTGGCGGTGCTGCGGCATCTGTCCACGGCGCCGCCGGCTGCGGGCGTGCTGCCCGCAACCGTCCCCGATCGCCTGCCAGAGACCGCGAGAGCCCCGCCCCGCCCGCTAGGAGTCCCCGATGACGCGCCCCCTGCCGACCGCCCCGCTCCCGAACGCTTTGCTGCTGGCCGCGACGCTGTTGGCGGCGACGCTGTTGGCCCTGCTGGTCGCTGCCCCGGCGGCGGCCGACGACAAACCCGGCGACAGCGACAAGCCGGCCGCTAAGCCGAAGCCCAAGTACCCGCCGATGGCGGTGCTGACCAAAGACCTGACGAAGGTCGAGGGCCTGATGAC
Organism: Planctomycetota bacterium; assembly: GCA_039188275.1. GTDB lineage: Bacteria > Planctomycetota > Planctomycetia > Pirellulales > Lacipirellulaceae > JBCCQL01. Next base: position 727 of record JBCCZD010000144.1, read on the forward strand.
GCTCTACCAGGGCGACAGCAAACTCCTGGCCGAGATCAAGCCCAGCGACCTCGACCAGGACTTCATTGTACTGATCACTATCGCCCGGGGCATCGGCCAGCGGCCGCTGCTGGGCGGGTTCACCTGGGGCTTTGGCGACGAGGGCGTCTGGCAGTTCCGCAAGCGGGGCGAGCGGGTCCACCTGGTCCGCCGCAACGTCCGCTTCAAAGCCAAACCCGGCAGCCCCAGCGAACGGGCGGTCAAGCTCGCCTACACCGACAGCGTGCTGTTCAGCCTGCCGATCGCCGGCCGCGGCGCCGGCGGCTCGTACGTCGTTGACCTCGCTAGCGTCTTCTTGAACGACACGCCGCAGATCTCGCAGGTGCTGCCCGGCTTCCAGTTCTCGCGCTCCAAGAGCACGTGGGCTGAGGTCAAGGGCTTCGACAAAAACCTCGAGGTGCAGGTCGCCGCGACCTACGCCTCGAGCGGCACGCGCGACATCGAAACGGTCGCCGACAGCCGGGGCGTGACGGTCAACGTCCACTACTCGATCAGCCGGCTACCGAAAACGAGCTACAAGCCGCGGCTGGCGGACGACCGGGTCGGCTACTTCCTGACGGTGACCAAGGACTTCTCGAAGAAGGAATCCGACGACCGCTTCGTCCGCTTCATCAACCGCTGGAACCTGCAGAAGTCGGACCCGTCGGCCGAGAAGTCGCCGCCGAAGGAGCCGATCGTCTTCTGGCTGGAGAAGACCATCCCGTACAAGTACCGCAAGCCGATCCGCGACGGGATCGAGGAGTGGAACAAGGCGTTCGAGCAGGCCGGCTTCTACAACGCGATCGACGTCCGCCAGCAGCCCGACGACGCCACTTGGGAGCCGGGCGACGTCCGCTACAACACGTTCCGCTGGATCACCGCCGGCGCCGGCTTCGCGATGGGCCCCTCTCGCGTCAACCTGCTGACGGGCGAGATCCTCGACGCCGACATCATCTTCGACGCCGACTTCCTGCAGTTCTGGCGCACCGAGTACGAGACCTTCACGCCCGAGGGCATCGCCGCGATGACCGGCGGCCCGATCACGATCGAGGGCTACCACGAGCAGCAGCGGCGGCTTGCGCACCCCCGGCTGCGGCGCTGCGGCAACGGCCGCTGCAGCTGCAACCTGCTGGGCGGCATGGGCCGGCAGCTGGCCCTCGGCGCCACGGTCGCGGCGACCCGCAAGCGGTCCGACATCGACATGGACAAGTTCGTCATGCAGGCCCTCAAAGAGGTCACCATGCACGAGGTAGGCCACACCCTCGGCCTGCGGCACAACTTCAAGTCGAGCGTCTTGTACGGGATGGACGAGATCAACGACGTCGCGAAGACCAGCAAGACCGGCCTCACCGCCTCGGTGATGGACTACAACCCGGCGAACATCGCCCTCTCGTCCGAGGAGCAGGGCGACTACTACTCCACCACGATCGGCCCCTACGACTACTGGGCCATCGAGTACGGCTACAAGCCGCTTAAAGAAGAGAAGAAGGGCCTCGCCGAGATCGCCTCGCGGAGCGGCCAGCCGGGCCTCGCCTTCGCCACGGACGAAGACACCCGCGGCATCGACCCCGACCCGCACAGCTATCGATTCGACCTCGGCAAAGACCTGGTCGAGTACGCCGAGCGTGAGGCGGCGCTCGTCGCGCAGACGATGCCCGGCATCGTCGACGAGGTGATCGAGGAGGGCGACGGCTACCAGAAGGCCCGTCGGGCGTTCGGCGTCCTGCTGGCCACGCACGGCCGGGCGATGTTCATCGCCTCGCGCTACATCGGCGGCCTGCACGTCAGCCGCAGCCACAAGGGCGACGCCGACGCGCCCGAACCCATCACCGTCGTCCCCGCCGAGCGGCAGCGGGCCGCCATGAAGCTCGTCGCCGAGCAGGTCTTTAGCGACGAGCCCTTCGACGTCCCGCCCGCGCTGTACGGCAAGCTGATCGCCTCGCGATGGAGCCACTGGGGCGCCGACATCACCGACCGCAACGACTACCCGGTGCACGAGGTTATCCTCCAGTGGCAGCAGCGCGTCCTCGACCGGCTGATGTCGCCGCTCACGCTCACCAGGCTGCACGACTCGGAGCTCAAGACGCCGGCCGACCAAGACGCCTTCACCACCGCCGAACTCATGGCGGGCTTGACCAACGCCATCTTCGGCGGCCTCGAGGAGATCGACGCGTCGGCGGAGTACTCCAACCGCCAGCCGGCCATCTCGAGCCTCGACCGCAACCTGCAGCGGGCCTACCTCGAGCGGCTGATCACGCTCTCGCTGCGCAACAGCTCGGCGCCGCAAGACTGCCAGACGCTTGCCTTCCTGGAGCTGAAGAAGCTGCTCGACCTGACCGGCGTCGACCGGAGCAAGCTGGACGCCTACAGCCACGCCCACCTGGTCGACACCATCGCTCAGATCGAGCGGGCGATCGACGCGCGGATGATCGCCCTGCCGTAACCGGCTCGCCAGCGGCCCGTTTTGCGACTATTCTCGTGGCGGCCCTCGTGGCTCCGGCGGCAGAGCCGGCGGCGCGGGCGGGGTAGACGGACGGGCGGAACGCGAATCGCGGTCGGGCGAACATGAAACTCATCGTGGCGGTCATCCAGCCGACCAAGCTCCGCGCCGTCCGCACGGCGCTCGAGCACATCGGCGTCACGCGCCTGACCATTGCCGACGCGATGGGCTTCGCCCGCCAGCGCGGGCACCTCGAGACCTTCCGCGGGCACGAGTACCAAACCCTGCTGCTGCGGAAGGTGGCCGTCGAGGTAACGGTCAACGACGACTTCGTCGAGCGGACAATCGCCTGCCTGGAAGAGCACGCCCGCACCAGCACCGAGGGCCACATCGGCGACGGCAAGGTGTTTGTGCTGCCCGTTGACGACGTCATCCAAATCAGCGACGGGCAGCGCGGCCCCGGCGCCATCTAACGCGGCAGCCGGACCATGAGCCAACCCGACGCCACGCCCGCACGCCGCGTGATCCTTGTCTCGGTTGATCTGCTTGCTTCGTCGCAGCTGCACGGCGTCACGCAAGCGGCCGGGCTGGAGCTCGACGTGTTGGGCCCTGCGGGGCTGCTCGCCTCGGCCGAAGCGGCGCCGCCGGCGCTGGTGATCTTTGACCTGACCACACCGCTCGACGACCTGCCCGGCACGGTCGCGGCGCTAAAGTCGCTCACGCCGCCGCCGGCCGTCGTGGCGTTCGGGCCGCACGTCCAGGGCGCCAGGCTCGAAGCCGCGGCCGACGCCGGCTGCGACGCCGTGCTGACCCGCGGCCAGTTCCACCGCTCGTCGGCCGAGGTGCTCGCCCGCTACGCTTCGGCCGAAGGCGGCGGTGCTCCTTGAGGCGGCGGCTCTCCCGGAGGCGGCGCTTGAGTCGGCTGTTCGGCCGCCCCCGCCGGGGCCGCGGCTTCGTCGGGCGCCGGCGCTTCGTCCAGGTGGACCTCGTCGCTCGGCTTCTCGTCGATGTCGCGCCGCAAAAGCAGGTAGACCGCGGTCGCGGCGAACCAGAAGTAGGCGGCGTAGAAGACCGCCGGCAGGCACAGGAAGAGGTTGTGCCAGAACCTTGCAATCGACGCGACCACGCTGGGGCCGGAACCGGGGCCGTACAGGTGGCCGCCGTCGTCGAACGCGTAGCCCAGCCCCTCAAACCACCCGACCAGCACGCTGTCGCTCACCCGCACGGCGAGCAGCACCACGGCCCCCGCCGCGGCGCCGACGGCGAGCGCCTGGGCGGTGTAGGCCGCGAGGCGCAGCGGCCGCTGATAAACGTAGGCGAAGCCGCAGCTGACCGCGTCGAACGGGTCGCGGCGTTCGACCGACTGCGACGCGAGCATCAGCGGGAAGCCAAACGCGACGCCGATGGCCAGCACGCCGGCGGCGGCGGCCAGGAGCGCCAACAGCGGCCACAGCAGGGCGACGGCCATACCGATTGGCCACAAGCGTGACATGCCCCCCAGCATGTGGACGAGCCCCGCCGACACGCCGACCACCGCGAGCGGGACGAGCGGCCCCGCGGCTTGGCCGATCCACCCGGAAGTGGAACGCCGGAGCGTGGTCGCCATCGACGGGGGCTCGTGGTGCGTCAGGTGCAGGGCCGCGATACGCGCAATCGCGACGCCGAACAGGCTCCAGACAATCAGCCGCACGACGCCAGCAAGCCCCTGCTGGAAACCGTCGGCGGACGTCGCCGCCCTGGTCCAGAACGGGGCGACGAACGCTTGCCAGTAGCCGGCCTGCCCCGCCCACGCCTCGCGGAGCAATTCGCCCGCGTCGACGGGCCCCGCCGCCACGGTGGGCGAGAGGAGTTCAACGCGGGCGGCCTGGTTTGGCTGGAACAGGAAGCAGGCGAGCACGCCGAGCTCCGCCGCCAGCACGCCGGCCGCGGCGAGCAGCAGCACGCGGGCTCGGAAGACGCCGGCAACGGCGTGCAGCAAGAACTTGAGGACGATCCAACCGTCGCCTGCGCCCGCCTCGTCAAGAGGCGGTGGCGGCGTCGAAGGAGCGGGGGCGTCGGGCACAGCGGGCCGAGGGGGAAGGCGTGGTGGCGGCGCACTTGGGCGGCGTGAGTCTATGCCGCTCGGCCCGAGGCGTCAAAAGCAACCCCGGAGCGTCAAAACCAACGCGGGCCTGTCAGTACCCCTCGGGGCGTTCGTCGTCTTCCGGGTCGGGCACGCTCGGCAGCCCGTAGCCCTCGTCGAGCCAACGCCCCAGGTCGATCGTCCGGCAACGCTCGCTGCAGAAGGGCATCGCGCCCGACGCCTTGGGGTCGAACTCTTTCTTGCACAGCGGGCATTGCATGGGCGGGCCCTTCCGGGCGGTCGGCTGCCGGCAATCAGTCATCGGCCTTGGGCTTCGACGCTTTCGAACCACCCGACGCCTTTGCCGGCGCGCTCGATTTTGCGTCCGGCTTCCCCGCGGACTTCTTGCCGCTCTTCTTCTCGGACTTCTTCTCGGAGTTTTTCTCCGCGGCCTTCTTCGCTTTCTCTGCGCCCTTCTTGTACGACTCGCTGCGGTAATCGGTCTCGTAGAAGCCCGACCCCTTGAACACCACCGCGGCGCCCGTTCCGAACAACCGCCGCAGCTTCAGCTTGCCGCACTCGGGGCACTTCTTCTTCACCGGCTCGCTGATCTGCTGGAACAGCTCAAAGGTGTAGTCGCAGGCGTCGCACTCGTAGTCGTAGGTAGGCATGAGGGCGTTGTGGTTCGTGGCGTGGGGCTGGCGCCGTCGAAGGGCGTGCGATCAAAACCGAATGTCGGGGCCGGCGATCGACGTTCCGCGGCCGGTTTCGCTGACGCCGACGAAAGCTGTCTCCGTTGTGGCCAAGGGCGTTACGCGTCGCCGCTGGAGACAATCACCTGCGACGGCCGCACCACGCGGTCGTGCAGCTTGTAGCCGGTCTGGGTCTCCATGACCACGGCGCCCGCCGGGTGGTCGGGCGAGGGCTGTTGGAGGATCGCCTCGTGGAGGTCGGGGTTGAACGCCTCGCCGGCGGCCGCGATCGCCTCGCACCGGTGCTGGCTGAGCACCGTCGCGAGCTGTTGGCGGACCATCTTGAAGCCGCCCAACAAGCCAGACGCGTCGCCGGCGCCGTCGGCCGACGACTCGGCGGCGACCTTCTCGGCCGCCTCGATCGCACGGTCGATGTTGTCTAGCACCGGCAGGATGTCTTTCATCAACGCCAGCCCGGCGTACTTCCGCTCGTCCGCCAACTCACGCGACTTCCGCGACAGCGTGTTCTGCAGCTCGGCCTGAAGCCGCAAGACGCGGTCCTTCTCCGTCGCCAGCAGCTCTTCGGCGGTCGGTTCAGCAGGGGTTTCGACAGGCCCGTCGCCCACCTCCGCGTCAAACGAAGGGGGATCGGCGTCGATCGTCTCGCCGTCGATCGTCTCAACCTTGGGCGGTTTATCTTCGGGATGGTCGTCGTCGGCCATCGGTCTCTCTTCTTGTTTTCGTTCTTGTAAGGAGATAGGGGCTTGTAAGGAGATAGGGGGATGACGCTGGGGATGAGGGGATGGCAACAGCCGGGTTGGCATCAAACGGCCTATTGACGCGGCAGCACGGTAATGGTCAGCGACGCGCCCCGCCGGCTGGCCATCGTCCTATCCCGAGCTGCATCCCTCTAACTCCATCACACCTCTTCTTCAGCCGTTTGCTCTTCCGCCGTGAAGTACTCCTTGATCTTATCGAAGAAGCTCCGGCGTTCGGGCGCCACGTGCTTGTGCTCGAGCTCGGCGAGCTGCCGCAAGAGTTTTTCTTCTTCCTTGGCGAGCCTCTTGGGCACCTCGATCGTAACCTGCACGAGCAGGTCGCCCATGCCCTGGCGCGTCGGGCCCCGCCGGCGGGGGTCGGGCATGCCGCCGCCGGTGACGCGGAAGACATCGCCCGACTGCGTGCCGGCCGGCAGCTCGAGCGAGGTCCGGCCTTCGAGCGTCGGCACCTCGAGCTCCGTGCCCAGCGCCGCCTGGGCGTACGTGATCGGCACGCGGCAGACCAGGTGCTGGCCTTCGCGCTCAAACAGCGGGTGCGTCAGGACCGAGATGAAGCAGTAGCAATCGCCCCGCGGGCCGCCGGTGGGGCTCACCTCGCCCTCGCCCGAGATACGCACCCGCATCCCGTCGTCCACGCCGGCGGGGATCTGCACTTCCGTGACGACCTTCTTCAGCTTGCGGCCTGACCCGCGGCAGCTTCGGCACGGCTTGGCGACGGTCGATCCTTCGCCGTGGCAGGCGGGGCAGGTTGTCTGCATGCGGACGATGCCCGCCGATTGGATCACCCGCCCGTGGCCGCCGCAGTAGCCGCACACCTCGCGGACCGAGCCCGGCGCCGCGCCCGATCCATTGCAGTCGTCGCACTCCTCGTGGCGTTGGAACTCGACCGACTTCGAGCAGCCCTCGGCCGCCTCGTGAAGGGTGAGCGTTACGTCGCAGCGGACGTCACGGCCCGATCGCCCCCGCCCGCCGCCCGCGCCGCCGAACAGGTCGCCAAAGATGTCACCGAACGCCGAGAAGATGTCTCCGACGTCTTGGAACCCCGAACCCGCGTGCCCGTTGCTGTTCACGCCGGCGTGGCCGAAGCGGTCGTACCGCTGCCGCTTGTCCGAGTCGTTGAGCACTTCAAACGCCTCGGCCGCCTCCTTGAACCGCTCGATCGCCTCCTCGTCCCCCGGGTTCTTGTCCGGGTGGTACTTGATGGCGAGCTTCCGGTAGGCGGTCGAAATCTCCTCGCCCGACGCGGTGCGGCTGACGCTGAGCACTTCGTAGTAGTCGCGTTGCGTGGGCATAGTTTTGGGAGTGATGAATTATGAGTGATGAACGATGAACGCCGTTTTTAATTCATCGCTCATCATTCATCGCTCATCGTTTCAATGTGCTTACGGCGATTGACACGTCGGCTGTGTCGATGGCGTCAGTCGGTCTGTTGAATATCCACTCAATCCCGGTGGGATGGCGGCGGGTTGGCTCGGTTGTTTGGTTGCTCGGTGGACCCGCCGTCACCCCTCCGGGGTTGGTGGGCCGCTTCGGTTGGCGCCCTTGGTGGGGCCCGTCAACCAGGGGCTCGCGCACTTGGCTACACGCCGCCGGCCCTCCGGGCCTAAAGGCACTCGTAGCTTCCCTCATCGTCGATGTACTGCAGCGATGCAATTCGCCATTCGTTAGATTCCAGAACTACGCGGTACTCATACTTCTGAACATAACCGTGTATGTCGATGTTCTCCGTACTGACCGTGGCAGTCGATCCTTCAATAGAAGTCTCTTTAATCGACTCGTGTTCTGGATCGTGCATAGCTAAATCACCAAAGCTGATCGGTTGTGGAACAACTGTCTTGCTTCCCAACCGCTTGATAATGTCGCTGTACTCAGACTCTGCCATTTTCATGGCACCTTGATCTTCGATACTGCCAGGAGTTAGCGATTTGCATCGCTCGTTAGATCCTTGATTCCACTCTGCATAGGCGGTAATGAATGAATCAACGGTTTCTTTAGGTGATCCCATGATTTATGACCCTACATATACACCGTTCATCCGCGTCCATCCGCGGTTCCACCCTCGTAAAAAAGCCGGGCCACCCGCCAAACGACAGGTGGCCCGGCGATAGTTCTTCGGCAAACGCAAGCGATCAGCGGATGCTTCCCACGACCGCCTTCTTGTCCTGGTCCTTGTCGTCGAAGTTGGTCACCAGCGCCTCGGTCGTGAGCATCAGGCCGGCGATGCTGGCGGCGTTGGACAGGGCCGTCTTGACGACCTTGGCCGGGTCGATGACGCCCGCCTTGAGCATGTCGCCGTAGGCGCCGGCGTTGGCGTCGTAGCCGTGGTTGAAGCCCTTCTGCGAGACCTCGTCCGCCACGACGCTGCCGGCCAGGCCGCCGTTGTCGGCGATCTGCTTGAGCGGGGCGTCGAGGACGCCGAGGATGATGTCGACGCCGATCTTCTCGTCCCCCTTGGCGGACGAGCGGGCCGCCTCGACCGACTCCTTGCAACGCAGCAGCGCGACGCCACCGCCGGGCAGGATGCCCTCCTCGACGGCCGCTCGCGTGGCGTGCAGCGCGTCCTCGACGCGGGCCTTCTTCTGCTTCATGTCCGCTTCGCTCGACGCGCCCACCGACACGATCGCGACGCCGCCGGTCAGCTTGGCGAGCCGCTCCTGCAGCTTCTCGCGGTCGTAGTCACTGGTCGTGTTCTCGATGCCCTTGCGGATCTGGTCGATCCGCTTCGTGACGTCGGCCGCCTGGCCGGCGCCCTGGACGATGGTGGTCTCGTCCTTCGTGGCGGCGATCTTCTTGGCGCGGCCGAGGTGCTCGAGCGTGACCTTCTCGAGCTGGAGGCCGAGGTCCTCGCTGATCAGCGTGCCGCCGGTCAGCGTGGCGATGTCGCCCAGCATCGCCTTGCGGCGGTCGCCGAACCCGGGCGCCTTGACCGCCGCGACGTTGAGCACGCCGCGCAGCTTGTTGACCACCAGGGCCGCGAGGGCCTCGCCCTCCACGTCCTCGGCGATGATCAGCAGCGGCTGGCCCTTCTGGCTAACCGCCTCGAGCACCGGCAGCAGCTCGCGGAGGTTGCTGATCTTCTTCTCGTGGATCAGGATGTAGGCGTCCTCAAGGACGCACTCCATCGAGCCGGTTTCGTTGACGAAGTAGGGCGACAGGTAGCCCTTGTCGAACTGCATGCCCTCGACGAACTCGAGCGTCGTGTCGGTCGTCTTCCCCTCCTCGACGGTGATCACGCCGTCCTTGCCGACCTTCTCCATCGCGTCGGCGAGCAGGTCGCCGATCACGCGGTCGTTGTTTGCGCTGATGGCGCCGACCTGGGCGATCTCCTCCTTCGCCTTGACCGGCTTCGCCTTCTCGTCGAGGAACTCAACGGCGGCGGCCACGGCCTTCTCGATGCCGCGACGGACGGCGGTCGGGTTCGAGCCGGCGACGATGTTCCGCAGGCCCTCCCGCAGCACGGCGCGGGCCAGGACGGTGGCCGTGGTGGTGCCGTCACCGGCGAGCGACGACGTCTTATCCGCCACCTCGTGGACCAGCTTGGCGCCCATGTTCTCGAACGGGTCTTCGAGCTCGACCTCCTTCGAAACGGTCACGCCGTCCTTGGTGACCGACGGGCCGCCGAACGACTTGTTGATGATCACGTTGCG
>JBCCZD010000145.1:0-10317 GCA_039188275.1 Planctomycetota bacterium
GAGCGGAGTACCTTGCCAACCGCGAGGTGTCCGCCCTGGAGAGCGAAACGCTGATCCGGCACGGCCCCGGCTTCACGCTGTTCTACTTCGTTCCCCACATCTCCACGCAGCAGCTGCTGGGCCAGGAGGCTGAGCGCTCGCTCGACGATGGCGGCGAAGCGGTTGCGTCGGCAGGGCAGCTCGACCCTAAGATCTCCGCCGCGGACGCTATCACCGCCCGCGTCGTTGCGATCCTCTCGCAGCTGATGATCGTGGCGGGGGTCGTGCTCGTCGCGGCGCGTCACTTCGGTAATGCCGAGACCGGGATCGCAGTCGCGACGCTGTACCTAATGCTGCCCTACACGGCGATGTGGACCGGAAACGCAACGCATGCACTGCCCGGCGCCCTGCTGGTGTGGGCGGTCTTCACCTTCCGCCGGCCGTTTGTCGCGGGCGTGCTGATCGGCTTCTTGTGCGGAACCATTTACTACCCGGCGTTCCTGTTGCCGCTCTGGGCTACTTTCTACTGGCGGCGGGGCATTCGGAGGTTTTCATTGGGTGTCGCCTGCGCGCTGGCCGTCCTGATTACGACGCTCGTGTTCACCTCCGCCGACTTGGCGATGTTCTTGGCTCGCCTCCAACAGATGTTCAACTTGCAGTTGCCGCCAGAGGAAGGTCTCGCCGGAATCTGGAGCTACTGGAGGCCCGCCTACCGCCTGCCGGTCATCCTGCTGTTCATCGGATTGAGCTTCAGCTTCATCCTCTGGCCCGCCCAGAAGAACCTGGGCACGCTCCTCAGCTGCTCCGCGGCGCTGATGATCGGCACTCAGTTCTTCCACGCCCACAGCGGGGGCATGGCACTCGCCTGGTGCCTGCCGGTGCTGCTGCTAACCGTCTTCCGCCCGAACCTCGAAGACCGCGTCGCGGTTGAGGTCGTCGCCCGCAGCCGGTGGGACAGTGCGAGGAAGGCGTCGGCGTGACGGCCTGGGCGTCAGGAATCGCCGAAGGCGCCGGGCGAGGCTCCGAGGTCAACGATGCTGCACGCGACGATCGGTTTCAGGCCGAGTTCATGGGCCCGAGCGATAACCTCCGGGGCGTCGGCGCCCGGGTTGAGGAACAGTTCGTCGCAGCCCTTGGCGGCGATCTGCTCCATGGCCGCCGCACCAATCTCCGGCGGCAGGTAGACCGACACTCGGTCCAGGCGGGGCTCGGGCACCTCGGCGAGGGAACCGTAGACCGTCAGCCCTTCAATCTCGCCCCCCTTGGGGTTCACCGGGTAGACGTCGAAACCCTGGGCCAAGTGGGCGCGGACCGCCTTGTTGCCAAACTTGCCCCGGTTGACGCTGGCGCCGAGAATCGCGACGGTCGGCATGCCCGTGTCTCCTAGCGGTGTGGCGGTTGACTGCTGAGGGCGGATGCCCCCGGCTAGAGGTCACGCCGCAGATCGACGCGTGAATCCTCCGCGAGTTCGGCGAGCCAGGCTTGCCAGCGGGCTTCGTTGTAGCCGAAGTTCTCGCTCGTTATTGCGACCAACGCGCTGAGCACCTGCGGGTTGCGAACATCTTTCTTGACGGGCTTGGGGCGGTTGTCGCCAAACGAAAAACCCCCGCCGCCGGCGCCGCTGCCGGAGAAAGTGTACGTCTGCTCGCCTGCCGCCGTAAGCGTCGGGACGAACGTGTGCTTCGTCACGAGCGCGTCGACCAACGCCGCGACGGCGGTCCGCGGCCCCAGTTCCCGCAACGCCGCCCCGGCGCGATTGACCATGGCGTTGTCTTTGCTCTTCAGTGCGCGGACGAACGGCTCGGCGAGGCCCGGCGTCTGGTTGCGCGCCAGGTGCTCAAGGCAGACGAAGCGGGTTTCCTCGTCGGCGTCGTTGAGCGCAAGGCGCGAAAGAGCCCGCACCGTGGCGCCGCTACGTACCTGCGCGGCAACGGCAACCAGCACACGCTTGGCGTCCGCGTCCCGTTCACCAAGCAGCAGCTTCGCCAGTTCCGGCCCCGCCGCGGGGTCCTTCAACTCGGCGAATCCTTGGGCTGCTTCCGCCGAACGCTCGGGGTCACGGTGGAAGAGGTTGCGTCGCCACCGAGCCAGGCGGCTTCGCCAAGCGGCGTCGGTCTCTTTGCGCTGCTTCAAGCGCTCCAGGATGGCGACTTCCTGCCGGGTGCGGTAGTCGCCGTCGTGCCTAACCATGCCGCGGGCGGACATCAGCTGCTCGCGTGTCAGCCAACGGCCCGCGTGCTGCTGGTAGCCGAGGAGGGCACGCGCCTCGGCGTGCTGCGGGTCGAGTTCGATGACGCGGTTCAGGTGCCGGCGGTACTCGTCTTTGAGCTTACGCTGCTGGCACCATACGGCGAGCGCCCACTGCGATTCGACGGTGTCGGGCGCGGTAGGCGCCCGCTTTCGGTACTCGCGTACCGCGGGCGACTCGCTGCTGATGCTCGCAACCCGGTCGCGGTCGAGCGTCAAGCGGCCGCCCCCTTCGAGCTGGACGGTAAGCGTCGACCGGCTCTGCTTCTCAGGGATCGTCCCCACCACCCTCCCGCCGCCGACGAGTTGGATGACATCAGCGCGCGCACAGACACTCAGTGCAATCACAGCTGCGGCGATCGACCCTGTAAAGAGCGTTGAGTGTCCTGGGCTAGCCACGTTCATTTCCTGCGTAGTGTCGACTCCGGTAGTATACGCTTCGGACGCCGCTCCAGTGCGGCCGATGGCGCCGAATCTGTTGATTGCCCGAAATAGGAGTCCGGAATTGCCACCCCCCAAGCCAAACGTGCCCAATACCCCTGCGGCGATCCACCGGCAATCCGACCGGTAATGTGTCCGCTGCTCCGCGGTTACCGTCAGTGACCCCCGCACCGTCGCGGACGATCGCGGCGGCGCGCTGCTCGCCAAACTGCTCCAAGCAGCCGGGCACGACGTGGTCGAGAAGCGCATTGTGCCGGACGAACCGCTGGCGATCCGTTCATTGCGGAGTGGCTAGATCGAAGCGGATCGCGTCGAGGCGGTCCTGCTAACCGTAGGGACCGGCGTTTCTCGGCGGGACTAAACCGGCGAGATGATTTAGGCCCTGATCACGAAGCCGATCCCCGGTTACGGCGAACTCTTCCGCTCGCTGAGCTTCGAAGAGGTCGGCCCAGCGGCTATGCTAAGCCGCGCTATTGGAGGCGTTGCCGACCAGACCGTGGTGCTGACAATGCCCGGCTCGCTCGCGGCGGTGAGGCTAGCGATGGAGCGTCTGATCTTGCCTGCACTTCGGCGCCTTGTCCATGAAGCCACCAAGCAGTGCCACCGATGGCGCCGGCAATGCTAGCGGGGCAGAACTCGACTGTGCGTCGCCGCTTGGTTTTTCTAGGCTGCCGTCCTCATATGTTGCCGCTGGGAATGCCAAGGCTGGCGTCCGGCGCCGTCGCCGGTCGATTCTGACCTCAGGCAGCCGCGAAAGCCGGCCTGCGCTTACCGCTCGTGCCCAAGGAGGGGCGTCGTGCAACGGCTCGTATCTCTTGGCGTGCTCATCGCGCTAGTCGGCGGTGGCTTTGCGTACCTCAAGGGCCTCAGGCCCGCCGACGTGCCGCAGGTGCTTGGGGCCGCCGCGCAGGCGTTTCAGAACGGGTCGACGCCCATGGCCGGGCAACCGGCTGGGCCGGCGTTCGACCGCTCGACCCACGGTTACGTCCCTACGCGGCCGGCGCCGAACACGGTGATCCGGATCGCCAGCTACAACATCCAGGTCTTTGGCGACTCGAAGGCCAGCAACCCGAACGTGATGCGGACGCTCGCCGCGGTTGTCCAGCAGTTCGACGTTGTCGCCGTACAGGAGATACGCACGAAGGACGCCTATTTCATTGACAAGTTCTTGCGCGACTACGTCAACTTGCCGACTCGGGCCAACCCGGCCGGCCGGCGATACTCGCGTGTCGTTGGGGAACGGCTTGGCCGGACGTCGAGCAAAGAGCAATACGCATTCCTCTTCGATACGACGACGATCCAAGTGAATCCAAACCTTGTTTACACCGTTAGCGACGAGCGCGACGACCTGCTCCACCGCGAACCACACGTCGCGATGTTCGCAACGCGCGTCGCGAACCCTTTTACCTTTATCCTCGTCAATACGCATACCGATCCTGATGAGACGGACCAAGAACTCGACGCGCTCGCTCAAGTGCTTGACGTCGTGCGGCGGTACGGCCGCGGCGAAGACGACGTGATCCTGCTCGGCGACCTCAATACGGCGGTGCCGATCAAGCCGGCAGCCCCAGCCAGTGGCATGGCGTTCAGCCCCCGGCGTCGGCAACTGGAACCGGGCGACCTGCGGGCGCTCGGCTCGATCCCAGGCATCTACCCCGTGATCCGCAGCGAGCCTACCAACACGGTCCGCTCGAAGCTGCACGACAACCTCTTGATTCAACGCACCGCCACCACGGAGTTCACCGGGCAAGCCGGCGTCTACGACGTCGAGCGGCAGTTCGGCCTGACCCGCGAGCAGGCGCTGATGGTGTCGGACCACCTACCGGTGTGGGCGGAGTTTACCGTTGTTGAAGGGGGCTCCCCCGGCCGTATGGCGAGCGGGGCCCCGCGGACCGGCACACGCTGATTCGCAAGATTCTTGTCGCAAATGAGCCACAGCAACGCGTAGATTACACGCACTGAGTTTGTGGCATTGAACGCGGCCGGGGCGACACAGCCCCGGCGCCCGGACAAGCCCGGCTGGAGGATCAATCCTCGCGCCGGGCTTTTTTCGTGCGCTTGCCAAGCCAGGTCCCGGAGTGAGTGGCGTGCCGAGAAAGCGATTGGCAACCCTACGCGAGGCGCGGTCGCAGATCCGCGACGCCGACCTGTTGTTGTTCCGCCGACGCGGGCTGATCGCCATCGCGGGCCGCGGCGAGCACTCGCACGCGGCCAAGGCGGCCTGGTGGGGCGACGAACTAATGTGCCTCGAAATCCGCGAGTGGTACGGCGGCCGCGCCGTGACGCTTGCCAGCCAGGTCAAGCGGTACCCGGGGAAGATTGATGTCTTCGCCGTGAACCCGGGGGGGCCCGATACGCCTGCGGGGCGGTGGCCGGACTTTGATCGAACGCGCTCCACCCACTTCATGCGTCGGCTGGCCGGGTGTGACTACGGTTACGCCTCGGTCTTGGCCGCCGCGACGCTCCACCTGCCGTTCATCCGGACGCTGGTGCGGGCGGACACTGAAGACGCCGCGATCGACCGCCGGCCGCCGTTCTGCAGCCAGGCGTGCGCGATGGCCGACCGCCTGGGCGGCGGGGTTGACCCCACCCCGCAACTGGCTGATCGCCTGACCGAGCCGGCCGACCTCGCCCGCAGCCCGTTCTACCAGTACCGGCTAACGCTTTGCGGAGAATGAACGTGCCGACGCTACCAGACCTACGATTGGCGGCACTGGCGGCAGTCGCCGCGGCGGCCGCGACGACCTGTTGCTCAGCGCAGTGCGGCGGTGGCGTGTGCACGCCGGCGGCTCGGCCTTCGGCGCCGACGACAATCGCCGCGAACCCCCACGCCTCAACCTGCCGCGTTATCGTCACAACGCCGACCGGAGTCGGGCTTGGCAGCGGTTCGCTCGTCTCGGTCCGGGGTGGGAGGGGGTATGTCGTTACGTGCCACCACCTCTTCGGCGCTGAAGCGGAAACGGCCGTTGTGGCGTTTCCCTCGGGTGGGCGATACCAGGCCCGCCGCTTCGCTAGCGACCCCGCGCACGACGTTACGCTCCTCGAGATCGCCAATCCGCAACGCCGGCCGATCGCCGTCGCGGACAGAGCGCCGAGTGGTCAACTGACGGCCGGCGGATTCGGCGGCGACGGGGCCTACCGCGCCGTGCGGGGATCGATTGCCGGCTACGCTTTGCCCGCTGGCGCCTCGGCGCCGAGTCTCAGGATACGCGGGAGCGTCCGCAGCGGCGACAGTGGTGGCCCCGTCACCAACGCCAAGGGCGAACTGGTCGGCGTCGTGTGGGGTGTCCGCGACGGGCTCAGTTACGCGGCGTTCGGTGATCCTATCCGTCGGCTACTCGAGAAGATTCCAACCGCGCGTCGAAGCAGCGAAGGGGCGCCCCCGCTTGTTCAAGTCCGACCCGCTCGGCCGCCGGCCCTCCGAGATCGACCCGCATCGGCCCAGGACGTTGCCTCGCAACTCCAGCAGCCGGTAGTCGTCGCCCCCGAGACGCCGCCAGTGAGTCAGTGCGACTGCCGGGGCAACTGCGTCACGCGTAGCGAGCTGAGCGATCTCGCCAGTCGTGCCGACCTCGACGACCTGCGGATCGCTTCGGCGCAGCAGGAGTCGAATCTGCTTGAGCGTCTGCATGACGCAACCTCACGCCGACCAAGCTGGCCCACAATGACGACGGTGCAAGTGATTGCCGGCGCTCTGGGAGTTGGTGGACCTGCGGGCTTGGCTCTGGTTGCGCTGGGGGCGCTTGCCCGCCGGCGCCGACGCCGCGGCCGGGGAGGGTCGCGGCGCGAGCCCTTTCGCCGTTAGCGAAGACGTTGCGCACGCGACGCCGTCGCGAAATCCTGCCGCAAGCCACCGATACCGTTGGGGCGCCGATGAGCAGCGGCCTATCGCCGTCGACACGCCACCCCCGCCGCAACGCACGGCGACCGAAACCCACTACGTACCCTACGAAACGGACGGCTTCGCCCGCGCCCACCAATGGGCCAGCGAGCAGGTCGCCCGCAAATACCCGGGGTCGATCGACGTGCTCACGACCCTAGACTCGTTGATCAAGCAGCAGTTGAACGCGGACTCGTGACCCGTCTCGCGCGGCTCGTGGCCAGAAGCAAGACCACGCCGCCACCGTGACCGGACCCGCAAACACCCCACTAGCCACAAGCGACAGCTATGCCCATCACCAACACCGATTCCGTCCTCTGGTACAACGTCGGCGTCTTCGGCGAAGCGGGTTACGCGGTTCCAAACTGGTCGAACGACGTAGGCAGCCTCAACCCGCAGGTGCTGGACTGGGTCGACCTTGTCGGCAGGAACCTCTTCCACATCATGCACCACGAAGACGTTGACCTGCGGATCCCGCCGTCGATCAACACCTGCAAACGGGTGCACAAGCTGTACCTCCGCGCGGCGAACATCCTGGCGGGCCGGGCGGTGCCGCCGGGGCAGGACAACCTAGAGGTCCAGCACGCCCGGCCGGCGGGCGAGGTCTTCCGCGTTTATCCGACACCCTACTTCAAGGTCCGCAACCCCTTCCTGCGGCGATGGGCTGGCCTGATCTTGGTGTCGCTCGCCGAGGCGATGCAGCACACCGAGAACCGCAAGGAGATGGAGATCTCGAGCAGCTTCGCGGGGCAGGTCGGGCAGTACATTAAGCGGGTTTATACCAACATGGCGATCGAGCTCTTTGGCGTCACGCGTGAGGCGGCTTACGCCGACGGATTTGCGCTTACTGAACAGAGCCTAGCCGCGTACAACCCGACCGATTTCTTCACTTCGACCGAGATGGTCGACACGGTGCCCCGCTTGGACCGAGTCTTTACCGAGGACCGCCTGGAGCTGCTCGCCGAGGGGATCCCCGTGACCGAGCTGCCCGCGAACCTCGCGCCCTGGCCGACCAACCTGACGAACTTCTACTCCGGCACGCGTTCGGACGGCGTCATCCTTTCGACGGGCGGCGGGCCGGCCGATGGCGCGGCGCCAATCATCCCGCCGGCGCCAGGGCCTTGAGTCGGCACGCTTGTCGAGTCGGCCGCTCGCCGGTTGTTGATTGCTAGTTTTTGGCCCTTGTTCAGCGGGCAACGTTCCGGAGAGAGAGCATCTCGTTGAGCAGCCACGACTCGGAGAGCGATATCCAGCGGCTGCTCGAAGGGCAAGAGGAACTGATGCGCAAGCAGATCGACACGCACGAGATCGTCGTCCGGATATCGGCGTATCTAAAGAGTGAGCTGGGCTTCGACAGCGATGCACAAGGCAGCGTCAACCGCCTGATGTCGGAGACTTGGCAGAAGGTTTGCGGGCACGAGCGCCTGCTCCGCGGCGAAGGGGAACAGATCGGCATTGTCGGCTGGGTCCAGCTGTTGCGGCGGACGTGGTGGGGAGTGCTCGTCGCGTTGGGAACGCTCGGCGGCTACGTCGTGGGCAGCGTGTTCCCGATCCCCGGCCAGCAGTGAAACCGAGTTCGAGAACAATGTCTGCCAACTACCGTGACCGTGTAAGAGAGCTCCGCCGTGTCCGCGCGGGCGAGCTTGTCCCTCACCCCCACAACTGGCGGACGCACCCCACGCATCAGCGGCGGGCGCTTCGCGGCGTCCTGAGTGAAGTCGGCTACGCCGACGCCGTGATTGCCCGCGAGCTGCCCGACGGTTCGCTGCAACTGGTTGATGGACACCTCCGAGTGGAGACGACCCCGGACGCCCTAATCCCGGTGCTGGTGGTCGACCTCGACGACGCCGAGGCCGAGAAGGTGCTGCTTTCCCACGACCCGCTCGCGGCGATGGCGGGCGTTAATGCGGCGGAGCTTACGGGCCTGTTGGCGCGGGCTGAAACCGTGAGTGAGCCGGTCGGTGAGCTGCTCGCCAAGGTCGCCGGGCTAGCGAATTCCGCTGACCTGGAAGCGATGGCGGAAGCGGCGGGCGTCGACGTGCCGGAACTCTACCAGGTGGTCGTCGAGTGCCGGGACTCGGCGGAGCAGCAGACCGTGTACGAACGCATGCGAGGGGAGGGGCGCCGGTGCCGAGTCTTGACGTTGTAGTGGAGACACCCCTACGCGACACGTTCCGGGTCCAGCAGGTCGCCGGCATGTTCGATGTGCCGCTCGCAGACCGGCTGACCGAACGGTTCTCGGTCGAACTCCCCGAGCCGGACGAGGATTGGCGCATCGGCTTGGTCGTTGGCCCCTCGGGCAGCGGCAAGAGCACCGTCGCCCGCGAAGCGTTTGGGGCCGAGTTGTACACCGGGGCCGACTGGCCGGCGGACCAAGCCGTGATCGACGCTTTCGGCGAGACGGCGGTTCGCGAAGTTGTTGAGCTGCTTACCGCTGTTGGATTCAGCTCGCCGCCGAGTTGGATCAAGCCATACGGCGTCTTGAGCAATGGGGAGAAGTTCCGCTGCGATTTGGCGAGGGCCCTGTTGGCAGAGCGGCGCGGCGCCGACGCGGAGGGACAACCAGCGACCGTTGTATTCGATGAGTACACCAGTGTCGTCGACCGCACGGTGGCCAAGGTCTGCTCGGCGGCGATCGCCAAAGGCATCCGCGGCGGGAGGATCGGGCGGCGGTTTGTTGGCGTGACGTGCCATTACGACGTGGCGGAATGGCTCGAGCCCGACTGGGTGCTCGACATGGCGACGTCGCGGCTAACCCGGAGGCGTCTTCGGCGGCCCCCCATCGAGGTCCATGTCCACCGCTGCCGACTGGAAACTTGGCGGTTGTTTGCGCGTCATCACTATTTGAGCGGCTCGCTGGCGCCTCAGGCCCGCTGCTACCTGGCGACCTGGGACGACGAGCCGGTGGGGTTCTGCGCGACGCTGCCGACGATCGCCCAACGCGGCCGGCGACGGTTCACGCGGATCGTCACGCTGCCCGATTACCAGGGCATCGGCATCGGCATGCGGATGGTAGCCGCGGTCGCCCAGCTCCACCGCGACGAAGGCTTTCGGGTCAATGTCACTAGCAGTCACCCGGCTTTAATCCACCACTGCCGGCGTTCGTCGAGCTGGCGGGCGGTGTCGGTCAAGAAGACCGGGCAATCGAAGTCGCCGAATACCGTCTTCAAGAAGTACCGCAACTCGGCGGGCCGCGCGGTCGTCTCGTTCGAGTACCTCGGAACGCCCGCGAAGGACTAGCGAATCGACCTATGGAAGCGTTTTCCGCCGATCAGAAACGCGAAGTGTGCACGATTGCCGCGGTAGGGTGCGACCGCCAGATCGCGGCGAGGTACCTCGGCTGCACGATGGCTGACCTCCAGCGGGCGATCCAGTCCGACGCCTCGTTCGCTCGCAGCCTGGAGCAAGCCGAGGCGGGCGCCGAGCTGGTCCACATGAAGAACCTGAAAGACGCCGCCCAGGAAGAGAAGAACTGGCGGGCAAGCGTCTGGTGGCTTGAACGCCGATCGCCCGACCGCTACGGCCGCCGCGACGCCCGTTCGGTGACGCCGACCCAGTTGCAGAAGTTCGTTGAAGCCCTAGGGCGGATCATCGCCGAGGAAGTCCACTACGCCGAGGACCGCGACCGGCTGCTGAGTCGCCTTGAGGAACTATTGCAAGAGGTCGCAGGCCCCGAAGCCAATGTCCCCGAAGCCACTGGTCCCGAATCCGCTGGGCGCCAAGCCGATTGCCCGGATGCGGCGAGCGAGGAGCAGCTATGAACCCAAGCC